>DUOI01000046.1 GCA_012838915.1 Clostridiales bacterium
AGCATCGCATAATAATCCTTGCCTGCTACATAGTATGGCTGCACCAGCGAGTAGGGGCCAAGGCTTGTTGAGCCATCTTCCGCAAGCGTTCCTACAAGCACCGTCGGCATCGGGAAAAAAGCTGAAGTCTGATAAAAGTTGTCTACAATACGCAAATCCTTAAAACTACTCATAATCTATACCTTCCTTTATATCTTCCAGGTGGGGGATGTATCTCTATTCGATCATTTGTCTTCTATGTTCGGAATTAGCATAGCCGTAAACCGAAGTAAATCTGTCAAACCAATATCCTTTTGAACGGCACTTGCCAAAACGGTTTCAGCTAAAATATTAACGACTGATTTGTCAAGCTTTTTTTCAAAGTGCAAAAGCATCTTACTCAATATATCAGCAATCTGGCCACGTAAGGTCAAATGGTGTTTTCCAAATCTGCCAATAATATCTCCCGAATACCCCATCCAGATAGACTCGTACTTTTTTGAAAATGCCTCAATACCTTTATAGATACCAGTGACTCCTGATGCAATATCGGACGCCAAATCGCACTCTCTCTTTATATCATCAAGATAATTGATCCAATCCTTGGCTATTATTGAGGCTATTAACATCTCTTTACTAGCAAAATAGTTAAATATGGTTCCGGTAGCAATGCCGCAACGACTTGCCACTTCCCGAATTTTGAACCCTTCATATCCCACCTCGAATAAAAGCTTTTTGGATGTTTCTAGAATTAGTTCTTTTGCATTTTCAATCAGCTTAGGCATATGATTCCTTTCTTTTTTATGAACGTGTTCATAATACGAATATTATAATCCACAGTATTCTAATCGTCAAGATATTAACAAATGATATATAACAATACAGCCTTTATGGACTTGTTCCCGCAAAGGAAAAATTTCATTTTCACAGAATAGCATTTCAACTTATGCTATCCTACCTTTAACTAAACATTTACCGTTACATATGATTTATTATGAGTATCATTTGAACAGCAGGCTTTTACAGGCTTTGCATCGGTCGTCACGTATATCGTTCATCGTTTTGCAGAACATACAGGGAATTGCTCTGTCATGTGACTTGTCATACTTTTCATATTTGAACGACAGCTGAGGATGATACCGGACACGGTCACCTACATTCAGATAATCATAATAAAGTCTGCACTCAGGGTCACCGATGGAACGGCCTACACTGTAATGCTTCTTTCCGCTGTCGGTACGAAAGCTGACGGTGTATTCGACATAATGCTTAATTTCGCCATCGCGATAACGCCTGGTCTTGTTTTTAGTCTCCTTATCCGTTACAATGCCATCCCAGGTGTGCTTTACATTGGTAAGATATTCGCCAAATAAGTAAATCAGCAAAAATAAAACGGATAATCCGCCCCCGAAAACAAGGGCATCCGCTGTTCCTACCTCATCAGAAGCAAAGCTGATGATCAGAAATATGATTAATGGCAGCAGAATACCGATGAATATGCAGCCGCGTCCTTTTTTATTTCTGTTCTCAATCTCCTTTATGACCTCCGGGTCGTTTATACGCCCGGAAAAGCCGATTAATCCCGGCATACTATTGCCTGTTAAAGAGCCGCTGCTGTGGCCTTGATTTGTCACAGCACTGCCGCAGTTCACGCAGAATGCGGCTTTATCATTTAACTCTGCTCCACAGTTTACACAGAATTTCCCCATTGATAATCCCCCTTTAGAATCTTTCCAATAATATATTTTTACTATTCTTCCGTATTCATACTCCGGAGCATATCATAATCAAACACCATTTCAAAAGGAAATGTTCCAGCGTCAAATTCCATTGATAAAGTAAGTGAACCTTTGAGGGCGTAGTTGCCCTCATCAATTGTCAATACGGAACCGCTGAAGTTAAAAGCAGCCGAACCTATGTCTCTATCTCTTTCAGAATTTGCAAGCTGGAAACGGCCCTTTTCGAGCTTCATTTTTCCGTCTATCTCAACATCGTTTTCATCGTAGCCGAAATCCAGATCTGAAATAGACAGCTCACCCATAGGATCGACATCAACGGTAACTTCCCATCCGTAATCCTCATCAATCTCCAGAAATATTGGAGATTCCTTGCCCTTCATGTTGTCAAACTGTTCAATAAAATAATCGGGAGCACCTTTATCCATAAAGAAAGCCCGATTTTCTTCATAACCTGTGAAAGAAGTGAGGGTAGCGGTACCTTCCCATTCTCCTATAATATCCAGTATGGTTGCATAGACAGCCAGATTTGGCAAATCTTTGGCATTATTATTCGTATCCGACTTGCTGCTATTCCCTGGTACATTATCAGTAGTCTGTGGATTTTCAGCCCAAAGTCAAAGGTCTGATTAACTTCCTTTGTGCCTGATACTTCGATCAGCTTTATTTCATCCTTACCATTTCCGCCTATATATTTCCATGGCTGAGTAATTGCGGTTACAGTTACTGCAAGGGCTGTGAGAACTGCAACAAATGCATAGATGACTGGCCTTTTTGCCTTTTTCCTGACCGGTTTTGGTGTTTCCTGCGCCGGTTGCATAATCGGCATATTCTGCGACATGCTCTGTGGTATGCCTTGCGATATGTTTCCCGGTATGCTCTGCGGTATGTTCTGCGGCATGCTTTGCATGGGCTGCTGCACCCCGATACGCTGCCCGCAGTTGTTACCATCCGGTGATGTCTACAGTTACACCGGTTTCATGAAACAACTTTTGTGCGGCTGCGAACAATATGGATATCCATTGCGCCGTTTGCGAATTAGTTTTATTTGCACCACACCTCTTCCTGTACAAATTGTACGGAAAAAGTCTCTGAAAAGCATCCTTCGAAAGTATGAATTTGCAGAAAAAGGCCCCTCATACTTTAGTATGAAAGGCCGGTTAAACCCTGTATTATTCAGTTTATGTAGCATCCAACCCTACACTCTGCAAGATTTAAGAATAGGATGCCGTTGTTTTTGATTTTCTGACATAGCTTTTTAGTAAAGCCCGGTCTTTTCCATTGCTTCGTTTAATCCGGTTGTTGAACAGGCTGTTTATCTTTGGGGAATATTATATAGAATATTATATATAAAAATGTTACAAACAAATAACAAAATTACATTTTACTATTGACAATCCTCTTACGATACATTACAATAATTACATTACAATAATATCATTACAATCAAAGGGGTAGATATTATGTTAAGCAAATCAATTAGATTGACGAGAGAGGATGTGATTGGATTAAATGAAATTATCAATAACGACCCAAGAATCGAAAAAGGGCAAAGTGAAGCGTTATATTACGTTTTTAAAGATGCAGCTGCAAATATCCCTAACTGGTCTGAAGTAGCAAAAACAAAATTCAAAGAAGACAAAGATATTGAAATTAGTCCAGACGATTACTCTATTATAAGGACATTTAGCATCGAAGAAGAAGATTTTTATAAGGTCCGAAATAGTATAAATGAACAGCTAAATCTTTCGCGACCGAGAATTAGCTATATGACGAGGCTTTGTATAATTGCTGCAAGAAGGAAACTCAAGAATAAGAGTATTAGTAAAGATAAGAGCACCCACTTAGAAATTGAGAAAATTAATGTTGATGGTGTGTCACTTATCAGGAAAGTTGCAGAGTTACTGGAAAGTACATCAGAGAAAGATACAGAAAAGATAATTAAAATAAAGGGAATATTGGAGGAATAGTTGATGAGGGAATTAAGCGAAGTTAAAGAAGCGGTTGACTTACTTTCGATTTATCCAGAAAGCATTGCCTGGTCAGACTTTGGGGACAGAGGTAATGCCTGTACTGGATCTTTTAAACTAAAGGATAAAGAGGAAATAGTTGAAGATGCTCTTGCTTTGGCTGCTGTAAAAATATGTATGCCAAAAGGCTCAATGTTGCATCGAAAGATGGCTCGTTCTGTTGCTAAGATTTTAAATTGCAGGTGGGTCACTTACGATTGGTTAATTAAGGTTGTAGCAAGAATTGTCGCCTGTGGATCATATCAAGATTTTAAAAGAATGCTTAGTTTATCTGTTGCAATAAAATCTGGTATGAAACAACGAGGGTAAAATAACAATGATCATTGCAGCTTTCGCTGGAACGGGTAAAACTTACTTCTGCAATCACGTTGAGGGTGCAAAGGATTTTGTCTGCATGTCTTATAAGTACTTTTTAACTGCAACATACGACGGCAGAACGGAAAATGAAAAAATAAAAGCCGACTATAGTCTTGAACTGAATCCGGAATATCCAGCTAATTATTTAAATGCGATATTGAGAAATATAGAAAAATACAAATATCTTGTTATTCCATCCGACAATCGCGTCCTTGCAATGCTAAAAGATAAGCACATACCATATATATTATGCTTTCCTGAGATCAATGGGAAAGAAGAGTATAAGAAAAGATACATACAAAGAGGAAACAGAGAAGAATTTATAGGCATTTTTATCGGTGGCTGGGATAATTTAATTAAATCGTTGCAACAGGATACATACGGTACAAGAATCGTTTTAAGCAAGGATGAATACCTTTTAGATGTTAAAGAAAGAATTGATGAAATAGTTAGAACGCTTGATCCAGACTATCATTAAACTGGTGTGTTTAGTACCTCAATTCCATCAATTCGAGCTATGTAGAGTGTGAGAGTTGCTATCTGGAAAATACACTTATACCCTCGATATGCGTTCATGGGAACAAATCAAGGGTATATTTTTTAGTTATTCCGTCCGATTGACGTGTCCTTATTGGCTCAAAAGGTAAACACATACCGTATAGTCAACCGTTCTTTTTATAATCGAAATAGAGGTTTTTAATTGACCTGTCATACGTTTTTTCACCGGCTTTGGAAAAGAAGCATCCCGGCACCTCTCCACTTTTACGATGATAGGCAACACATTCACAGCATTTTCCGTGTCGTGAGCAAGGATATGTACAGGTACAACTTACGTTTGAATCGCAAGCCATTTTTAGGACCTCCAGAATGTAAATTTTGTATATTTATTATAGAAGAAGTTAAGCGATATTTCAATGGAACCCATCTGTTTTACTTGATTTATGGATTTAACTTGGCTACTCGAACTAAGTGCCAAAATGTGTACATGAGAACATACCGATGGTAGTTATCGGCAAAAAATGAAAGGCTTTACTCTAATCTGAAAATGATGGGTAAGCATGTTGAATTTATTTGTTTCCTGGCATATAATAAAAACTGGAAATTAATATTGCGAGGTGTTCGATTACTTAACGGCTAAACAAGTTGCTGCAAAATGAAACATGTCTCCGGGCAGGGTATAGATCCAATGCCAGTCTTTCCACGCCGTTTGTAGTACAAAGCTTTTGCGATATTTTGTGGCAGTGCAAGCACAGCAATCATTTCACCAAACGCCTTACCTAGAAGAACTGTGGCACTCGGTCCTCTGGTTTCATAGATTAATACAATTCAATTACTTATTTAAAGAATCACGGTTTTGGGTTATGGAGAATATTCGCGTGTAAGGCTTGATATGTGCTTAATGATTGTAAGATCAATGTTACCACTGCCAGCTAATGGAGGACTTGAAATGAAGAATGAAAAAGATATTGCTTTAAAGCACCGGGTATTTAATGTGGTTTTTCTGGTAGGCATTTGTATGTCATTTTCTTGTAGTTTAATGAATTATTTTCTGGGTTTGGGAGCAGTAGCCATATTAACAACCTTTGCTTGTGGCGTTATTACTGTAGGGTTATATATAGCTTTCAAAATCAACAGGAATTATGAGTTAATGTCATTGATAGTTGTAATATTCTTAAGTTTTGTTTTTTTTCCAACCATGTGGTTTGTTGCCGGAGGATCTTACGCCGGCATTCCATATTATCTGATTATAAATGCTGGGATAATTGCCTTATTGCTTATTGGTTCACAGAGAAAGATAATCTTTTTTCTTTTCACTTTAGTTGTTGGTGTTTTAATGGTTATTGAGTATCAGATGCCGGATTTGGTAGTGGGGTACGACTCCGAGTTAGTTAGGTACATAGATTTATCTTTTGGTTTATTTGTTTGTTTTCTGCTGTAGTATTAATTTCTGTTCTTATAGACAGCTATATGGACGAACTCCAAAAATCCAGGCAATACCGGGCCACCCTTAAGGAAAAGAATAAGGAGATAGAAGCTAAGAACAGGTTGCTTGAAAGAAGCAATGCTGAGTTTATAAAGGCTAAGGAAAAAGAAGAAAAACTGAATAGGCTGCTGTATGAAGAAAAACAAAAGCTTCAAGAACTATCCATAACGGATTATTTAACAGGTGCTTTTAACAGAAGGTTTATTACTTTATGCTTAAGGGAAGAGATTCAGGTGTCGCACAAAAAACAGAAAAGGCTTACTGTAGCCATGGTTGATATTGATAACTTCAAAACTATAAATGATACATATGGCCACTTATACGGAGATTACGTCCTAAAGAGAATAGTCAGAACAATAATAGGTAACCTGAGGCAAAATGATATAGTAGGGCGTTATGGAGGCGATGAATTTTTGATTATTCTGCGTGACACCAGCAGGGAAGAAGGATATGCCATGATGGAGCGTATCCGCCAAAAGATTTTGAAGCTGGAATGGGAAAATGATTTAGCAATAACGATTAGTGGTGGTGTCATTGAAGTAGGAAGTGACGAATTGCCCGGCTTATTGAAAAAGGTTGATCAGCTTTTATATAGAGCTAAACATAAAAGCAAAAACATAATAGAAAAAGAGGTTAGCGGCTAGCAGGGTATTCTTCGATTTATTTTGTCGCCAATGAATGGAGAATACTGCTAAAAAATAATTTTTCATATTGTATAACAATTATTGGTAACGTTACAGTAAACATACGAGTCATTTTTATGAATCAATTGATATGTTTACCCGAACGGACGGTTTCAATGATATCAATTCTGTCTTTTCGACCTTTATTTGACTGGAATTTACAAAATGTCTATAATTTAATTGACTATGTTGTTAATAAGGAGAGAACAAGTTTTATGGAGTTTAAGTATTCAATGCCCACCGAAATTCATTTTGGTGAAGATGTAATTTTAAAGAATAAAGAAGTGTTCAGTGCAATAGGCAGCAAAGCTCTAATTGTTACAGGAAGAAGCTCTGCAAAAAAGAATGGTTCATACGATGATGTTAAGAAAGCGCTTTCCAAAACAGGAATAGAATATGTTCTTTTTGATGAGGTGGAGGAGAATCCATCTTTGGAAACCATCGAAAAGGGAAGCGATATAGGAAAAAAGAATCATGTGGATTTTGTTATAGGTATCGGCGGCGGTTCGCCTATGGATGCAGCGAAGGCTATGGCCGTATTTATAAAAAATCCTAAAATCAATAAGGAAAATATATTTAGAACAGGAAAGCTGG
This sequence comes from Clostridiales bacterium, assembly GCA_012838915.1. Lineage (GTDB taxonomy): Bacteria > Bacillota > Clostridia > Caldicoprobacterales > DTU083 > DTU083. The sequence continues at coordinate 7,364 of DUOI01000046.1, forward strand.
AGAGCATACCGATGGTGGCTGTGCCAACAACTTCAGGAACAGGTTCAGAAGTTACCCAATACAGCATAGTGACTTCCACTAAGGAAAAGACAAAGAAAAATCTGGGCCAAAGTATATTCCCCAGAGTTGCATTCATAGATAGCAGATATACTTTTAACCTGCCCTATGATATCACCGTCAATACTGCCATTGATGCTTTTACCCACTTAGTTGAAGGATACTTAAACACCAACAGTACTTTTATGTCAGATATATATGGAGAGAAAGGTTTTGAGTTATTTAAGTACTGCTTTGAAAAATTAATAAGTAAAGAACTAACCCAGGAGTTCAGAAATAAGGTTATGATGGCCTCGGTTATGGGTGGGATTCAAATAGCGCAAAATGGAACGTCCCTGCCTCATGGAATGGGATATCCGCTGACCTATTTTAAAGGACTCCCCCATGGACTTGCCAATGGCGTTTTGACTATAGAATACTTAAAATCCTTTAAAAATCAAACAAAGATAGAAAGAATGCTAAATATAATGGGGTATAGCCATTTAGGAGAGTTGGAGGCTGTATTTAATAGCTTAATTGATGTAAGGGTTGATATAACAGTCGAGGAAATTAATGAGTATTCAAAGAGCTTTTTTTCAAACAAGAGTAAGCTGAAAAATCATACAGAAGAAGTGAGCCTTGAAGATATCGTTCGTATTTATAGCAAGAGCTTGCATAAAGATTAAACTTTATAGTATTGTGAACAGGAATCTTTAATAAAGCCAAAGTCATTATAAAGAAGAATGATGTGGAATAAAAGTTATTATTTGACTTGGTTTTATCCCTCGATATGTGTTTGACGAAGCATATCGAGGGAAATTTTTGGTGTGACTGCTGTCCAATAAAGCAATGAAGCCTATACACCACCGGGAAGTCTTGACTCTTTATTAGGAGAAGAGAGATATGAGTGGCAATAACACGTTTTTTTTTGTAAAATAATACATTGTATATTTTTAAGGTGTGATACAATAGTTACTAAGCTATTTTTTGGAGTATTTGAAGCACGAAGTTTAGGCAGTCTATCAGTTTACTGGTATTATGTAAAGCCGATGGTGATAGAACAGTATTTTGGCTATAAGAGAGGTTACATAAAGTGGTTTTGTGGGGAATCTTCATCAGCGCATTTTTGGTAGGTTTCTCAGGGGCAATGATGCCTGGGCCTATGTTGGGGATTACAATTGACGGCAGTCTAAAAAAGGGGTGGACAGCAGGCCCTTTGATAGTCTTAGGGCATGGAATACTGGAATTTATATTGATTATCATCATGACATTTGGACTTAGGGATTTCTTTTCTAATCCGACAGTTGCAGGACTTATCGGATTATTTGGCGGTGCTTTTCTTGCATGGATGGGCTATGGAATGATAAAATCCGGCATTAATAAATCAGTTACCTTGGGTAGCCAAAGATCAGAGAATAGTCCTGGAGTGAGAAATTTTGCATTAGCGGGAGCGGTTGTGAGTGCTACCAATCCGTACTTTATTCTCTGGTGGGCTTCAACAGGTATGGAATCAATACGCCAGTCTTATGCTTTAGGGCTAATTGGTGTTTTGTTTTTTTTCATTGGGCATATTCTATCGGATTTAGTATGGTATACAGCAATATCCACAGCACTTTCCAGAGGAAAGAAATTGATAAGTGATAACATATATCGATGGACAATTATATTGTTAGGCATATTTGTTGTAGCTTTTTCAATCTATTTTATTGGTAGTGGCTGGAAGATTCTGTTAGGGGTGGTGGAGTGAGAAAAAGGATAGTTAATCAGCATTTGTGAATGGTGTGATTGGATGGTGTGTTTTAAAAAGGATTCTGCCTAAAATCGATACGCATAAAGAAGAGATCGGGCTGCAATATTTTCCCCAGCTGCAGGAGTATCTTACAGAGTTTGTATTAAGGGGGCTGACCGAAAGTCGCCCGCGAATAAAAAGGAGTGAAAATAAATGAAAACTGTCGTCATGTCCTATTCTTTTACAGGCAATAACGAGGCTTTAGCTAAGCGTATTGCCGAGGAACTTAAAGTGGAACACATCAGGATAACCGAACCAAAGGAACGCACAATCGGCACCATAGCGGCGGATTTTGTTTTCGGGAGGACTCCGCAGACAGAACCTAAAGCGCAGATTATGGCAGCGTATGATCTGATTATCTTTGTAGCGCCGGTATGGATGGGGCAGCCCGCATTCCCAATGCGGTCGTACTTTAAGCAATTAAAAAAGCACCCACAAAAGTATGCATATATCTCAATAAGCGGCGGTGCCAATCCGGGATTATCCGGTACACTCAAACGCAGAACGGGCGTCGAAGCGATGGCCGCTGTAGATCTGCACATAGCAGACCTCCTGCCGCCCGAGCCAAAGCCCACTCCTCAGGACATAAGCGAATACCGGCTTACCGAGCAGGATATTGAGAATCTGACGAACCGAGCGGTTACAATGCTTAAGGAGAAATTACTGAACTGGGTGTGAACATAAATAAAAGAAGTGTGGACACTGTCAGCGGTGCGACTTTTACCACCAACGCGTATCTTAGAGTAATAGAGAATGCTTTGCTAAAAGCGCAAACAAAAAAAGATTAGCCTTAAGGTAACTTAACAACAGAATTGTAAAAATACGTTTGAAACATGTTGAAAATTTAAATTCGTATATAGTATTATATGTAATAGCAGTTGCTGAACACAGATAAGAAAGGGGAAATGTTTTATGACAGCTTTATATGAGGTGATTAAGTCATAAAACTAAATAGTGGCAGAGCAAAAAATCCATGTGATTTTATATTTGGTATTATGGATACCTTATTTTTGCTGTGCCCTTACTAAAAGTAACCTTTCGTGAATACTGTGAATTTTTTGGCACATCGAATAGGTGTGCTTTTTTGCATACTTAATTTTTAGACCGCAGTTTGCAGCTATAACTAAAGGCTGCTTTCTGCGGTATTTTTTAGTTTTTTTAGATCTATACAATGATTTAGGTGTCAAAAGCCCTAATAAATAATATTATCACCTTGCACCTTAAAAACT
>DUOI01000047.1 GCA_012838915.1 Clostridiales bacterium
CTCAAATGCACCGTTATTAACAGCGTCGATTTCCAGTTCGCCTTTTAACGTACCCGCTAAATCTTTTAGATCATCTGTGTCTGTATCGGTGTCTACCGAGTCCGGGTCTTCCGCATACATTGCCGCTAGTGCGGTCAATACTGTTCTCGCTTCTGCTTCACAGGCTGAAGCCTTTGCCCTGTCAGAGAACCCGGCTAATCTGGGTACAACAATAGCAGCCAGGATACCCAAAATAGCAATTACAACAATCAGTTCAATCAGAGTAAAACCCTTCTGACGTTTTCTTCTCTTTTTCACTATTAACCCCTCCTTTTATATATGTAATATATTTATACCATATTTTACATATGACAGGCAACTATAAAATATATTAATTATTCAAGAATTTTGTCCCCGACTGACCTAATTGTTAATACAGGTTTCTGCTTTTAAAATAATAAAACCGCCTGATGCTTTTTATCCAGCTTTCATGCGGTTTTGTGGCGTGCCCGAAGGGATTCGAACCCCTGGCCTCTTGATTCGTAGTCAAGCACTCTATCCAGCTGAGCTACGGGCACATATTGATCTTGCCTTAAAAAAGGCTGCCATATTATTTTATGTCATTACTCATCACATGTCAACTGTAAAATATTGTAATAATATCCGCCATGTTGCCAAAAAAGAATCAGAGGCCTTGTCTTGCCCTTAGCAGCAATTCAAATGCCCCTGTCTGCTTTTCCCTTGCATATAAATTTTGGCTCATCAACAGATTCATTCAAAGCTTTCGGCTACCACATCAAAACAGCTTTCGCAATACCCCTCAAAAAGCGTGCCGCATTCATCACATACACAATCACCACACTCAGGACAACTGTGGGAAATCCCATCGTTACAGGTACATCCGCAAATGGAGCAGGTAACTTGAGCCATGATTCATTCCACCTTTCCGCTGATTTCCTGTTTATTTTTCCAATTATTTTACAAAATATTCATAATGCTTCCCATAAATTGGATTTGATAAAAGGGATTTTATTTAGTATTATTAGTTGACATTGTTGGAGATGTGGCAATATAATGTATAATAGTGCAGTATTTTGGTTTTTACAAATATGCTCACTAAAATTGAATCATTCTTACCAACATTTCTAAAAGATGGATGTGATATTTCATGGACACACTAAGCAAGCTGCTGGCAGGCTTCTACGGTTTCACATGGCAAAATGCTGTCATGCTTCTGATTGGCTTCATATTGATTTATCTGGCCATAAAGAAGGAATATGAGCCGCTTCTCCTGCTGCCCATTGGTTTTGGTGCAATTCTGACCAACATCCCCGGTTCAGCCGCTGTCGGGGAGGGCGGGTTCCTCACCGTTCTCTACAATGCAGGTATCGTTAATGAATTGTTTCCTATTTTAATATTTGTTGCAATAGGTGCAATGATTGACTTTTCTCCCCTGCTGAAGCAGCCGGTTACACTGTTTTTCGGTGCTGCAGCCCAGTTCGGAATTTTTGCCGCCATGCTGATGGCAGCCGGCGCAAATCTTATCTGGCCGGGAGTTTTTTCTTTAAAGGAAGCTGCCGCAATAGGTATTATCGGTGCTGCCGACGGTCCTACCTCCATATATGTAGGCAACCTGTTTGCACCTAAATACATGGGAGCAATAACCGTTGCAGCTTACTCCTACATGGCACTGGTGCCTATGATTCAGCCGCCGGTTATCAAAGCTCTGACAACAAAGGAAGAACGAAAAATACGCATGGACGTTGACTACGGTGTAAAGGTTTCAAAAACGGTTTTGATCCTGTTTCCCATTGTTGTCACTATTGTGGCCGGTATAATTGCCCCCATATCCGTTCCCCTCATAGGATCGCTGATGTTCGGAAATCTGATTCGGGAATGCGGTGTTTTGGAGCGGCTTTCGCAGACAGCCCAGAATGAACTGGGCAATTTGGTTACCCTGCTGCTTGGTATCACCATCGGTTCCACTATGGTAGCAGAAAGATTCCTTACACTGAATACCCTGCTCATTCTTTCCATAGGATTACTGGCATTTGTTTTTGATACAGCCTTTGGCGTATTGTTCGCGAAATTTATCAATTTGTTCCTGAAGCACAAAGTTAATCCGATGATCGGCGGATGCGGCATTTCTGCATTTCCCATGTCTGCCCGTATTGTTCAGAAAATGGCTCAAAAAGAAGATCCCACCAACTTTGTGCTTATGCCGGCAATTGGAGCCAATGTAGCCGGACAAATCGGGTCCATCGTAGCAGGAGCCATTATTCTGGCATTGCTCGGATAGGAGGTTGAATAAATGGATATTTTCATAGGCGCTCTCGAAGTGATGGGGATTGGTGTATCAGGAGTATTCCTGGTGCTGGCTGTTTTCTTTATCTTGGTCAAGCTGATGATCAAGCTGTTCCCTGCGGACTGATAATAAAGCATTCTTTGTAATCCTCCCGGAAAACGAATTTATTTTTGTGCTGTAAATATCGCACTTATCTTAATACCTAATAAAATAATTAAGGGGGTACTTTTCATGATGTGGACCTTGTGGACCATTCTTTCACTGGTCGTATCCGCTCTTGCAATAGGCGTTGCAGTATATTTCTACAAATGGGTACAAGCACTGCCGGTTGCAGAAGGGAATATCGACTCAATCAGTAAACTGATCCGAAAAGGTGCATTTACCTTTCTGAAACGGGAATACCGTATTCTGACCGTTTTTGTAGGCATTGTTTCCATCCTGCTTTTAATCGTCTTTCCTTCCCCCGTTTGGAAGGGAGGAATCAGTGAAAACATTCTCGCCGCCGTTTCCTACATTGCAGGTGCAGCCTTGTCAGCACTGGCAGGTTATGTAGGCATCAGCATTGCCACCCTTGCCAATGTGCGTTCAGCTTCAGCAGCTAAAAAGGGGCTGGCTCCTTCCTATATGGCAGGTTTCCGCGGCGGTGCTGTCATGGGCATGGCAGTTGTAAGTACAGCCCTGGCGGCTGCAGCCTTATTACAGATACTTACCGGGAATGCCGACCTGGTAATAGCTTTCAGTTTCGGCGCCAGCTCCCTGGCATTGTTTGCAAAGGCAGGCGGCGGAATCTTTACCAAAACCGCTGATATCGCTGCAGACCTGACAGGAAAAGTGGAACTGGGCATCCCCGAGGATGATCCGAGGAACCCGGCTGTTATCGCTGACAACGTAGGCGATAATGTAGGCGACGTAGCCGGCATGGGTGCCGACTTGTTTGACTCTCAGATAGCTTCCCTGGCAGCAGCTTTGGTTATCGCTGCATCCCTGGGAAAAGTAGAAATTGAAATGGTGTTCTGCTTCAGTGCCCTGGGGCTGCTTGCTTCCATTATAGGCGTTCTGTTTGCCCGTGTGGGCCCAAGCGGTGATCCAGGCAAGGCCCTGAACGGAGGCACCTTGCTTACCTGTGGTATTTTCGCCATACTTACCCTGGCTGCCACATTGCTTACCCCTGAATTCAACATCCGTATCTGGGGTGCTGCCTTCCTGGGTATGCTGGTTGGCGTTATTATTGGTTTCACCAGTGAGTTCTTTACCGGAGATGACAAGAAGCCCGTTGAAAAGGTTGCGGAAGCATGTAAAAGCGGCCCGGCCTTCACCATTCTTTCCGGTATCTCCTATGGCCTGGTCAGCATTATGCCTTCCATAATCGGAATCGGCGTTGCTGCACTGGGTGCATATAAGCTTGTTGAACCGCTTGGCGTCGGATATCCCATGTTCGGTATTTCTATAGCTGCCATCGGCATGCTTTCCATTGTAGGCATGATTATTTCCAATGATGCTTACGGCCCCATCGTTGACAATGCCCGCGGCCTTGCTGAAATGGGCAATCTGGGCGACGATGTCCTTGAGATAACCGACAAACTGGATGCTGCAGGCAATACCGCCAAAGCCATCACCAAAGGGTTTGCCATCGGTGCTGCCGGACTTACCGTTATAGCTCTGCTGGGCGCTTTTCAGGAAATAGTCGAATCTGTTACCGGTGAAATAATCAGCTTTAACCTGATGGATCCCCTGGTATTTTTCGGAACCCTGGTAGGTGCAGCCATCCCTGCCGTATTCTCAGCCATGCTGATGCTGGGTGTTAACCGCAACTCTCAGCTAATGGTACAGGAAATTCACAGGCAGTTCGACACCATCGAAGGCCTGAAAGAAGGAAAGCCCGGTGTAATGCCCGATTACAACAAGTGTATTGACATTGCCACCGTTGGCTCAATCAAGGAATTGATTCCTGCCGGACTTACAGCCATTGTTATCACTCTGGTTGTGGGCTTTATCGGCGGTGTACAGGCAATGGGCGGCTACCTGGCCGGAAACATTGTTACAGGATTGTTCCTGGCCCTGCTTATGAGCAATGCAGGCGGCCTCTGGGATAATGCCAAAAAGTACATTGAAGCCGGAAACTGCGGCGGCAAGGGAAGCGATGCTCATAAAGCAGCTGTTATCGGTGACACCGTTGGCGATCCCTTCAAGGATACAGCCGGTCCTTCCATCAATACACAGATTACCGTTGTTTCACTGGTTGCTTCCATAACCGCTACTTTATTTGCAACATTCTCAATATTTGGTTAAGATAAATCAGCATGTTGGAATTAAGCATTTGGATATTAAACACCTTGCAGGGCATTCTGCAAGGTGTTTTCTTTTTAGGGTTCCTTCTAGTTATGAGAATATATCGGTTAAGCCCAGTTCCTTCACCTTCTGCCTGATTTCCTCAACATCAGTGGAATAAAGACCCAGCCTTTTCATGCGCTCAAAGTAGACCGAGCCGGAGAATGTAAATTGATTGTTCGTACCTTTATCTGCTTTCATGGCATCTATGGTATAAGAGATAATATCACCGACAGCCAATTGGGGCGGCAGCACCAGCAATTTCCTGCCTGATGCATGGCGAACACTGTTATACCCCGCCAAAGTACCGGTGGATATGGCTTCCGTATGCCCCACCAGGCCGGCCTTTTCACCGCAGCAAAATAAATTATCCACTCCCTGTACCCGCAAAGTATTGTCTATGGGCGAAATGGCAAAAAAACGCATTGAATTACCCTTTCCGCCGGAGTATGGGTCCTCATAGCGGACATTTTCAAATCCGGGGATTTTTCTTAAACCCTCCAGTGTAAAAAAGGGAGTCATGATTTTTGCATGCCCGGTGTCCAATAGCACTATATTATCCTTGAAAGCCGGTATATTGTATTGCTGACATACCTTTATACTTAAATGGTCCTGCTTCCGTTCCTCCGGCAAGGGAATAATTACAACACCTTTTTCTTCAAGCTGCTGCTGTATCTCTTCTGACAGGGATTCCTTATTGAGCTTACAGGAGCCGCTCATTGCTCCTACCTGACCATTAAATCTGGTTGCATTGATTTCATTGATTCCTGCCAGCCCCGATATGCTGACCCTGCCTCCAAAGCTGGGACAGCGCAGGATACACATGGCACATCCGTTTCCATATCTGATGCAATTGGCCTGGGGGCCGGCTGTACCCGTAGCATCGATAAAAACATCACCCTGGAATTCCCTTTCCTGTTCATCCCGGACAGCATGTATGGAATTATCATTTATGGATATATTCTTAACCCTGGAGAGAAAAACAATATTTACTCCCAATTGAATTAAAAGATTATACACCTCTCCGTGGGTTTTTACAATGTCATATAATGTGGCATGCCTATGACCTGGAAAGCTTATATCCCTGTGCCTGGCGTTGCTGTCGCAAATCTGAAACAGGTCGCCGCCTCCCATAGCTGTCATTTCTTCAGCAGCGGTAAACCGGCCGTTGTTTCTCATAATCCCGCCAACCAGGCCCGTTCCCAGCAGCATGTCAGTTCGCTCCAGCAAGGTTACCTGCCCTCCGGCTCTTACCGCACTGATGGCAGCAGCACAGCCCGACCAGCCGCCTCCGATAACAACTACCTTGATCATAAGCGTATCCCCCTCAGAAAACCCGAAATATAAATAATGTTAAATTGCCCATTAAATGATTATTACGAATTTCCTGATATCATTACCGATTTGACAAATCACCTTCTGTTGATTTGCTGATTTTTTTAGTTTTTTTGATGGTTTTAATGGAAAGAAGATGAATGGTAACACCTATTGCTACCATCAGCAAAAGGATACGTACCAATAAATGCTTTACAAAGCATCAAACTATTTCAAGGATTACTTGAATGGGTATCTTAATTCCGCTTGTCAGGACAAGCTCTTTCTCGTATTCATCCACCTTTTTTACCTTACCGCTGACTGTAGCATATTTACCGCCGTCTTTGGTGCTGTCCGGTATAAAGTATGTTATGGTAATCCGGGGCAAGTCCTCCAGCCGGCCTGCTATCATTTTCAGCTTCCGGTCCAATTCCTGCTTGGCATGCTCATCCAGTTCCGGCTTTTTGTCAGTCAGCCTGGCGGTTTCTAATACGGCTTCCTCATGGCCGGTAAGAGCAGCGAAGGGCGTAAACTGAGCTGCACGGTCAAGGTTTGACATGCGGGGACGCCTGGTATCGGGGCGCGGCAGATTGATGATGTCGTCATAAGACCCCTTCATGCTTTATGGCCTCCAATCTGACGGTTCCGTTCCCTGGCGGTAGCTCCTTCCAGCAGATTCATTCCTTTCAGTATGGCATTCTTGCCGAATTTGTTTCTAATTGACAGGGCTGCTTTCTGGACCTTTCTCTCCCGTTCAAGTTCAGCTTCTAAAAGTTTTTGTTTTTCATATATTTCTTCATAGTCACTAAAGAAATCAAGCTGCTCAAAACGGTCAGGCTCCTGAACCGATGCCTCATCAAGCAGATTGTTTGCCGTTATGCTTATTTTTCTGACCAGAAGGTTTTGATCCACAATGCGGTCAAAAAGCTCCAAAACGGCTTCCAAGATCAGCTTTCCGGAGGATGTGTGCCTGGGGAGATTGATGCTGCCGCAAGCAGGTTTGGGAGCAGACCTGCCGTAACTATCTTTTACAATTTCCCCCTCGTAAAACCGGCGTGTTTTCTTGTTTGTAAGATTCTCAACATCATACCGGATGGATAAATGCATCTGATCGGTCATCAGCTGTTTTTC
>DUOI01000048.1 GCA_012838915.1 Clostridiales bacterium
TAAATGACTTTAATTGCCATATCCTTGCACTCGGCACCACAATATCCGCATAGTACACATTTTCCCCTGTCCACATGAGCTTTTCCATCACGTAGAAACAAAGCATTTTGAGGGCATCTCCTTATACATCTGCCACAGCCTTGACAATAATATTCAATAATGAGTTCTCTTCTATACTGATTCAATTGACTGGTTAAGGATTTTGAAACAGTGCCATTGACAAAGTACTCCACATTGGCATCTACCTCTTCAACACGCTGCATGCCCATTGCAACGGAATGGGCATACGGAAAGTTCATGATATAATTCATGGCCTCATGATAGTGCTGCAACAGATGTCCGCCTCCAAGTGCTTTCATGATGTATATGCCTTTACCTGCCTGCCAGGCCCGGGCAATGGCTTGTTCCATTTTTTTACGGGTTCCGTCAACCACGCCCAACCCGCGATAGTTCAGTATAGGATGAATCACGTCAATATCCTTCATTTCAGTTGCTGCAATAACTGCAGCAACATGATGGGTGGAAATTCCTACAGCCCTGATTATACCCTTCTCCTTTTGCCGGATATAGTATTCAAGAGCCTCCTCATGACCTTTCAGAGTGAGGGGACCTTCCTGTTCATGAAGAAGAAATATATCTATATAGTCCCTGCCTATACCTTTCAGAGCCCGGTCAAGGGTTTCCTTTGCTGTCTTGCTGTCGTAGGCATAGGACTTAGAAGATACAATCAAATCAGGCTTACTTTTCAGCGCTTCCTTAATAAAAGGATAGGTCTGGTACAGATCTGCGGTATCGATAAAATTGATACCCAAATACAAAGCCCTGTTTATTACACGACAGCCCTCCTTCAACGACAAGTTTCTTTGAAGGGGGCTGATAGTAAGTGAACCAAAACAGATACGGGATACTTTTATTCCTGTTTTCCCCAATTCGCTGAATTCCATCTATAATCAGTCATCCAATCCACTGTTTTCAAGATAAAAGCGAACTAATTCCTCTAAAAGTTCATCTCGTTCCAGCCGACGAATCAGTGCTCTTGCATTTTGATGACTGGTGATATAGGTAGGATCACCGGAGATAAAATACCCCACAAATTGGTTTATAGGATCATATCCTTTTTCCTTTAATGCCTGAAATACCTTCTCAAAGATTTCCTTCGGTGTAATTGAAGGTTCTTTCTCAAGCCTGAATCTCATGGTTTGCTGAAAATCCTTCTTCACAAAATCGCCCTCCACATTTGCCTTATATCTCAATGGCTTGCCACATTACTATATCACATGCACTGCAGATTTTCTACCATTTCCTTCATTTGTTCATCTGTGCTTCAACTTTTATTCTTTGATTGTTTCTATGATCCTCTGCTATTTTATCCAGTTTTCTTAAACGATGGTTAATGCCGGATTTGCCTACTTTGGGTGAAAGCAGTTCACCCAGCTCCCTTAAGCTGGCATTGGGGTGCATCAGCCTTAATTCAGCTACTTCTCTTAAGGGAGCTGACAGATTGCTGAACCCGATATTATCCCGAATATATTCTATATTTTCTGTTTGTCTCACTGCCGCGTTAATGGTTTTGCCCAAATTTGCTGTTTCACAATTAACAATTCGGTTGATATTGTTTCGCATATCTTTGTAGATTCGTATATTTTCGAAGTTCAACAGAGCCGTATGGGCTCCAATCAAGCTGAGAAGGTTAACAATATGTTCACCTTCTTTAAGATATACTACAAAAACATTTTTTCTTTCAATCAATTTTGCACGAAGGTCAAACTCCCGTATAAGCTGACACAAACTTTCTGCATATTTTCTGGAATGAGCAATATATTCCAGGTGATAAGCCTTTTCCGGATCACTGACTGATCCGCCCCCCAAAAATGCACCTCTTAAGTATGCCCTTTTGCAGCATTTTTTTCGAATCATCTGCTTGTTTATATATCCCAGTTTAACATTTATTTTGTCATCCACATCATGGATCAGAATGTTTGAATCCTCCAATATCATTTGAGAGTCTTCAGGTGCGGTAATAATCAGTATATAGCTATTGTTTTTTCGAAGCCTGCGGTTTTTCCTCACCAGTACTTCAGGAGAAATCTTATACAAATCCTTAACCAGCATGAAAATACGCCGTGCAATGGAAGCATTTTCTGTACTAAACTTCAGCTTAACTTTTTTTTTGCCCGCCATTTGAATAATTCCACTGGTGTGGATAAGAGCAGTCAATTCAGCTAACTTACAACAGGACCTTCGAAATTCAATCCTGCAGATTTCATTCTTTGCCTTGGATGAAAAAGACACAAAAATGCCCCCTTTTATTCAAAAAAACATCATACCTCATTGATATCTCTATGCTCCTGTATCACGTGATGGCCGCGTCTGCGCAGCATATCCGCAGCAGCATCGGCGATGGTAACAGAGCGGTGAACTCCGCCTGTACAGCCTATACCAATAACCAATTGACTTTTTCCTTCTTTGACATAATAGGGAATTAAAAATTCCAGCATATCATCCAGCTTTGACAAAAATGTTTGTGTTTCAGGAAACATAAAAAGGTATTCCTTTACAACCGGCTCTATGCCGGTGTGTTCCTTCAACTCTTCTATATAAAAAGGATTGGGCAGAAATCGAACATCGAATACAATATCTGCATCCATTAGTATTCCGTGCTTAAATCCGAATGAAATTACGGAAATAATCAGTTTTGGCTGGTTCCCGTTGTCCGATACCAGCTTAGTGATGATTTCCTTCAGTTGTTTTGGCTGAAGGTTGCTTGTATCTATTATTTTGGTAGCGGTTTTCCGGATTTTACCCAGCCTTTTCCTCTCCTCGCTGATTCCTTCAATTATCCGGCCTTCTCCTTCCTTTACCAGAGGATGCATCCTTCGTGTTTCCTTATATCTCCTTACCAGCACCTCATCTGAAGCTTCCAGGTAGAGAATTTCATAGGTATAGCCTGATTCCCGCATAATTTCCAGGCACTCAAACAAGTCGTCAAAAAAACCGCCGCCACGGATATCCACTACCACGGCAATTCTGTCTATTTTACCATCGGTCTGATAACACAGCTCAGCAAACTTTGGCATCAGTTTAGGCGGCAGATTATCAATGCAGAAAAAACCCAGATCCTCAAGAGAGCGGCTAACCAAGGTTTTGCCCGCTCCGGAAAGACCGGTAACAATTATGAAACGCATATATCACTATCTCCTCGTCAGTGAAGCCGCATAGCTTCCATTGTATTGATAATCCTATTTGGAGGCACTCCGGCTTCTTTTGCAATTTCCATCCCCCTGAGAAAATCTCCCACCCTGTCTGGTGTATGGGCATCGCTGTTTATGACAAAGCAAGCCCCTTCCTCCAATGCCATTCTAACATATTCCACAGTCATAAATCCATGGCTTGCATTGATTTCCAATGCTACATCCAGCTCCGCTGCTTCTTTTGCCAAAACTCTGGTATCAATATCTATCTTCGCACCGGGATGGGTCAGGATTCGGATGGGAAATCGTCTAATCGCCCGGATCAATGCTTTTGTATTTAACTGTCGCATTGCTTCTCGATTGGCCAAGCCCAGCTTGTCCAATGCATTTTTTGCAAACAAATTCCATGCATCCTGTAAGGTAGCCGGTTTAACTGCCTTGTGAAAACCCATGAGGATGATGTCAAACTCATCGAGATATTGCGGGGGAATATCAATCTCCCCATCCATACTTATCAAATTGGCTTCGATACCCATTAAAACCTCGATATCGGAAAAATGCTGGTTAATCCTGTTGATTTCTTCCCTCATTTTACTGAGGTCTGAAGCAGCCATGCCAATTCCAATATGGTTAAATCCGTGATCTGCAATGGCAATCTTTTTTAAACCCTTTTTTTTTGCTGCTTCCACATTTTCCAGAATTGTTCCCTTTCCGTGACTGTAGCGGGTATGAGTATGATAATCAGCGACAAGCTTATACAAATCAAGTCCTCCTGAAGAAAATCAATCTTCGCCAACAATCCTTACCTCCGGATGCAGTTCCACTCCTGTCTGCTCCTTAACCTTTATCTTAGCTTTTTCTATTAGCTTTATCACATCGCATGCCGTGGCATTTCCTAAATTTATGATAAAGCCGGAATGCTTTTCGGAAATTTGAGCATCCCCCACTCTCATTCCCTTCAGTCCTGCATCTTGAATCAGCTTTCCTGCGTAATAGCCGACAGGCCTCTTAAATGCACTGCCTGCACTTGGATAACTCAAAGGCTGTTTCTCCTGCCTCCGCCTGGTCAATTCCTGAATAAGCGCCTTGGACTCCAAATAATCACCCTTATTCAACTGCATAAATACTTCAAGAACTATTTTTTTAGTGTTTTGTATTATGCTGGTTCGATATCCCAAAGCCAATTCTTCCTTTTCAAGAATTTTTATTTTTCCGTCCTCATCTAAAATCGATACCCATTTGATTACATCTTTCATTTCGCCACCATAGGCCCCGGCATTCATGGTGACTGCGCCGCCCAGGGTGCCGGGTATTCCACTGGCAAACTCCAAACCTTTGAGACTGGATTTCAGTGCCAATCGGGACAAAGCAGACAGAAGAATCCCTGCTTGAGCAAGAATAGTCTCACCCTTTACCTCCGTTCGGCTAAAACGATCTGCTATTTTAATAACCGCCCCGCGAATTCCCTTATCCTTGACCAGAAGATTGGACCCATTGCCCATTACCATTAATGGCACATTACAATCTCTCAATATTTCCAAAGCCCTTTGAATCTGTTCAACTTTAGCGGGCAATACCATTAAATCCACCGGACCGCCGATCCGAAATGAAGTATGTTTTCTCATACTTTCCTGCTGTAAAATCTGATCAGGTTCTAAAAAATCTGACAATTCCTGATAAGCCTTTTCCAAATCCATAAAAGCTAACTCCTATAAATGTATTTCCGTATAATTTAATTCTATATTCAAGTGTAATCATTTTCACTGTTTTTGATCTGCTCATTTTTATTAAACAGGTTATTCCAAAGATTCTCAATTGCTTTATAATTTACTCCCCAAGGACCTGACACGATTCTGTCCAGAGACTGTTCCAAGACCAGCATCTCTGCATCATCTTCATACAAATTCAAATCCTTCCTAACGGAAAACATGCCGATGCTCTTTAGCCGGCTCTGTGCTTCCTCCTGTAACAAGCTTTTCAAAAACAATATACATAGCTTTTTTTTCTTATCGTTCTGCTGACTCAGCAATCCGTATGCAGCAATTTGATCCATATAGAAGCCGGATTCTCCTCCCAACGGCAAAGGATAAACCTGATATTCCACACCTTTTCCTGATTCCTGCAGGTTGCGCATATCATAAATGACCTTGCTTCCGCCCAGCAGCATACCTGTCCGTTTCTCCGATGCAAACAATCGAAAAGCAGAAGAATAGGATAAGCTTTCCATATCCGGAGGCATTATATCCTGTTCCTCCTCCATCCATTCCATAAACAGACGATATGCATCATTATCTCTAATTTTGCCATCTTTCTGATAAATCATACTAAGCAGCGGCCTGCTGCTGGCATTGGCATATGTACAGAAGCCATAATAATCAATATTTTTCTTGCCGGACTTTATTTGAAAGCTGTTTTTCCTGGCTATTAAATCCATCGTTGCATAATCCATGTCATCATTATTCGTCGTGCCGAACCCCAGATCCAGTTCATTTGAAAAAGCATCCTGATTAATAAAGAGTCCATAACAGCCCATCATATAAGCCACTCCAAGCATCCGCTCACCGGACATTACCCGCTCCAGCGCAGGCTCACGAAATGCCGCCAGATCATCCTGATTGAATAGGGGCGATAAATCTTCCAAAAGGTTTTCCGGTACGGATTGCTGATAGATGTCCAATGAAATCATGTCAGGAAGAATATCCCGATCTATATCGTCAAACATATACATGTTCAGTCTTTCAGGAGTCACACTTCTTACATCTATGAACACACCCGGATGCTTTCTTTCAAAATTGTTGATACAACTTTTCAGCCACTGTATATGACTTCCTTTACCGGTTTGTACATAAGGAATGTCCCAAATTTCTATGACACCCGACCATTCGGGCAGCTTTGCCTGAGAGGGAGCTTTTTTCATTCTGCTGTGTATCCAAATGGGATACATAATCAGAAATATCAAGGAAAACAATATCAAAAATAGAGTAAAAGGCTTTACCTTTCTTTTCGTCACAGGGATCCTCCTCAGCAAAACCGTTTACTCCATTTATATTGATTGTCAGAAAAAAGTATGACAGCATTACAATTCCTGGATTTCTCCCCCCGAACCCTGTTGAATCATCGATTTCAAACGGTTATCCAGTTCCTGTGCAGCGTTATAACCCATATTTTTAAGCCTCCAGTTTCGGACAGCAACTTCTACAATAATAGCCAAGTTCCTGCCCGGTCGCACAGGTAAAATTACCTTGGGCAGCTTTACTCCCAGGATTTCCATGTATTCTTCCTTTAGTCCAAGCCGATCATATTCTTTGCTGCTGTCCCAGAACTCCAGATAAATTACCATGTCAATGGCCTTATTATTTATAACTGATCCGATTCCGTACATGGCTTTTATGTCAATAATACCAATTCCCCTAATTTCCATATAGTGGCGGATTAAATCCGGCGCATCACCCACCAAACGATTCTCAGCCACCTTCTTAATTTCAACTGCATCATCTGCCACCAGCCTATGGCCGCGCTTAATAAGTTCCAGAGCTGTTTCACTTTTACCGATGCCACTTTCACCCATAAGTAATACTCCCTCACCATATACATCAACCAAAACACCGTGACGGGTGATTCTAGGCGCCAAAGCCGAATCCAAATAGTTAATCATTCTATGGATAATACTGGTGGTAGCCTTTCGGGAACGGATAATGGGGCAGCCAAACAGTTTTGCGGAATCCACCAGGTATTGCGGAACTTCCATGTTTCGCGATATCAATACACAGGGGATACCTGACCCAAAAAATCTGTCCAGACGATGCCGCCGGGTTTCAGGATCCATACTTTCCAAATAGGTCATTTCCACTTTGCCTATTACCTGCACCCGCTCAATGGCAAAGTAATCAAAAAAGCCTGCAAATTGCAAACCGGGTCGATTGATATCGCTGGTTTCAATGTCAATGGAAAGGGATTTGCCCTCATATACAACTTCCATATCCAATACTCGAATCATATCTTCGATTGAAATACTGCCCATTTTGGAATCACTCCTTTTCCAATACAAACCTCTCTATCGCATATGCGATACCATTTTCATCATTGCCTTTGGTTACATATCGGGCATATGATTTTACATAATCAGGGGCATTTCCCATAGCAATTCCCAAGCCGGCATATTTAATCATGGATATATCATTATAACTGTCTCCAATGGCAACTATCTCATCCCTTGAAATGTTCAGCATTTGAGCCAATAATGCCAATGCATTACCTTTTGTAGCTTCTGTATTGGTAAACTCCAAATAATTAGGTCTTGAAATCAATACCTGCAGAACATCACCATATATCTCCCGGAAGTATTCGTATAACCGCTCAATTCTGGACGGAGTGTCGACTATTAACAGCTTGATAGGCTCCTCCTGCAACAATAATTGAAATAGATCCTCAACTTCCGCACCTTGAATCCCTACCATCCTGTGATATAAGCTGCTGAATTCATTATCCTGCTCAAAGAAATAACTACTTTCATTATAGAATTGTATGTGCAGATTCTGCTTTTTACATTCTACTAGAATTCTATGAGCATACTGCCTTGGAACAGGCTTCCAGGCCAGGGTATCTCCGGTACGGGTATCCTTTATATAAGCGCCCTGATAGGTAATAATCGGAATATCTATCTGTAATTCCTTGATATAGGGCAGTGCAGAATTAAGCATTCTGCCGGTGGCAATGGTAACCTGTACACCTCTGTCCCGGGCAGCAAAAAGCGCCCTTTTATTGGCTTCACTGATTTTTAAATCTTTGCCCAACAAGGAATCATCCAAGTCAACTGCGATTAATTTATAGCTCAAGCTTTCACCCCAAATTATACATTTACGGCCTTTTGGGAATAATCAGGGCAGCGATGATGTATACAATTAAACCGCCAATACCAAAAGACAATGCTAATGATAGAACAACCCAGGCAAGTCTGACCAATGTGGAATCTATGTCGAAGTATTCTCCGATGCCACCGCATACCCCGCTTATTTTCTTGTCGGTATCTGACAAATATAATCTTTTCTGCATGTTTTTACTCCTTTCAATCCTTTCTTAGTATATATGCAAAATACTTCATCTGTCCAGCAAAGAAAAAATGAATAAAGGCTTATCCCAGATAATTCTTTATTTCCTGTGCGATCTTTAGGTTCATTCCTTTTACCGCAGCAAGCTGTTCAATACTTGCTCTTTTAATAATATCAACCGAACCAAAAGCCTGCATCAGCTGCTTCATCCTTTTGGGACCTATTCCAGGTATATCCAACAGCACGGAATGGACATTGCTTTTGCTTCGCAGGCTGCGATGATAGGTGACAGCAAACCGATGAGCCTCATCCCGTATTCTTTTTAGCAGATGCAAGGCATATGAGTTTCCGGGTAGAACAATGGGGTCTCCGTATTCCCTTGGATATATCTCATCATATTTTTCCGCCAGTCCTATGGCTGGAATATAATCTATACCCAGCTTTTTCATTGATGACAGAGCCGCTCCCAGTTGACCCTTCCCTCCGTCTATTACAATTAAATCCGGGAAGCGGGAAAATTTACCCAGGGAATAATCTTTACCTTCCACATCCAATTTTCTTCTTTCATCCAGCCCTCTCCTGAATCTTCTTTCCACTACCTCAGCTATGCTGGCAAAATCATTGGAGCCTTCCACGGTTTTAATCTTAAATCTGCGATACTCCTTCTTAACGGGCTTTCCGTCTTCAAACACCACCATGGATCCTACTGACTTGGCACCCTGTGTATTGGAGATATCATAGGCTTCCATGCGTACCGGCGTTTTGATTAAGTTCAGTACTTTCTGTAATTCCAAAATAGCCCCATGGGTGCGGGCATACTCCCTTTCAGCTTTTCTATTATATGTCTGCAAATATTCTTCTGCATTTCGTAAAGCCAATTTAACCAATTTATGCTTTTCCCCCCTTTTGGGGATTCTAATGTAAACCCTGCTGCCTTTTCGTTCCGTTAACCACTTTTCAATTATTTCACGATCATCAATATCTTCCTGTATCAATATTTCCGTGGGAATAAAGGCAGAATCCCCATAAAACTGTTTAATATAGGAATTGATAACCTCCTTATCGTCTGTATCTGCAGTATCCTCCAGTACATGATGCTCGGCAGATATTAATTTTCCGCTGCGAATAAAGAATATTTGTACCGCTGTCTTATCGGATTCCTGATAAAATGCCAAAATATCCTGATCAGCCATTGAAGTGGACATGATTTTCTGGTTCTCCAGAACTTTTTCCACTGCCCGGATTTTATCTCGAAGGGAGGCTGCCTTTTCATATTGCAGCTTATCCGCTGCTTCTCCCATTTGCTTGCGTAGCTCTTCCAGAAAATCCTCCTGTCTGCCCTCTAAGAAACGACAGACTTCCTTGATCATTTCCTGGTAATCTTGTTTGCTTACATTTCCAAGACAAGGTCCCCAGCACTGGCCGATATAATAATTAAGACAGGGTCTGCCTGATTCCTGACCTTCATTTATTATCCGATTGCATGTGCGGATAGGAAAAATGTTTTTTATCACTTTTATGGTATCCCGGACTGCCTTGGCACTGGTATAGGGTCCAAAATATCGATGCTTATCCTTTTTTATTCTTCTGGTAAGCAGAATGCGGGGGTATTCCTCTCCAGTGGTAATTTGAATAAAGGGATAGTGTTTGTCATCCTTGAGCAAAATATTGTATTTCGGACGATGCTTCTTTATCAGGTTGGACTCAAGAATCAGCGCTTCCACTTCATTGTCGGTCAGGATGTATTCAAAGTCCTTCACATTGGATACCATTGCTCCGACTTTCCCTGTATGACCGGTTGACCGAAAATATTGTCTTAGTCTATTTTTAAGGGATACCGCTTTTCCAATATATATGATTCTTCTATTATCATCTTTCATTATGTATACACCGGGTTGTTCCGGTAAATTGTTTAATTTTGTTTCCAGACTGGTGTTCATTAAACTACACCTCTCCCGTTTATCTTTAAAACCTATGCGGCTTACTAATTAATTGTATAGAAAGTTGATGAATTTCGCAATCATTATACAAAAGAGAAGCGTTAAAGCTTCTCCTTTATTCCTTATTAGTATCCTGATTTTACAGCTTCCCTTAAAATTTTTCCTGCCAGGGGAGCAGCCTTGTTTCCACCCGTCCCCGCATTTTCCAGTATTACTGCAATAGCCAGGGTGGGTTCTTCAGCAGGTGCAAAGCCTATGAACCATGCATGAGGGTTATCCTCCGGACCCACCTCGGCCGTTCCGGTTTTTCCGGCTATCAGCAGGCCGGTGGTGCGCGCTTTTTTACCGGTACCGTTTTCCACCACATCTATCATCATATTGGTTAAAGCTTGCGCCGTTTCAGTTGATATGGGTGAAGCAAGTTCGTTACTGTTTTGCAGACGAATTCTTCCGGACCGGGACTCAATCCCGTAAATCAACCTGGGTTCCGTCATGATTCCTCCGTTTGCAATGGTAGATGCAATCATAGCCATATGGAGTGGACTGACAAGTATTTTGCCCTGACCTACACCAGACCAGGCCAATTCCTCTGCATCGGTTTGGCGGCTGACAGGCAGCCGGCTTTTTGTTGTCTTGATATCCGAAAAAACAAAATCCTTATTAAAACCAAATGCTTCAGCTGTTCTTTTCAATTCTTTCCAACCCATTTCCTGAGATAATTTTGCAAAATAAGCATTACAGGAGACTTCCATGGCACGGGAAAGATTCACTTCACCGTGAGCCTCCCCGCCGCTGCAGGTAATCACAACCCCGTCAAATTCCGTAACCCCCCTACATTCCACAGTATATTCCTGAATTTCATCCATGGATTCCAGGGCTGCCGCAGCGGTAACCACCTTCATTATGGAGCCGGGGGAATACTGTCCGTGGGAAGCCTTATTCAGCAGGCTTTCTTCCGCCGGCTCTTCATAAGTTGAAGAAAGGTTAAAAGAAGGCTGGCTGACCATGGCAAGGATTTCTCCGGTTTGCGGCCGCATTAATACTACACTGCCCTTTTGTTTACCCATGGCTTCAACTATAAATTTTTGAAGTTGGATGTCTATGGTTAAAATTACATTGTTCCCCTGCTCCTGATCCAGAAAGGCCTTTTGATAGATACGTTCGAACAGATTGTTGTCATACCCCAATAGATATCGGATATAAAGAACTTCGGCACCGATACCGTATTGCCCGGAGCCGATTACATGAGCAGCATATTTACTGTCCTTGTGATAATCCCTATAATACGTAACCGTATTGCCGTTTTTAGCGGTGGATTTGGTATCTACCAGTACCTTTTGATTCCGGTCCATGATGCTGCCAGGTATAATTTTGGGGTTCACCATATCCACCCTTACCCTGGCATTGCTGGGGTCGGAAAACCACCTGTCGCTGTATAGAAATAAATTATAGTAGAAGTATACTGTCAGCAATAGAAAGAGTCCCAGCAGAATGAATAGAGCACCTCGCATATTGCGTTTCAAATGCTTCATCTTTCCCTATCACCTCTTATGACTCGTTTTCTTTTGCTTCTTCATCCATATCGTCCTCATTGTACTCATCATGGTTACTTTCATGTCCTTCCATTTCCCTGGCAAATCGATAATTCCTTATACATACACTTTGAATCAAACCCAGTAATGCAAAGCTGGCCACCATAGAACTGCCTCCGTAGCTGATAAAAGGCAGCGTGACTCCTGTAAGGGGAATCATCTTTACCACCCCACCGATAATAATAAAGGCTTGGACAGCCAGCGAAACAGAACTTCCACATGCCAGCAGCATATCGTTTGAAAATTGTGCCAGGGTAGCTTTATGCATGCTTCGTATCAGAATTAGTGCAAAAAAACCAATAACCATGCCTCCTACCAAAATACCGAATTCTTCACATATTGCTGCAAAGATAAAATCTGTACGAGAAGCCGGGATGATATTAGGACTTCCCAGGCCCAGGCCAAGTCCAACCAAACCACCACTCCCCATGGCTATCAGCGATTGTGCCACCTGCCAGCCTTTCCCTCCTATGTCTGCCCAGGGATTCTTCCAAGCTTCTACCCTGACCCTTACATGAGAGAAGATTTTATAACCGATTATTGAAGCCAATGCACCTGCACCTGCAGCAGCCATGGTAATCAGCCAATCGTTTGTACTGATTTGATAAACAAATAAAAAAACGATAAAATAATGCAATGCACTTCCTAAATCCTTTTGTAAAACAATCCCAAGAATGCAGGCTGCTACAAACAAAAAAAGCGGAATCTTTTCCCGGAAGGTTTTTTCCTCACTTAATGTATTCGCCAGCGCCAAAATAAAAATCACCTTTACCAATTCCATAGGCTGAACTAAAATCGAGCCAACGGGAAGTCTGCTGGTAGCCCCTCCCGACTCCTCGCCGAAGAAAGCAACTAAAAACAAGGTAACAGCTCCTAATGCCATTAAAGGATAAATCATCTTCCCCAGGCTTTTAAACCGAGGCATAATTAACATTACGACAAACAGTATTACACTGCCTGCAGTAAACCATTCCACCTGTCGTAATGCCAATTCAGGAGTAAGCCGCTGCAGCATGACAAAGCCCAGTATAGCAAGGGTATTCACCATTAACAGCAATATTTCATCCATTCCAGGAAACAGGTAATATAGCAGATAAAACTGAAATAAAACTATCGCTGACACCAGTAGCCCCATAAGCACAGTATCAATGTTAAAATTTTGTGAATCCTGCATGGCAAGCAGCCCAAAGGAAGTCAGCGTAAACAGAACCAATACAAAGGGAATATTACCAGTGGAACGATTTACAGGCTTCTCTGAAAATAAATCCTGCAGTGTTCTGGCTGCACTTTTGGCAAAAACATATATAATCAATAGAACAAACCAATAGCGCAAAGTTAAAGCTAATATTTCATATTGTTTATCATTCACCAAATTACCTCACTCATTCGGAAGAATTCCGTCATCATTAATGATGATATATTCTTCTATTCATGGCCACCTAAAAAAGTATATTCGATACCGTGCTGCAAATCCCTTCTCTTCAATATTGAGGAAGCTTTACAATTTATTATTGGTTTATAACTCATTTCCTAATCTTTGTGTACAAATAATTTATAAGGCATACAAGTTTAAAAGTTCACAGATTTACGAGGGATAATCGAGAATATTTTTGAAAAATATTTATATGATGTTAAAGAGGGTAATTTTTGCAACCTAGGGATGTGTAAGTCCTAAAATACTGAAAATATTTACAAGCGGTAAAAAGTAGTTGAATTCAGGCATACCAAAAACAGTCAAACCCGCAAGTCTGCACGACAAGCGGGTTTTGGTGCGTCTGGCAGGAGTCGAACCTGTGACCTTTCGAGTCGGAGTCGAACGCTCTATCCACTGAGCTACAGACGCCTAACATAAAAAGTATAGCACAGATTCAAAAAGCCAACAAGGGTAATCTGGGATTATAGTCTGACCCTGAAGGAAGGGACGATTTATTCCTGTTGCTCTTCTGTAATTGGGGATTCATCTATAAACCGAACATTTACCGTTACAGTGTCATTGGATACATGTAAGATCTGCGATCTGTCCGGCACCTTGAAGATTAGAGGCAATTGATATTGTCCTGGCTCCAGCGCCCCTCCCTGTGGGCTGAGCCGCGACAAGTCCACTGCAGGAGCTAGGTCTTGTGCAGTAATGCCATTGATTACTGTAAATGGGCCTGCAATTTGAATTGTTATTGCAGAAGTATCCACTGTCGCTTCATATCCCTCCGGAACATTCTGTAGCTCAATTTGTTCTACCACTAGATTGGTGTTAATAGTAGTTTCACTGATATTTACCACTACATTAACGCTGGCAGGCTGCCCCGGCTCCA
The DNA here is from genome assembly GCA_012838915.1 of Clostridiales bacterium. Lineage (GTDB taxonomy): Bacteria > Bacillota > Clostridia > Caldicoprobacterales > DTU083 > DTU083. Next base: position 14,081 of record DUOI01000048.1, read on the forward strand.
GGAAAATCCCGTTTTCCAATAGAATATTTACCTTTGCCCGTACATCATCAACCGCCCCTTGTATGTTAATAGGCTCTGTTGACAGGGACGAAATTTTTTCGATGACGCTGGCATACCCATTGACTGCAATCTGCTCAATATCCATCGAGATGCTGTCCACTACAAAACCATTGGCAGGCTCTCCTATTACATTAGCTTTCACTGCCATGGTTTTAACAGGATATATGGGTATGGTTACTAAAGCAGAGCTTTGCCGCATATTCAAATATTTTGATTCTACAGTTCGTCCTTCTGCGTCCACCAGCTTTATAAGAAGGGATTGGTCAATAGTACTTACAGCTTTGTCCAGGTTTAGCTGTACTACACCTTGCACCACGCTCTCTACCAGAGACTGGGCTCCATAAACGGTTATGGTACTTGGTTCTACGGTAGGCTCATGTACGTGATAACCCTGCTCACTCTGACCGGTCAATTCCACGACAACCGGAATCAGTTTGCTGGTAACTTTGTCAATTGTTACAGAAATCTCGGGTATCTTGTCCAGCTTTACTTCCCGGGGAAGAAGCCCCTCTATATCCAATGCCACCTGTTGAGTGCCAGTCCAGTCTATATCGCCCAAATCCAAGACTGCTTTTAGATTTGAGATATTGACTTTCCTAATATCATTAGCAAGGCCTCTTATTCGGACAGTAATGCTGCTGGCAGGATCCTCAGCCAAGGTTAAATTTCTTTCATTTAATATTTCCTCATTGATGATTTCTACAGGAATGTCATTTATAGATTTTGTTGTTTCCGGATTCAATTCGCTGACAGCATACAACCAGAGAATAATAGCTACAATAACTGATATGATTTTCAAAGACAGGTTGTTTTTTAAGAGCCTACTGTTCATTCCTCGACCTCCATTTTTTCGGAATGAAGGAACGGGGTTCCTTTTCCCTGATGTAAACCTTCTTCAGCATTTCCTTTAAGGTTTTGGAATCCAGATAACGGGTCAACTTACCGTTAACAGCTATGGAAATGACACCGGTTTCCTCAGAAACCACGATAGCCAGTGCATCGGATATCTCGGAAATTCCAAGAGCAGCACGGTGACGGGTTCCAAGCTGCTTGCTGATATTATTGTTTTCTGTAAGCGGCAGGAAACACCCTGCTGCTGCTATACGATCACCGCGAATAATGACGGCACCGTCATGAAGGGGAGTGTTTACTACAAAAATATTTTCCAGCAGAGAACTTGATAACTCTGCGTCTATTCTTACTCCGGTTTCAATTACTTCGTTTATCCCGGTTTTGCGCTCAATTACAATAAGAGCCCCGATTTTCAATCTGGCCATATTTTGAACCGAACGAACAACCTCATTAATCAGAAGGGAAGGATCTTTCTCATCTCTCAGAAAAAGCCTGTCAAAAAGCTGACCTCGGCCGATTTGTTCCAAAGCCCTGCGAAGTTCCGGCTGAAACACGATGAGTAGGGCAATTACGCCTACTGTAGCTGTATTCTTTAATATCCAGTAAATGGTGTTGAACTGGAGAAGCTCGCTTAGCTTTGTAGCAAACAGCAGTATGGCCAGCCCCTTTAATACTTGTTCAGCCCGTGTTTCCCGAATAAGAAGCAAGAGCTTATAGAGCACAAAGGCAACAATGGAAATGTCGATAACATGTTGGATGACCCAGGGAAACTGGATATAAGGATCGATATAGGAGATTAATCTGGAAAGTCCATCCCACATGCTAACACGCCCCTCTTTGGTTGTTAAACATATATATTATATAACAAATACTGTTATGAAAAAAGGCTTTCATCTACATATTTCCAAATCATTGGTCATTATTCGGCTTTAAAAGATGGTTCTTCACTCAAATCCGATTTTTGGAAAAATTCCACCCTGGCTGAAGAATATCGGCTTTTTCAATTCTATTTACAGCTGTTTACCGGACAAGATAATTCCATCCGGATTTGGAAACGTAGGCCTGTCCTCCCATCCTTTATCACAATTATACCATATTCATACCCATTATAATCTCCTATTGTATAAATTATTTCAGACTTTCTGATAATTGTAACAATTAATTGAATTCAAGGGCTTATCAGCCAGATTCGTATAAGGAGTCTGAATTCTATCCCAATAAAACGTTTCTTCGTTTGCAAAATACTCCAGAATACCACAAAAAATAGACCATGCAGCTTTATCCTGATATTCATCGGTTATTAACAATGACTCTTCTCTGGGGTTTGAAAGAAATCCACATTCTACAATAACAGCAGGCGCACTGCCTGCCTTCAGTATCAACAGATTACTTGCTGCCTTGATCTGCCTCTTGTTTCCTTCTATCAAATTTTCCAATAACTTGGTCTGAATGCATTGCGCCAGTCTTTTTCCCTCTTCACTGCCTTCCATATAGAAGGTCTGCGCGCCAAAATACTGGCTTTGTGGAAATTTATTCATATGAATGCTGACTACAATATCAGGATTGCTGTCCCTGATAATCTGAACCCGTTTTCGCATATCTTCTGATTTGCGGGAAGCCAGGCTTTCATTGGTTTCTCTGGTTAGAATCACAGTAGCATTGTGTTCGGACAGATATTTCTCAAGCTTTAGGGCAACCTTCAAATTCAACTCATCCTCCCTGATACCGGAAGGGCTTACAGCACCCGAATCAAAACCTCCATGACCCGGATCTATTACAATCACCTTACTGTCTGCGGGAGATGAGAACACTGCAGTCATGTCGGATTGCCTGTTTCCAGCAAAGGCAAACATAAATAATGTAATTCCAAATGCTAAACAAACAGTTAATAGAGTTCTTTTGGAAACATAATCAAATTTCATCTCCATTCCTCCATTCAGTGACTCTCGATATAAAAGCTATGTTATTGCCGCTCTGTTTATTCCCCATATCACTGATTGAAGGAAGGAACCGAGCCTCAGTGCTCAGTTCCCATGGTAACTACAATGTGGTGGGGTTTCCCATCATCTGTCAAAGGAATGAATGATGCATCCAATTGCCGGCCGTCCAAAATAATGCTCTTTACACCTTGCTGTACCTTTTGAGGATTTTTAACCTCTATTCTATATTTGGAGTCCCCATAACGATATGTTATTTCAAACCCGGGCCAATCATCCGGGATACAGGGATTGATTATCAGATTGCTTCCCTTCTTATTGAAACCAAGTATTTCACTCATGCCAACCCGATACATCCAACTTGCGGAGCCGGTATACCATGTCCAGCCTCCGCGCCCTGTATGAGGAGGTATTGCATAAACATCGGCAGCCATTACATAAGGCTCCACTTTATAGGTAGATACATCCAAATGAGACTTGGCATGATTTATGGGATTAATCAATTGAAACAGGCTATAGGCTTGATTTCCGTCACCCAATCGGGTATAAGCCATCACCGCCCAAATTGCTGCATGGGTATATTGACCGCCGTTTTCTCTTACCCCGGGTACATAACCCTTTATATAGCCCGGCTCCAAAGCGGAATGATCAAAGGGAGGTGATAGAAGCTTTATCAACCCTGCCTCTTCATCAATAAGGTAATGCTTGACAGCACGCATAGCTGCCTCCACTCTTTCTGTTCTTCCACCCCCTGATATGGCTGCCCATGACTGGGATATGGAGTCAATGCGGCATTCTTCATTATCCTCCGAACCAAGAGGAGTACCGTCATCAAAGAATGCACGTCGATACCATCCTCCGTCCCAGGCGTGCTTTTCAATGGAAATCAACAACTCAGCGGCCGCACCTTGATAACGGCTAGCACGTTCCATGTCATCTCTGGCTTTACAAATTGGTATGAAACTATTGAGAACAGTATACAAGAACCAGCCAAGCCAGACACTTTCGCCCTTTCCCTTGATTCCAACCTTGTCCATTCCATCATTCCAATCTCCACCACCCATGAGGGGTAATCCGTGACTTCCAAGCCTCATTGCTCTTTCGATAGCGCGTATGCAATGATCATAAATACTTGTCTTTACTTCAGATACCTGTGGAATTGAATATCTGTCATGTTCATCGGGTTGAAGGGGTTCGTCTTCAAGAAAGGCCACCAACTCGTCCAGAATACCCCAATCCGCTGTTTTCTCGATATAATCTGCGGTGACAAAAGGCAGAAATAATAAGTCGTCAGTGATTCGGGTCCGTACTCCTCTGAAGGGCGGATGCCACCAATGCTGTACATCGCCTTCAAGGAATTGATGTTCAGCGGATAAAAGAATCTGTTCCCTCATTAATTTCGGTTCACAATAAACAAGAGCCAACACATCCTGCAACTGATCCCGAAAGCCGTATGCACCTCCGGCCTGATAAAATCCGGTCCTCGCCATCAACCGGGCGGAATAGGTCTGATAAATCAGCCATCTGTTAAGCATCAAATCCATAGAAGTATCCGGGGTGGAAACCTTAAGAACGCCCAGCCTGTCATCCCAGAACTTCTTAACTTCCTTTAGCGCAAGTTCTGCCCGCTCAGTTGAATTATAGGTGTTAATCAGCTGTCTTACACGTTCCGGGCTCTCTTCCTGACCAAGCAGAAATATAAGCTCCTTGCTTTCCCCAGGATCAAGATTTAATTGTATCTGTATAGCGGAACAAGGATCATGCCATACTCCTGCCCGATTGGAAAGACACTTTGTCTTCATTGCCTGTGGAAAATCCATTGAACCATTTATACCCAAAAATTCACTTCGAAGGGAAGTATAGGAATGAATAGGCAGATTACAGGAAAGAAAAGCTGTTCTGCAAGCAAATTCCTCATTATAGCGGTTATATGCCAGCATACAGCTGTTTTCAGCAATATAATCAGTAATTATAAATCGAGCATTTTCTCCCCTGTTAACACCCAGTACCCACTCTACATAGAAAAACAGGGATAGATTTCTTGGTTGATCCGTTTTGTTTTCCAGTGATACCCTTACAATCTTGATCGGAGCCTGCACGGGTACAAACATGGTTTGTGTTGATTTTATCCCATAATAGAAACTCTCAAATACGGAATATCCCTGGCCGTGACGGATCAGATATGCAGCATTGGTTCTAACGGGCAATGCCGTTGTTGTCCAATATTCTCCTGTCATATCATCACGTATATATATAGCTTCCCCAGCCGGATCCCGGATCGGGTCATTGGACCAGGGGGTCAGTTTGTTCTCACGGCTGTTCTTATACCAGGTATAACCTGAGCCGGATTCCGTCACCAGAAATCCAAAATCCCTGTTGGCTATAATATTGCTCCAGGGAAGAGGTGTGCTTTCCCCCTTTTTCAAATAAATAATATATTCCTTGCCATCCTGTGAAAATCCCCCCAGATTATTCTGATAAACCAAATCATTAGGAGGAATAACGGCTTGCTCTCCATCGATATGATATTCAATTTTTCTGGTTTCCAGAGACAGGGCCTTATAAGGCTTGTATTCCACATTCAATTGGTCGGCAATGCAACCCTTTTCCGCATTTAAAACAAGTCTGGCTGCTGCAAATATCAGATTCAAATCATCCTGAGCTATATTCGTGCTTTGCAGGATATATACACCACCCGGTTTGCCAGACAGATCTCGGGCATGGCTGACTGCGACCAGCTCCTGTAATCTTTCCTGTACCGGCTGCTCATAACTGCTGCCGAATTCATTCAGCAAAATCAAATCCATCCACAAGCACTTCAATCTGAAGTATTCATGGGCAGTAAGCATTTGCTTCACCGTTTCCATATGTCCCATATTTCCTATCCGTAGAACTACAATGGGCAAATCACCGGATACTCCATATGCCCAAAGAGCAGTCTGACCCTTGCTGTTCACTTTAATTATTTCCCTTTTCCATTCTTCCGGCGGCCGCACAAACAGGATTTGAGATGCCATGACCTGAAAAAGGCTGGCCTGGCCCGCTGTAATATTTAAGTACCTCAATTCCACCTGGGAATGAGTCCATGCCAGCTCCTGGGCACGATAGGGCATATTGCTGCCCTGATGTTCTCTGGCCAGAGAAATAGCTGATTCCCTTGAATCTGCCACACCTGTTATATATGAAACCTGTACTGTTTCACCGGCGGGTATAAAGACCCTTATTCGCATGCTGACAATCGGATCCAGAACAGCACCCGCAGTATTGGACAGAGGAAATTCAGGATCCATTACCTGAGGATTTTTAAGACTTCTGTGCCTGCCAATAAATTTGGCACGATCTGTTTCATATTGAATATTTCCGACTGCCTCACCATCCGTTGTCAAGGTATGAAACAACCACAATCGCTTCTGCTTGTTGTCTCTTGGCCTGCGGTTCACTAGAATTATATTTCTTTCTGACAGGTATTCGGTGCGCACAAACAGATTTGTGAAAGCCGGATGATCCAATTCTGAAGTGTGTGGATACAACACAACTTCAAAGTAACTGGTTACTTCCATCATTCTCCCGCTGCCGCTGTGATTGGTTAATGAAATACTTCTTACCTCTCCGTTAAATTCCGGGGAAACTACTACCTCCATCCTGGTTTCAATGTTTCCGTCCTTCCGGCTGTATACAACCTGATCAGGCTGAAATATAACCCTGTAATCCTTTGGTTTAGTACAGACCGGCTGATAAGCAGCCGACCAATAATTATTGGAATTAAGGTTAGCGATATAAAACATCATCCCCCAATCATCACGGATTGGATCTTCCCGCCATCTGGTAACAGCCTGTTCCATATATTTACTGTATCCTCCGCCTTTACTGGTGAGCATGACACTATAGCTCCCGTTGGACAGAAGATTGGTTTCAGGAATAATGGAATCCGGTGAAGTAAATGTTCGTTTGGCCTGAACTTCCTGATGCTGTCTGCCTTCCTCCAAATCACGATGGTATACAATACTATCATGTTCCTTGATAACAATCTCTCGCCTGGGTATTCTCTCCTGTAACAGCAATTCTGTTGCTTTTATCATTGGTACAGAATGAAAACGGGTCTGCATGATATTATTATTCAGATAGTTGTTGATCGCGGTTAAAATCATGCCCTGATGATGTGCCATAAAGCTTTTCACAATCATACTTTTCTTCTTCTTAGGCAGACGTTCCGCTGTATAGTCCACTGCTTCAAAAAACCCATAGCTACCGATCAGTCCTTCAGCCTCCAATGCCACCATGTTTTTGTAGGCTGTTAACGGCTGGATGGGTAGTGCAAGAACCGTAGCATATGGAGCCACAACGAAATCGTTTACCAAACCCCGCTTTAGTCCAAGTTTCGGGACTCCAAAAGCCTTATATTGATAGTTTAAATGGAGATCAAAGGCATAAAATCCGGATTCTGAATTGCCCCATGGGAGGCGATGCTGCTCACCATGCTGCTTCTGAGCCAGTACTACTGCTGCATAGGTCTCATCCAAAAGAGTGTTGTCATAATTTTTCATGATCAACAACGGCATGAGGTACTCAAACATGGTGCCGCTCCAAGAAGTCAATACCCGTCTGTCACCTATCAGTGACAGAGCCCTGCCCAGCTTGAACCAATGCTTTTGAGGAATATCCCCTTTTGCTATGGCTATAAAGCTGGCTTGTCTGGCTTCTGATGCCAGCAGATCATAATATGCTTTGCTAAGTTTATCTTCCTCAACGTTCATTCCGATGGCAAACAATTCTTTCTTGTCATCATATAGGAGCTTGAAATCCATTGCATTGATCAGCAGATTAATATCATCCTGCAACCTATGGCAGCGGATAATGAAATCCTTTACTGCTGAATAGGATTTTCCAAGGGAAATTTCCAATTGTTTTAACCAGCTCCTGGCTTCAAAAAAACCAGGAGAACGGTTAGCATCTCTGGTCAGAGATGACATGGTTTCAGATAAACTTCTTAATATCTCCAGGTAGTAATCATATAGATGTTGGATGGACAAGGAATCATTAAGCTTATTTAATAATTCTGCCAGCTTCCGGGATGCACTTTTATACACTCCCTTCTCATTCAAAAGGGTTGTGGGTATCTTTTGCAGCTGCTCAACCCATGGAATAAAAAGTGATATCTCCCTTTCATATTCTGATATTATATGATCCAGCTTTTCATCCTGACCTTCCAAATCATCCAGCAGCATCTGCCACTCCGTAATATTGACTTCCTCGCTGCCAAGTAACATATTCAGCATGCTTTGATGTTCCAAATTTTCATTTCCGAAATTCTCCAGGAGTATGTCTCGCAGACCCAAAATATTCTCTTTTTCAATTAAAGGACGCTTCAACAGCTCGTCCAGACTTTGCAGCAAGGTTATCAAATAGCCTACCAGGTTTCCGTTATCAACAGTGGAAACATAAAGTGGCTTCATAGGCTCCAGGGTTTCTGTATTGTACCAGTTGTAAAAATGTCCGTTCCATTTGTCCAGTTTTTTCATAGTCCGGACAGTATGCTCTATTTTCTCTACTGTGCTTAAGGTGCTAATATAACCAAGATCCCTGGCAGACAATACTGACATTAAATGCAGTCCGATATTTGTCGGGGAAGTCCGGTGAGCTATACCTGTTGGCGGCTCCTGTTGATAATTGTCCGGGGGCAGCCAGTTTTCTTTTTCATTCACCAACTCCTCAAAATATTTCCATGTCTTTCTTGCTATCTGTCGGATTTTAAGGATCTGCCCATCTGAAAGCATGAGAGTGCGTTTTTCTTTTGGTTTTCCTGTTTTATAGGCAATATAAGGTGATACTGCCCAGGCTGTTGTGATAATAATATTGAGATACCAAGTTTGGGGGCGCATAATAGCAGCAACCAGGCAAAATACAACTGACAATAAGACAGACTCCTTCATCTTGTGCCAGTAATCCGATAATTCACCGCGAAATCTCCTATCCGAATCTGCAGCAGTAACCCACTCTAACATGTTCTTATGGCTGACAGTCACCCTCCAGACGGAGCGAATGACGGCATCTGTCATAAGAAAAGCCTGGTGGGCTACAAAAACAAAGGTAAGGGCAATCTGGGTTGCCAATTTCCGTGTGCCTTCGAAAACGGATCTAACAGGTACACCGGAGAGGTTGCTGCTACCGGATACCAGCTTGCCCACTAAATCGGTTACCAGAGGCAGTAATAGAGTAAAGAATGTCAAGCCCAGCCAAAGGCTTATGGATCCGGGCAGAACAATAAAACTCAATACTATAACCAGGTACAGTGCGGGTGAAAGCAAGCTGCGTCTCATGTTATCCATAATCTTCCATCTCGCTAAGGCATTAATGGAATTTTCAATCTTTTCCCCTTTGTAGTTACGAACCCTAGGAAACAACCAGGGCAGCAGCTGCCAGTCTCCCCTCACCCATCTGTGGAGTCGAAGGGAATAACTGATATAATGTGCCGGATACCCATCTATTAGCTCTATATCGCTTGCCAGGCCTGCTCTTACGTAAGATCCTTCCAAAAGATCATGGCTCAATACAGCATTTTCAGGAATGGCATCATTCAGTACTTTATTAAATATCTCAACATCATAAATACCCTTCCCCGTGAAAATACCTTCCCGGAATAAATCCTGATAGACATCGGATACAGCAGTAGTATATGGGTCAACCCCTGTCTGTCCTGAAAAGGTCAGCGAGAAAAAAGAACGGCTTGCACTATCTACCGATACCCCAATTCTGGGTTGCAACAACCCGTAGCCATCCACTACTCTGGTCCCTTCAGCATTCAGTACGGGTTTATTTAACGGATGTGCCATGGCACCGATTAGTTTTTTAGCATTATCCCTGGGCAATTGGGTATCCGCGTCCAAGGTAATAACATATTTTATTTTATTCAGTATGGATAATTCTCCGATTTGTATGGAGTAACTGGTTTTTCTGCTTCCTGTCAGCAATTCATTGAATTCTGTCAGAGCTCCCCTTTTTCTTTCCCAGCCCATCCAGGAACTTTGACTGGCATTCCATTGGCGATGACGGTGAAAGAAAAAGAAAATATCCTTTCTGCCATAACGCTGATTCAATTCTTCTATCAGCCGCCTGCCTGTATCAATGATTTTCTGATCCTTATCAGTGTGCTCCTCAGGTCCATCCTTGTAGTCGCCAATAAGGGCAAAATGTATATTATCTTCCTGATTTGCAAGATAAAATACCTCCATTTGTTCAACAAGTTCTATCACCCTTTTTTCATCTGTTAAAAGAGTGGGAATAACAACCATAGTTCGATATTTTTCGGGAATCCCGTCTTTCAATTCCAGCTTTGGAATATGATGAGGCTTGCAAATTCTGGTAACCACCCAATGAACCAAACTGATTGCAATGCTCAGGATTGGCAGGAAGGATAGTACAGCCGCCGGTATCATACTCCAAGCAGCTGTATTTTCAGAAGTATGCCGGATACCTGCCAAAAAGGCAAACCATCCGCCAAAGGTCAACAAACCAATGGATCCAAAATACAAAGCTGCATTCCAGTGCACTCCACTGCTTGGAATGCTCTTCCCCGCTAATTTCTTCTCAAGCAGTGCTCTGCCGCGATCAACAATGTAGTATCCCACATGGCTGAATTTTTCCATGGATTTATCATCATTTTCCCGGGCACATTCCAGAGCTTTGACCGCTACCTGAAACTCATCCTTATCATGCTTCAATGCCAGTCTCTCAACTGTGTGACGGTAATGATCCCTGGTAGCAAAATCCATCAGGGAATAAACTCCGCCTGGATCCTGTCTTAGTATTCGTTCCAGAACACTTAGATCTTCAAACAATTCTTCCCATTTCAAACCGTTAATGGTTCGAAGGCTGGTAACAGCATTGCCAATGGCACTCTGATTATATGCCTGTTCCTGGTGTGCCTGATGCACAATTTCATCGGCATCGGTATGTAAAACAGCAAGCTTTCCATCCACCCATCGGATTATCGGTGCAGTATCCGCATCCTCATCCCTTAAACGACTAAGCAGTCTTTCTACGTAGGCCGGCTTCAAGGATCTGATTTGATTATCATGTTCTATAATAGCTTTTCGGAATTCTTCAGAATTGCTGCTGTCTTCCCTGGATTTTTCCAGACTCTTTAAAAGCTTCTCCGCCCAATAATCTGCCTGCTTGCGCATTGACATGGTATCAGAAATATAAACAGCAATATCTTTAATGCACTCCAAAAGACAGACGCGCAGCATGGTCGGGAGTGTCCACAACTCTCTGCTGAAAAGCGGCGAGTGATTTTGATAGCCTTCCAAAAACGCAACAATGGCATCCTCATCTATTTTCCCATCTAAAAGCTCTACCAGACCTGCAGCAATCCCGTAAACCCGGGCATAACCTTTGTGTTTTCCCTTTGATAGAATCGGAAGATTCAGACAGAAATCCTTTTTAATATTGTATAAAATTTCCTTGTACTGTTCTTCTATGATATAATAGTTATCCAGCAGCCATTCTGCAGCAGGAATAATATTCCCTTTTGATTTTATTTCCTCATTCGTAGATTGATAAGCTTGAATTAATGCTTGTTTATTTTCCTCCAGCTTGGGAAGTTTAGGTCGTACCTTTCTGCCGGAAACGACTGTTTGGTGCTCGGCAGCCATTTCCTCTGCAAGCGACTTCAACTGTTCCATATTTGGCATATCCGCAAAATACTCCTTTTCATGCATTTATAAAGGGGCGTGTTTATTCCTGGTTGAAAAAAAGAATCAACAGCTTAGGTAAAGCATTGATTCTTTTTGTAAAGGCAAAATATAGTATGTTCTTTCCTTATCCAAAATATCCAAAACAATGTAATTGCACTATTGAAGCATGTTCATGGGTTGGGATGGCTCGGATATTTCACTCAGTGCCTGGCCGGCCTCGTTATGGAAGATATGCCTCGTTGCAAAATCACCTATGGCGATCATGCCAACTAATGCTTCATTTTGTACCACAGGTAACCTTCTTATTTTATTTGTTGCCATTGTTTCCAATGCAGTGTTGACATCCATGTCAGGTTGTGCCGTTATTACATTTTTAGTCATAACATCTTTGACCAGAGTGGTTTTAGGATCTCCGTTACCGGCAAGACTGCGTACCACAATATCCCGGTCAGTCAGAATGCCTGCTACTTTTCCATCAGGCTGACACACCGGCATACATCCAATATTATGGGTCTGCATTGACTTTGCAGCATCCATAATTGTATTATCCGGTGCCAAAGCCGCTACATTGGTTGTCATAATCTCTTTTACCTGCATGGCAGATTCACTCCTAATATAAAATATGGTTATTTAATATTAGGGTTACCATTGCACACAAAACTATGCTTTTTCACAACCATTGTCATATTTTGTATTTTGATATGATATGATGTAAAATCCTGTAACATTTCATTTGTTAGAAAATTATCGACAAGCTTCTATCCACATTATGCACAGAATTATCCACAGATTATATGCCGTATTGCATAGGATATCACATGATTTCCACATAATCCAGCATATATTTATGCCCAGTTGCTTTTATCAATAATATGAATTTTAATAAAAGGATTCCTTCATTTTATTAATAAACTCACTGCTCTTTCCAGTCAACTTTCTCATTCTCTATCACCGGTAAGCGACAAATACGGTACAGCGTTGAGAGACAGTGGAGATACTTTCCCCTGCAGCAAACGATAGTAACCCGCGCTTGCTATCATCGCAGCATTGTCGGTACATAAAACCGGTGAAGGGTAATAAAGCTGTATATCAAATTTAGCAGCTTCTTCCTCCATATGCTTTTTAAGAGATGAATTGGCAGCAACACCTCCGGCCATGGCAATTCGCTTTTGATTCAGCATGCGGGCACAATTAATTGTTTTTTCTACCAAAACATCTATTACCGCCTGTTGAAAGCTGGCTGCCACATCCGCTGTAGAATAGGATTCGCCCTTTTGTTCCAGGTTATGAAGATAGTTAATAACAGCCGTTTTCAAACCGCTGAAACTGAAATCATAAGGCTTGTCCTTTAATTTCACTCTGGGGAAGGAAACAGCGTTGGGATTGCCCTGTGTGGCAGTACGTTCCACCGCGGGACCTCCGGGGTAACCAAGCCCGAGGACTCGTGCCACTTTGTCAAATGCCTCCCCAGCAGCATCATCCATGGTCTGTCCGAATAATTCATAGCGTCCGTAATCACTTACATGTATAATCTGGGTATGACCTCCTGATACGATGAGGCAGACAAAGGGGGGTTCCAGCCCACTATGCTGGATATAATTGGCGCTGATATGACCTTCAATATGATGCACTCCAATCAAGGGAACAGACAGGCCGAAAGCCAGGCCTTTGGCCACAGAAACCCCTACCAGCAATGCACCTACCAAGCCGGGGCCATATGTTACGGCTATTGCATCCAGCCTGTCCTTGGTAATATCAGCTTCCTCCAGTGCACGCCGAATTACTTCATTAACTGCCTCTACATGCTTTCTGGATGCTATCTCCGGAACCACTCCGCCATATATTTGATGCGTTTCTATTTGAGATGCGATGATATTACTCTTCACTTCCCTTCCGTTTTTTACAACAGCAGCTGAAGTCTCATCACAGGAGCTTTCCAAAGCCAGTATATAAATTTCTTCTTTTTCTCTTAATTTTATTGCTTTCTCTTTCATTTGTTGAAAATATGACATATGAACTCCTTTTTTAATTAATGAAGTCAGTATTTCTTTCGTAAGGATCTAAGGATCCAAAGGGAAGCCAAACCAAGCAAAACAACCCCTGTACCGGAGTAGGAAATAACCCGGAGTACGGCCTGATTGAAGAAAGGTTCCGGCACCATTTGAATCATGATATCCGTTTCCGGATTCAGTATCCACAAATCATTATCGAAAAATAGATAGTGGAACTGATCCCAGTAGTATGTAAAATTGGATTGTATAATCGGCACAGCAATGACTAACAGAAACAATAGCAAACCAGCTGCTGCCAAATAGGAAGCTGCTAAATACCGAAGTGGTCTTCTGCTGCTGAGAAAATACAGAAAGATCAGGAGTATGACCACACTGGAAATGGCAGCATTGCGCACTTTAACAGCAAATTGGAACAGCTCTTTTACATCCAGCATATGCGTTATTTCCCTTTCATTGAAAACCTGTCTTTGTACTCCGTCTATTTCGGCAGTAATCCGGTCAAGGGAATCCCGCCTGCCCCGGATATAGTCCGTCAACTGCAAGGTAACGCGTTTAAGATCCTCATCGGACATACCGATCCTCTCGGCAGTGTTCAGTCGTTCATATTGCTGAGCATAAAAGTTCTGATCAAAGGTGACCAGTTGAATTCCGATTACCAGCAGAATCGGAAACAGTAAAATGGATATCAGAAATCCGATTATATAGTTAACCATGGTCTTGCTGTACATTCATCCATCCCCCAATATGAAAATTCCACATAATCAGCGCATCTTCCAGATTGTTGGAATAATACTTCTTCCTTATGCCGCCTTCCTCAAAACCCAGGGATTTGTACAGGGCGATAGCTGCTTTATTGGACACTCTAACTTCAAGTGTCATCCGCTCCATATTCAATCCGGCAGCTTCCTTCATCAAAGTTTCCATTATGAGCCTGCCCACTCCCTGCCGTCGATGATCAGGATGAACGGCAATATTTGTAATGTGGGCTTCATCAAGTATCAGCCACATGCCGCCATAGCCTATTAATTGGTTGTTATCCCTGACTACATAATACTTTGCACATTGATTTTTCTCAATTTCCATGCGAAATGCTTCCCGAGACCAGGGAACGTGAAAACACAATCTTTCCAATTGCAGAACTTCGTCTATATCCTTTTTCGTCATAGGCATAACTTGAAATTCCATAATTATTTCTCCGCCTGTTGCTTTCTTTTTTGCTCAGCTTGGGATTGTCTCAAATAAAAGGGCTTCAAATCACGATAATGAATCGCATTTCCCGCCATTGCCTCCCGCCTGCCCAGCCATGCTATGGTGGAAGCCCTTTGACAAGCAAGGTAACCGGGAGCAAAAAAAGCAGAATCCTTAAGGATTTCTTCCAGTTTAGCACGATGCGCCCACAGTCCGTCTCCCACAAAGAAAACAGGTTCATTATAGTCAGCCAGTTGCTCTGCCAGCCGGATAACCGGCAGGGCAGAATAAGGCATCAGCCTGGTGCATTCCTTTTCTTTTCTTCTATAAAGACTTGTGTATACCTGTTCCCGTCTGGCGTCCATTACTGGACAAATCAGACCATTCAAGCACAGAACATTCCAGGCCAGGGCATCTAATGTGGGCACGGATACCACCGGTTTATCCACAGCCTGCGCCAACCCCTTTACCGTTGAAATCCCGATTCGCAAACCGGTAAAAGAACCGGGTCCTCCTGAAACAGCAAACAAATCCAGGTCGCTTAAATGTATTCCACTGGATAGAAGTGCCTCTTCAACCAGGGGCATAAGTATTTCTGAATGATTTCTTTTATGATGGTGATATGTTTCATACAATAGCTGTTCATCATCCAAAACCGCAACTCCTGCTACTATGGATGAAGAGTCAATTGCCAGTACCTTCATAATCCATTAACACCTCCTCCAGGGCAGCGAACCTATTTCCCATCGGCTCCACAACTATTTTCCTGCTGTTTTCATCATACAGCCGGAATATGGTAATTTTAAGATACTCTTCAGGGAGCAAAAACCCCAGCCTCTCCGGCCATTCAACAATGGAAACACCGCTTCCAAAAAAATAATCCTCATAATCTAGATCATACAACTCTTCTGGTTCACTTAATCGGTAAATATCAAAATGATATACAGGTATTCGGCCAACATAGGTATTCATTAATGTGAATGTGGGACTGGTAACCATTCCAATAACACCGACCCCGTGGGCAATACCCCTGGATAATACGGTCTTACCGCTCCCCAATTCACCAAACAATAGAATAATGTCCCCTGGTTTTATATTTTCTCCAATCCGTTTACCCAATCTATACGTTTGCTCTTCTGAGTGAGACAGCCAGGTCAGCATAAATCACCTCATCCGCACGCTTTTCTTTAGCACACTTGCTAAGACTGTATTCATAGTATATTATATCCCGTATTGTATCATATAACTAATCCTTGGATGAATAGGAATTTCCTCTAATAGAAAAAAATCGGGGAAACCCGATTTTTGTTGTAAAAACGCTTTATACTATTTATGCAATACAGGGGAAAGCTTTTTGTAAGTCAATAAAGTAATTGAGGATACAATGGAGCTCTTAAGCAGGTTGAAGGGCGCTATGGCAAATAGGATAAAACTTCTCATATCCTTTACTATGCTCAGAGGTGAGGATTCAATAATCTGCTCAAGGGGCATGAATTTCTGATACAAAGGCAAGATTAAAAAATAATTTGAAAAGCAGGCACTGACTGTCATAAAAACAACACCTGCCAGCAAACCAAGAACAGCATTTTTTTTGCTTTTATTTCTCATATATATTATTGAAGCAGGCACAATGAAGAAACTGCCCACAATAAAGTTGGATAATTCCCCTATACCCCCGGTATCGGTACCCTTGATCAAAATGTTGAGGATGTTTTTGATCAGCTCGATTAGAACCCCGGCAACCGGACCGAGGGCAAAACCACCCATCAGTGCAGGCAAATCACTCAGATCCAGTTTTAAAAAAGGCGGAAAAAACGCTGCCAGGGGAAAAGAAAGCAACATCAGTACAAAAGCCACAGCAGAAAGCATGGCAATCTTAACCAGATTCCTGGTGGTAAATTCGATTCTTAAGATATCCTGAATCGATGCTGTTTGGATTGTGTTGTTCATATTATATTCCTCCTGAAAATTTTTAGGAAATAAACAATGAACTACCGGATTACACGTAAAAAACCCCTGAACACTTTCAGGGGCATGGGAAACATATCGATAAACGCACTT
This sequence comes from Clostridiales bacterium, assembly GCA_012838915.1. Lineage (GTDB taxonomy): Bacteria > Bacillota > Clostridia > Caldicoprobacterales > DTU083 > DTU083. Next base: position 30,884 of record DUOI01000048.1, read on the forward strand.
TCTCCCATCCAGACTATACTGTCGGTACCGGAATTACACCGGATCAATCCCTGTAAGGGACTCGCGGACTATACCGCCGGTCAGGAATTTCACCCTGCCCTGAAAGTTCGTTGTTTATTTTCTGACAACATTATAACCTATCGCTTGCTAAAAATCAAACTATATTTTAATAATGCATTGGGCTGCACTATATTGACCGGCATGCAGTCTTCTGGTTGTTTTATACATCTTTCATTGTCAATGAAATCCGTTTTCGGTTCACATCTACATCCAGCACCTTTACGGTTACAATGTCGCCTACCTGGACAACATCCATGGGATGCTTTACAAATTTATCCGATAATTGGGAGATATGAACCAGACCATCCTGATGTACCCCAATATCTACAAATACACCAAAGTCAATGACATTGCGGACCGTTCCTTTCAGAACCATATCCGGCTTTAAATCCTTCAACTCCATGATATCGGTACGCAGGATAGGCAGGGGCAGCTCATCCCTTGGATCCCGGCCGGGCTTTTTTAGCTCCTGAATGATATCCTGAAGAGTAGGAAGGCCTACTCCCAGAGTTTTGGATAATTCTCTCAAATCCCAATTGATAGATTCAACAGCCAATTTTTTCAGACTGTCGCTTTGGATGGTTTTTAAGGACTCACCTTTCCATTCCAGCAATTGTATAACAGCGTTATAGGATTCCGGGTGTACTGCGGTATTATCCAGAACATTGTCGCCATCCGGGATTCGAAGGAAACCGGCACATTGCTCAAAGGCTTTAGGGCCCAGCATGCTGACCTCCAATAATTGCTTTCGGTTTGAAAATTTTCCTTTCTCCCGGCGACAGGCAACGATATTTCTTGCAATAGTAGGTGTAATTCCCGATATATACTGCAGAAGAGAAGGGGAAGCTGTGTTTAAATCTACTCCTACACTGTTTACACAATCCTCAACTACACCCTTTAAAGCTTCAGCTAATCGTTTCTGGTTGACATCATGCTGATACTGACCTACGCCGATGGATTTGGGATCGATTTTTACCAATTCTGCCAGCGGATCCTGCAGCCTTCTTGCGATGGAAATCGCGCTTCGAAGGGCTACATCATAATCAGGAAATTCTTCGCTGCTCAACTTGGAAGCAGAATATACCGAGGCACCTGCTTCATTGACTATGATATATTGTAATTGTCTGTTCAGCTCTCTGCATAATTCTGAAATAACCGCTTCACTTTCCCGGGAAGCTGTTCCGTTTCCAATGGCAATAATACTTACCTGGTAATCTTCAATTAGTTTTCTCAGGATACTCTTCGCCTGCTCCTTATTATGATTTGGCAGGGTCATATATACTACAGATGTATCCAATACATTACCGGTTTCATCCACTACAGCAATTTTATTGCCAGTGCGGTAACCGGGATCCACACCCATTACTATTTTCCCTTTAACAGGAGGTTGCAGCAATAGATTACGAAGGTTTTCACCAAATACCCTTATTGCCTGTTCTTCCGCCTTTTCTGTCAGCTGGTTACGGATTTCCCGCTCGATGGATGGAGCAATCAGTCTTTTATAGGAATCCGCAACTGTCATTTGCAGTAACTCCGAGCTGATGCTGGGACGAACTATTACCTTGCTGCTTATAAATTGCACAATTTTCTCTTCATCCACCCTTATTTTAACCGATAAAAATTTCTCGGCTTCTCCGCGGTTTATGGCTAATACCCGATGAGGAACAATTCGGTTCAAAGCTTCACTGTAATCATAATACATCTCATAAACCGATGGCTCTTCCTTTGCAGCTTTGGTTTCCAATACTCCATAGCGAAAAGTGTACTCTCTTGTGAGCCTTCGATAGTCAGCGTTATCAGATATCATTTCTGCTATTATATCCAATGCAAAGTTTATAGCCTCTTCCTCTGATTCCACTTCCTTTTCCGGATTTATGTAATCTTTAGCCAGTTCCTCCAGACTGCCCTGCTCTTGATCCTGGCGTAATATAATTTCAGCAAGAGGCTCCAAACCTTTTTCCTTTGCAATTATTGCCCTTGTTCTGCGTTTGGGACGATAGGGACGGTAAAGATCGTCCAGCTCTGTCATAGTCTGGGCCTTTTGAATGCTTTTGTGCAGCTCATCTGTCAATTTCCCCTGTTCGTTGATTAAATGGATTACTTCCTGTCTGCGATTTTCCAGGTTTCGCAAATAGGCCAGTCTGTCATTCAACTCCCTTAATACACTGTCACTCAATCCCCCGGTTATCTCTTTCCGATATCTTGCGATAAAGGGTATGGTGTTGCCTTCATCAATTAACTTCAGCGTGTTCTTCACTTGCTGTTCACTGATTTCAAATTCCCTTGCCAGCAGGGATGAAATACCTTGCATATGCTTCCTCCATATCACTTTTTATAACTCATATTTCATTTTACAAATTGCAGTTTATCATAAAAGCCTCTTCCGGGGAACATTTAATGATATTTTATTTCGAGTTTTTCGTATAAGAGTAATGCATATCTATGCATAAAATACTCATAAATTGCGAATATCATTGACAGGCAGTCTTAACTGATGTATATTTTAAACTTGAATGTATTTCAAAAACAACCTGAAACTGTAATGGCCGGTTTGGAAATTAAAACTGAAACCGGCCTGTAGCGATGCAACTTTGAATTGACTCAAATAAAATCGGAGGTAGGTTAATGGATCATTACTATACTAAAAAGACAAATTTTTATGGAAATACTGATCCGCATGAATTGATTGAACAATACGGCAGCCCCCTTTATGTGTATAACGAAAACATTTTGCGCCAACGCTGCAGAGACATGGCAGATTTCATTCCCTGTGCAAACTATACTGCAAACTATTCTACAAAGGCAAACGCCAATCTGGAGCTTTTAAGAATTATTCGTGAGGAAGGCCTGCATGCTGATGCCATGTCACCAGGTGAAATCTATGTGCTTTTAGCCGCAGGATTTCTTCCGGAACAAATATTATACATTGGCAACAATGTATCAATAGAAGAAATGATGTATGCAGTCAACCTGGGGATTACAGTAAGCGTAGATTCTCTGTCACAATTGGAAACCTTTGGGCGGCATAACCCAGGTGGAAATGTAGCGGTACGCATTAACCCGGGATTTGGAATCGGACATCATGAAAATGTGGTTACGGGCGGCAAGAAAACCAAGTTTGGTATAAATTGCAACCGTATTAACGACATTAAAGCGCTCATTAAGGAATACGATCTTAATCTAGTTGGTATAAACCAGCATATCGGTTCCCTGTTCATGGAAGGTGAACCCTATATCCAAAGTATCCGCATGCTTCTTGACATCGCAGCTCATTTTGAAGGGCTTCGCTTTATAGACATGGGAGGCGGTTTCGGGATTCCCTATCAAAAACAGCTTGGAGAAAAGCCGCTGGAGCTGGAATTATTTGGTCGACAGGTAGCAGAGCTTCTTAATGACTGGGCTTCTCGTTACAATCCAGGCGTACAGTTCATGTCTGAACCGGGACGTTATGTAGTGGCAGAATGCGGGGTTCTTCTGGGTACGGTTCATGCCCGAAAAGAAAACGGAGGTATAAATTATGTCGGTACCGATTTAGGATTCAATGTTCTTGCCCGTCCTGTTATGTATGATGCCTGGCATGATATCGAGGTCTACCAAAAAAACAAGCAGGCTGATTATTCCAAACCGGAAACAGTTACAATAGTAGGCAATATCTGCGAAAGCGGCGACATTATTGCTCATAGCAGACAATTGCCTCATATCGGTATAGGAGACATCCTGGGAGTAATGGATGCCGGTGCATACGGTTATTCCATGTCCTCCAATTACAACAATCGGCTGCGCCCCGCAGAGGTAATGATCCAAAGAGATGGAACACATAAATTAATCAGGCGCCGGGATACTCTGGAGGATATGTTGCGTACTTTTCCTTCCGGTGAATAAACAAGCCTCATCTGTTCCACAACGATTTAAATATAACGGTAGATACTTTATTTAGTAAAGAAATCCTGCCTAATGTCTTGTCACCATGAATGTTCTGTACTATAATGAGCACTATTAAATGCAGGAGGAACCGCCATGAAAACAATGCAACCGGTTATTGTCATAGATTCGTGTACCGATCTCCCCTACGACTTCATTAAGAAGCACAGTATCCCTGTTGTTAATTTTACCTATCACTTTAAAGATAAGGATTATATCGATGATTTTTTTCAGAGCATGGATGATAAATCCTTCTATGAAGATGTGCGCAACGGCGAAATGCCCACTACATCCCAAGTCAATGCCGAGGATTATATTAAGGTTTTTCGTCCCTTATTGGAGGAAAAAAGACAGGTTGTTTATCTTTGCTTCTCATCTGCCCTCAGCGGAAGCTATAACAGCTCCTTGCTGGCGAAAGAAACCTTATTGGAAGAATATCCTGATGCCGACATTACTATAATCGATACCAAAGCTGCCTCCTTGGGTTCCGGTTTAATTGCCTGGTATGCAATCAAAATGCTGGAGGAAGGTGCCACTAAAGAAGAATTGATTGAATGGGTGGAAAACAATAAGTTGAAGGTGGCTCACTGGTTTACAGTAGATGATCTGAATCATCTGAAAAGAGGCGGCCGGGTGTCCGGAACTGCCGCATTCATCGGTACCATGTTGGATATCAAGCCGATCCTGCATGTTGACAGCGAAGGTCGTTTGATTCCGGTTTCAAAGGTAAAGGGCAGAAAGAAATCAATCCGGGCATTATTCGAAAAGCTTCAGGAAACCATCGTCAACCCGAACGATCAGGTTATATTCATAAGCCATGGTGACTGCCTGCAGGATGCCCAATGCCTGGCCGGCCTTATACAATCAAATTATGATGTTCAAGACATTGTTATTAATACAGTCGGACCGGTTATCGGAGCACACTCAGGACCAGGTACCATTGCCCTGTTCTTTCTTGCTGTGGAAAGATGATATACTAATGCAAAAGAAGCAGCAATACATGTCTGCCTGGGCATGATTGCTGCTTTTATTTATATTCTGAACATTGTCTTTTGCTGCCTATACACCATCTGTATTTCAATTTATGCACGAGGTACGCAGATAACCTGGCCAATTTGCAGCGCATCCGGATTGACACCTGGGTTGGCATCTATCAGAGCCTGGACACTGATATTGAATCTTGCTGCGATACTGAAGAAGGTGTCTCCCGCACGTATGACATATTCGCTGGAACCGCTGGGACAGGCACCCTGTGGAGGAGCCGGAATGCATATAATCTGACCTACTCGCAAGGAGTTGGGATCAATGCCTGGATTGGCTGCAATTATTGCTGCAACGGTTACATTGAATCTGTTTGCAATTGCAAACAGTGTATCGCCGCTTCTTATGGTATAAAACTGCCCTCCTGGACATGCCGGAACGCCTGGGCGAGGAATACAAATCCGCTGACCAATCATCAGGCGATTGGGATCCACATTTGGATTGGCTGCCATAATAGCCGCAACTGTTGTATTAAACCGCGCAGCCAGGGAGAAGAAAGTGTCTCCTGCCTGAATAATATAAGGCTGCGTACCCATTGGACACTCACCGGGCATGGGAGCACCGGGAATACAAATACGCTGGCCGATCATCAGCCGGTCGGGGTTGACACCGGGGTTGGCTGCCATAATGGCAGCTACTGTCGTGTTAAAACGGATTGCCAATGAGAAATAGGTGTCACCGGCACGAATGGTATAGGGCTGCGTGCCGCTGGGACATGTCTGATAAACATCATATCCGTCATACATATACAACTTTCACCTCCAATTGGATATGTTACATTATATGCATGATCATTGGAGATGTTCGTTGCTATAAAGGATAATCCGCTAAGCTTCAAGGCATGGGCAAAACCTGGCTGTTATGATATTCCAAATAACTGTAGTAGATATCCTCCTTAAAATGATGAGGACCGTCTTCCCTAATAAGCTTCCAATTATTTTTTTTATCCAGATTTATAATGCTGGTATCAGCAGGATAACTCTTATGAATCTTTGTGACATATCCAATTTTGCAAAAGGGAATGAGCTTAATATAGATTTCCCCGCCGCCAATAATAAATATATCATCATCCCGATAGGAAGCAAGCAGCTTGAAAAGCTCAGGAAAGGAATGGCAGATAATAGCATCTTCTGCCGAAAAGTCTTTCTGCCTTGTTAATATTATATTGGTTCTGCCCGCCAAAGGTTTTCCGCCCGGAAAGGTTTGCAGGGTTTTCCGTCCAAGAACAACAACTCGATTCAATGTTTTGGCCTTAAACTGTTTCAAGTCATCGGAAATTGGCTGCAGCAAAGCTCCATCTTTTCCGATGTTCCAGTCCCTGTCCACAGCTACAATAAAATTCATATCTGCACCCTGCTTTCAGTTATATTGCAATGGGAATGTTCTTTACCTGTGGCCCTGCTATATACCCCTCCAACCGAAAATCATCCACAGTAAATGCATAAAAATCCTTTACACTTGGATTTACTATAAGCTTAGGGGCAGGATACTGGGGACGCTTGATTAATTCCTTAATTATGGGAATATGCCTGTCATATATATGTGCATCCGCTATTACATGAACCAGTTCACCGGCCTTCAATCCGCTGACTGCTGCAAACATATGCATAAGAATTGCATATTGACACACATTCCAATTGTTGGCAGGTAGTACATCCTGTGATCTCTGGTTTAAAATAGCATTCAGTTTATTCCCTGTTACATTAAAGGTCATGCTGTATGCGCATGGATAAAGATTCATTTCATGAAGGTCGGCGTGAACATAAATATTGGTTATAATTCTACGGCTATAGGGGTTATGCTTCAAATCATACAAGACCCGATCAACCTGATCGAATTCCCCTTCCTTGTACTTGTGTTTAACAGAGAGCTGGTAACCATATGCTTTACCGATGGATCCTTCCTCATCAGCCCAAGCATCCCATATATGGCTGTTTAAGTCCCTTACATTATTGGATTTTTTCTGCCAGATCCATAAAATCTCATCAATTACCTTTTTTAAGGGAGTAGGCCGCAGTGTCAGAATAGGAAACTCTTCTGACAAATCATATCGATTTACTATTCCGAATTTTTTTATTGTATGTGCCGGCGTTCCATCTTCCCAAACAGGCCTTATCTTTTGCCCCTCAGTACTTGTCCCGTTTTCCAATATATCATTACACATATCGATAAAGATCTTATCCGCTTTACTCATATCACTACCTCATTTCTGCTAAATAAGCCTTTTAATCATTCTCTATTATAGCAGAAATCCCCATGGTTGGACAGGAAATGACATTGTTATTGTTTTTATTACTTTCCCGACTGTTCCTCTATATGTTTTAGGATGAAATCAAGGTTTTGCTGATTTTCGGGTTTCAAGAGAGCTTCAAATAAATCCCCTTTTTCCTCTAATCGTACTTTCGCATTGAGCAGGTGAAAATCCCCGGGTTGGATCCCCCTTTCAACCTCTTCCCAGGTGACAGGCATGGATATTGTAGCTTTGGGGGTAGCCCGTGGAGAATATACCATAGTAATGGTTTTTCCTTTCCACATTTGCAGGTAATCAAAATACAGCTTACTTCCTCTGTTTTTTACCATGCGCTGTATAGTGATTTTATAAGGATATTTCTGGCTGAAATATCGGCCGAAAAATTCATTGATCTGCCTTGCAGTGTCATAATCATAGCGACTGCCTACCGGTATATATATCTGCAACCCGCTTGCTCCGGAAGTCTTTATCCAGCTTCGAATATTCAAATCCAGCAATGTATCGTTAATCAACAATGCTATCTCTGCTGCTTCTTCGAAGCTTTGTACATCTGCAGGATCCAAATCAAAAACCAGGTCAGTGGGATTGTTTTGATTCTGTATGCAATTGAATCCGGTATGAAACTCCAATGCAGCCTGGTTTCCCAGCCAGATTAGAGAAGCCAGATTGTTTAGAAGGGTATAGTCGTTCTCATTCCACTCACAAGTTTCCAGCCATTCAGGAGCATATTCCGGTGTATTTTTTTGAAAAAAGGATTTACCGTCTACTCCATCCGGATACCGGATAACAGTCAGCAGGCGATCTCTAGTATGGGGAAGGATATAGGGTGCCAGCTCTACCAGTCTGGTAATATAATCTATCTTACGGATTCCCAGCTCCGGCCATATAATCTTGTCGGGATTGGTAATCCGTACAGGATAACCGTTTATAATCAATTCACTCATTTATGGACCATTCCTTTCCGGCAGCCTGTTCAACCGGACTGTCTGAAAACCCCAATATGGTAGGATTGCGTAAAACCCCTTCATTGGTCCACTCCAGAAACCGAATCCAGCAGGTCAGCAAAGGATTCAACCAGGTAACCTGTTGTCTTTTAAATTGTCCGGTCTCCTTAAATGGCGGCACTTGCACTTTGTGCTTCAGAGCATATTCCATTATTTGCTGCCAATCGTCCTGTGTAAGACCCGAAGATGCTTTCCCAATAAATATCCAATTACTCTCCTGTAAAATGCCCAATATGAGCGAGTTGGGAAATTCATTCTTCCATTGAACTCCGCACACTGCTGCCAGCATTTTTTTTAAGGTCTTATGCTTGAACCAGTCTCTGTGCTTTTTTGCAGGGTGATACAAACTGCTTCTTTTCTTGGATATAATTCCTTCCCAGTTCTTCTTTTTCATCACATCGAATAAACCAGGTCCATCCATATAGCTTTGTGCTATGGCTATATTGGAGTCCGTCTTTAAGCAATCCCTAAGAATTCCCTGGCGCTCCCATAAGGGCAGGGCAGTCAATAAGCGACCATTATAATACAAAATATCAAATATAATATAGATAACAGGATAATTTTTAATATAATATGGCAACCTGTCAGGGTTGCTAACCCTTTCTCTAATCAGGCTTGAATGAAATGAGGGCTTGCTGTCTTCCCCCAATACCACCAGTTCTCCGTCAAGAACTGCACTGTCACCTGTAATCATGTCATTAATCGGATGCAATTCAGGATAAAACTCAGTTCTTTGCCGCCCCTTTTTTGTGAAAATCCGTACCTGCTCTTTGTCTGTACTTCTATTAAAATAGGTCAATCCCCTTATCCCATCCCACTTTATCTGGTAGATCCATTCTTCTCCGGTTGCAATGGTATCTGAATATATTGGCTCCATAGGTTGTATCCAATCCATTTAATTTCTCCGTTATTCAACCGGCAGTAGTAGCTTTTTTCTTCCTGGCCGGGCTTTTTTTCTTAGGCAAAGAGTCGGTTTTTTTCAGATGCTCTGTTTCCTTCAGACTTTCCTGCAAGGCCTGCATTAAATCAATGACATTTGTTTTGCTTGTTTCCTTAGGCCGTACTACTTCATCACCTTCAATCTTTTTATGTATCATAGTCAGCAATTCCTTTCTATACTCGTCGGTATATTTTTCCGGATCAAAAGCAGTAGTCAAGTTCCCTATTAACTGGGTTGCCATGGCTAGTTCCTTTTCGTCTACATCACTGTCAGCTGGAATATTGGGCACCTGTGCCAAGTCCCGTACCTCATCAGGGTAGAAAATTGTTTCCATAATAAGCAAGTTCTGATATACCCTAATTGCTGCCAGTGATTGTTTGTCCCGAATGGTAACTTTTGCAATGGCTATCCGACCGGTTTGCTTCATTGCTGCCCTAAGGAGATTGTAAGCCTTCTCTCCGGTTTCCTGGGGCGACAGATAGTAGGATTTCATAAAATAGACAGGGTCAATTTCCTCCAGGTTAACAAAATCAAGAATTTCAATTGCTCTGCCGGATGACTGTCGCAGGGCTTCCAAATCCTTATCCTCGATTATAACGAATTTACCCGGTTCATACTCATAGCCTCTTACGATATCGTCTTGAGATATCTCTTTATCGCAGGTAGGACATTTTTTCTCATATTTTATCGGCGTCTTACACTCCTTGTGAATATACTTAAAGCGAATATCCTTATCTTCTGTAGCAGCAAACATTTTAACGGGAATATTCACCAGTCCGAAACTGATTGATCCCTTCCACATAGTATGCATTGGTCTGTGCTCCTCTCAATGAATTTCTATTTCTATGTTTTGTAAGAAATCATTTGTTATACCGAGAAGGATTCAGACGAGAAAAAAAAGACGTCCGCCGTAATCAGCCAATGACGTCATTATTAGTTATACAGGCTATTGTAGTGATACAAAACCCAAATTATTTTTACATCTAGTCTTCCTGGAATAAAGCCGTGGAAATATACCTTTCACCGGTGTCGGGTAATAGCGCTACAATGGTTTTCCCTTTGTTTTCCGGACGTTTTGCGATTTGGGCTGCTGCATAAGCTGCGGCTCCGGAAGATATACCCACAATCAGGCCTTCATGCCTTGCCAGGGCCTTTGAAGCTGCAAAGGCGTTCTCGTTCCTTACCCTGAAAATTTCGTCTATAATTGAAGTATTCAACACCTGAGGAACAAATCCGGCACCTATACCCTGAATTTTATGAGGTCCGGGTTGTTCACCGGACAGTACAGCGGAATCGTGGGGTTCAACAGCCACTACTTTGAAATCAGGCTTTCGCTTTTTGATAACTTCACCAACACCGGTTATAGTACCTCCTGTACCTATACCCCCTACAAAGATATCCACTTCCCCATCCGTATCCTTCCATATTTCTTCAGCTGTTGTTGTTCTATGGATAGCCGGGTTGGCCATATTTTGAAATTGTTGAGGAATAAAGGAATGGGGTGTTTTTTCAGCAATCTCCTCTGCAGCACGAATGGATCCCTTCATTCCCTCCGGCCCCGGTGTTAATACAACTTCTGCTCCCAGCGCCTTTAGCAGATTTCTTCTCTCTATGCTCATGGTTTCCGGCATGGTAAGTATCAGCCGGTACCCTTTTACAGCGCAGACAAAAGCCAGGGCGATGCCGGTATTTCCACTGGTGGGCTCAATTATTACCGAATCCGGTTTCAAAATCCCCTTATCTTCTGCATCTTTGATCATAGCATAGCCGATTCGATCCTTAACACTTCCTGCGGGGTTGAAGTATTCCAATTTCATCAAAAGTCGTGCCTTGAGTCCTTCAGCCCTGCTGTAATTGGATACTTCCAACAAAGGAGTATTTCCGATCAATTCTGTTAGATTCTTTGCGATTCTGGACATTTAATCTTCCTCCTAAAATCAGGCTCTCTTTTCCGAGTATTCCTATATGTTTTATGATATTATTATATTCTAGTCAATTAAATTTGTTTTGTTTTTTATACTTTGCTTTTTACCATAATTAGTATTTTACCATAATTACATGGCAGCCAATAATGCCTGATCCAAATCCTCAATCAGATCCTGCACATCCTCTATTCCAATGGATAGACGAATCATGTCGGGTGTAACCCCGGCATTCCTTTGTTCTTCTTCGGAAAGCTGGGCGTGTGTGGTGCTGGCAGGGTGTATTACAAGGGATTTTGCGTCAGCTACATTGGCCAGCAGGGAGAAAAGATGCAGATTCTCAATAAATCGCTTTCCTGCCTCCAGTCCTCCTTTTATTCCAAAAGTAAAAATAGACCCGGCACCCTTTGGTAGATACTTTTGAGCCATTGAATAATACTTATTATCCTTCAAACCGGGGTAGTTTACCCAGGAAACGCAGTCATGGGACTGAAGAAAAGCGGCGATCTTCTCAGCATTTGATACATGGCGTTCCACCCTGAGTGACAAAGTCTCCAACCCCTGCAAAAAAAGAAAAGAATTAAAAGGACTAAGACAAGCGCCTGTATCTCGTAAAAGCTGTAACCGAGCTTTGGTTATATAAGCTGCCGGACCTGCTGCTTCTACATATATGATATCATGATAACTGGGATCGGGCCTGGTTAGACCAGGGAACTTTCCACCGGCCGCCCAATCAAATTTTCCGGAATCAATAATAATTCCTCCTATGGAAGTGCCATGCCCTCCTATATACTTGGTAGCAGAATGTACCACAATGTCAGCCCCAAATTCAATGGGGCGCAGCAGGTATGGTGTCGCAAAAGTATTGTCAACTATCAAGGGAATCCCATTATCATGAGCTATATATGCAATGTTTTCTATATCCGGTACGTTCATTCCCGGGTTACCGATACTTTCCACAAAGATTGCCTTGGTTTTATCCGTAATGGCTTTTTGAAAGTTTTCCGGCTTATCCGGATCTACAAATATAGTATTGATGCCAAATTTTAGAAGGGTTGCCGAAAACAGATTATAAGTGCCTCCATACAGGGCAGCAGCAGACACAATCTCGTCTCCGGCACCTGTAATATTCATAATAGCATAGGTTATCGCTGCTGAGCCTGAGGCTGTTGCCAGAGCACCTACTCCCCCTTCCAAGGCGGCCATTCGTTGTTCAAATACATCAGTGGTAGGATTCATAATTCTGGTATATATATTTCCCGGTTGGCGAAGGGCGAACAAATCAGCAGCATGATCTGTACTGTGAAAAATATAGGAAGTTGTTTGGTAAATCGGAACAGCCCTGGAACCTGTTGCGGTATCCACAGACTGTCCTGCATGTACCTGCAGGGTATCAAATCCCCATTTTTTTGTTTCACTCATTTCAATTCCCCATTTCTTTTATTTCAGATATAATACATATAATTATCTGAACCTTTTAGCCTGTGATAATCATCTACTAAGTCTTCCAGGGTGATGGAATCCACAACTTTATCAATGCAGGAATTAATTTTATCCCACACATTTTTTCTTATACAATATTGCATACAGTCGTTATTTTCGTTGTTTGATTCATCTATTACAGACAAATCTCCTTCCAGAGTGCGAAGCACTTTACCTACCGTTATATTTCGCGGTTCATCGCCTAAAATATATCCACCCTGCGCTCCTTTAATGCTTTTTACCAGCCCTGCTTTACGAAGCATAGAAAACAACTGCTCCAAATAACTGACAGATATATTCTGGTTTTCTGCTATGGTGTTAAGAGGAACTTGTTGATTTACTGAGCTTACAGCCAATTCTACAATAGCCCTCAGCCCGTATCTCCCTTTGGTAGAAATTTTCGATTTGATCACCTCCGGTATATTTCCGAGTATTCCTATGTGTTTTATATAGTATAATATGA
>DUOI01000049.1 GCA_012838915.1 Clostridiales bacterium
GATGCTTTCTTGATATATGCTTCTGCTATGTATTCTTCATTTTTAGTCTGACGCCGCCTATATTTGCTTTCGTCCAAATGTTTAATGCGTGATACAAGGAATTTAACAGCAGCCAGATATTTTTCACCTTCATTAAATTCCACATCATTGCTTCTTCCTATCGTATTCATCAAATCCGCTACTGCATCATAAATAGATGACTTTTTGATAGAGGAGAGTTGGGCAGGACCTGCATCGACATTGTACCCCAGCCGTACCCTGTGCATCGCCATACAAAGATACAGCACCTGTTCACAAATCGACTCCTCTGAAAAGACTATTCCGGTTTTTTCCGAAAGCCTGCCGATTTCATTGATTAGCTCTACCGTATCTGCTGCTTGAATCAATTCCTGTAAGTGTTCATAGCGAAAACTTCGATTCTGTCGACTGGTCGAATGCAGAATGTTATGGATCACTTCAATTGAAAAGGCCTGCCGGATGTATTCCAACCAAGAGAAGCGAAATGTCCTTTCGTCTGCTTCCATCTTAATACCGCAGCCGGGCTTCTTTTTCAGCACAAGACCATACTTATCCATCCAGTGCTTTGCTTCTTCCAGACTCTTGGACACGGTAGTACGATGCACAAACAGATATTCCGCCAGGTCATGGATTGTTACGTACCCTTCGGCAATAAACAATATGCCAATGATTTTTTCAACACGTTCACGTCTGGAAAAAACCCGATACATGGAGTTATCCATATATTGCATCTGAATGCCTATTTTATTAATTGCATGGAATTTGTTTTCAATCCAGATACCGATTCTACTCCGCCGTTCCAAGTGGATATTCAGCGATTTTAAAAAGGATTCAATGTATCCAAGATCATTACGGATTGTACGAACACTTACAGCAAAATGAGATGCGATTACTTCTAAAGGAACAGGCCGGTCTTGCGTGAGTAGAAACTGCAGTATCTCCCATTCTCGCTTGGCAAGCTTGATCATATGAATAAGCCCCCGAAAAAGCGCATATTTTGGATTCTTACTCGCAGTTTTATTCTATCACACTATAAAACCAGTCTCAACAGAGCGCTTGTAGTAATGTTTGCAACCTAAATCCGGCAAAAAATGAACAAATGGATATTTTAAGACATGTGACTTTTCAAATACTTTGGCATTATGTTAAGAATTCATTTTTATATTCACATTTTTCACAGGGTCTTAACATTCAAGGCTCTTAAAGAGTTCAAAATCGCAAGCACGGTAACTCCTACATCAGCGAAAATTGCTGCCCATAATGCTGTTATTCCAAAGGCACTCAATATTAATACCGCCGTCTTTACAATAACGGCTAAATTAATGTTCTGCCAGGCTATCCGCAGTGTTTTCTTTGCTATTCTGATAGCTGTTGCTATTTTTGATGGTTCATCAGTCATGATGACTACATCAGCAGCTTCAATTGCGGCATCTGAACCCAGGCCGCCCATGGCGATTCCGATATCTGCCCGGGCCAATACCGGTGCATCGTTAATCCCGTCTCCTACAAAGGCAAGTTTGGATTTTGACGGCAGCTGCTGCATAATATCCTCCAGCTTTTCTACCTTGTCTGCCGGCAAAAGATTAGCATAGGCATGGTCCAGTCCCAACTCTTCGGCCACCTTCCCGGCTGCTGCTTCATTGTCCCCGGTCAGCATAAAGGTTTGACGGATGCCTGCCTCTTTTAATTGCCGTATAGAGCTGAGGGCATCTTCCTTTATCTCGTCCGCTATCAATATATATCCTGCGTATTGTCTGTTTACAGCAATATGGACTATGGTGCCGGACACTTCTTCTTCAAGATACGGAATTCCATACTGCCTCATCAACTTTTCGTTTCCCACCAGAATTTCCTTGGCATCCACCACAGCCCGAACACCATGCCCCGATATTTCTTCCGTATCCGAGATCCTGTCGGGTATGATTTCTCTGCCATAGGCCTGCTTAAGAGACAGGGAAATTGGGTGATTTGAAAAATGTTCTGCATGAGCAGCCAGTTCAAGGAGTTCCTGTTTTCTCATATCCTGTAAATCGTTCTTGTTATAAGAGTTATCGTCCATGTTGCTTTCAGTATCCGAAAGATGAATTTTCTGTACATGAAATACTCCCTTGGTCAAAGTTCCGGTTTTATCAAATACAATTCGCTCAGTTCGTGCCAGTGCCTCCAGGTAGTTGCCGCCCTTCCCCAGAATTCCTCTGGCTGATGCCCCGCCAATGCCGCCAAAGAAGCTGAGGGGTACGGATATCACAAGGGCACAGGGACAGGACACTACCAGAAAGGACAGGGAACGATAAATCCAGTCTGAAAAAGAAGCATCCTTTATAAGCAGTGGAGGCAAGACAGCAAGAAATACCGCAATAATAACTACTGCAGGGGTATAATATCGGGCGAACCGAGTAATAAATCTCTCTGATCTGGATTTCTTGTTTGTTGCGTTTTCTACCAAATCCAGTATTCTGCTTACAGTGGATTGTTCATATTCCCTGGTTACTTTCACTGTTATAACGCCGTTTATATTAATACAGCCGCTCAATATCTCGCTGCCTTCCTGGACCTCCTGTGGCACCGGTTCTCCCGTCAAAGCGGAGGTGTCCAGCAGGGAGTTTCCCTCCAAAACCCTGCCATCCAAAGGAACCCTTTCCCCCGCCTTTATCACAATGGTATCACCAATCTTTACCTCATCCGGATCCACTTGTATCAATTCATTGTCCTTATAGACATTGGCATAATCCGGCCTAATATCCATCAGCTCCGCAATGGATTTTCTTGAATTGTTTACTGCATAATCCTGGAACAATTCCCCGATTTGGTAAAAGAGCATTACAGCTACACCTTCAGGATATTCCCCGATGAGAAATGCACCGATGGTAGCAATGCTCATCAAAAAGTTTTCATCAAATACATTCCCTCTGACAATATTGCGGGCTGCCTTGGTAACAATGTCCCATCCTGCAATTATATAGCTGCCTGAAAACAGGACAAATTCCGCCCATTTTTGGTTTTGCCCGATTAGCGCTGCGGCTGCCCAAATAAATGCAGCTGTGAGTATCCTCCATAGACGTTTCTTCATGATGCCTGTCTCCTTCAAGCTTTTTTCATTACCGCATCCGGTTCTATTTTTTTAATAATCCTCTCTGCTTCCTGAACAATGAAGGGCATTTGACCTTCTTCCTCTTCTATGATCAGCCTGGCAGTCATGAAGTTGACCGTTGCTTCCCTTACTCCGTCCAGCTTACAGATGGCTGTCTCCATTCTTGCTGCGCAATTTGCACATCCCAAACCTTTAAGTATAAATTTCTTTTTCATAACAGTATCCCCCTGAACTTTTCCACATAATTAATCGTGTTATTATTTTATAAGCTCATTCCGTAAGCCTTTTTTAATCAAAATCTCAAATCATATACATTCCTTACAGGTTTCTTCCCGTACTTCTGCTCCTTTTGCAGCTTGTTTAACATATGAATAATTGAACAATCATTCATGTATTAGGGCAAAAAAATATCATTCCACACAGCCGACTACTTTTCATTGATATGGGTCATGCCCTGATCAATTATCTGCTGAACATGCTCATCGTCCAAAGAATAATAGACTACCTTACCGTCTCTCCTGCTTTTTACCAATGCAGCCTGCTTTAATACCCGCAGCTGATGCGAAATAGCCGACTGGGTCATATTCAATAAGTTGGCAATGTCACAAACGCACATTTCCGATTCGGCTAAAGCCCATAGTATTCTGATTCTGGTGGAATCACCGAATACTTTGAAGAACTCTGCTAAATCGTATAAGGTCTCCTCCCTGGGCATTTTATCTCGCACCCAATCGATAATATCCTGATGGATTACATCACAATCGCATTTATCTATAGGAGCATTAGGCCCTGCCATGGTAACACCTCAATTTCTCATTTGTTCATATGAATGTTTATTCATATGTTCCAATATCATTATATGCGAGCATTGCCATATTGTCAATACTCACATAAATATTCTTCCGTCCTTATCTAGTATTCTTTTTTCATCCAATCTGCCTGCGAGATATATGTGGGCTAAATATCCTGACACATAATAAATCAATCAAATACGAAAATGCTATTAGGAGGTACTCTCCAGTAACTTTAAGTATGCAAAAAAACAAGACAGGGCAATATTTCAACTGCCCTGTCTTATTTTCATAGAATTATTTTTTTAATACCGTAATCAACAGTCCTGACCGTTGGTTACCGGAGCTTAGTAATAAGAAGGCATGTATTACATTACTTGCCTAAGTTTTCCCAGTGGTTGTATGCTTCCTTAAGCTCTATCAATGCGCTGGATTTATCCCTTGCCAAAATAGCACCCTGCAGGCGAGCCAGATTAGTAGTAAAGTAGTTGATTTCATCCCGTTCCAGGCTAAATTGGATTCTACCCACAACCTTCTTCCAGGCAGCCTCAAGATTTTCCGTTTCTGTTTCAACCTCTCCCCAATTATCCTGCATTACATTTTTGATAATTCCTTCAATTGCCTCAGGGACATTATCTTCTGTCCCCAATGGTTGTTTCAAATAGTTGCCGCTAAGCATGATCGTAATGAAAAGAACCAATGTTGCAACGGGAATTGCCATAACCAAAAACCTTCTCAAAACACCGCCTCCTAGTAGGGCCCCTTGTAATCACCGATATCGGTGATTTTCTTTATATGATCTTCATATTTGTCAATATAAAGGCTGCCGGCAGGATTTAAAGTTACGATGAAAGCCTCAGATGCATCCTCTAATCCGTGCTTTTTCAGCTCATCTGCCAGCCACTTTTTATCCTTATTAAGCTGCCTTAAGTTCTCTTCAATTATTATCCCGTCATATATCAGCTCAGTACTGATACCGGTCGCTTCAGTTGCTATATTCATATCCTTTGGTGTCAGGTTCCGATGTTCTGGCTTTTTCAGTACTGACAATTGTCCGTTGGGCTCCAAAACGGCAAAATCCACCTGCTGTAAATCAAAAACATCCTTGTTTCTAAGTAATTGCAGTATATCGGAAACCCTGAGCTGCATTTTCTTAAGGGCATTTTCCATAATCTTTCCATTCATGATTACTATGGTAGGCTCACCTTCAATGAACTTTGCTGCAAATCTCCATCTAAGCGTAATTATTTCAAGTAAGAAACCTAAAGCAGCCCAGGTAGCAAGCCCTACCCAATGAGACCAGGCTCTGCTTGACAAATCAACAGTCAGCTCAGAAGCGATGGAACCGATTGTAATTCCCAGCACATAGTCAAAGAACGTAAGCTGGCTGATCTGTTCTTTCCCAAGCAATCTGGCAAAGATTAGAAGCGTAAAGAATCCGATTATGCCTCTGACAATAACTACTAAGCCCTCTGCCAATCTTATACCTCCATAATTCAACGTTATCTCTATTATTTGGTATAAGATATTTTTCATACCGGCATAAAAGGACAAAACATATAATCCTTGGCCAAAGCCTGTCCACCGATACTCTGTGACCGTCTTCTTCTGCGGGTATGTCATAAATTCGTTTAATTTTGATACTGTATTTCACTTAACTTATTTCCCTTCACGATATCTGTCTGACTTTCAGTTTTTCCTTCAATTCCGCCATCCCTCGAATAAAACCATTCCTGCCGCCCTGAGCCGGATGTCGGACTTTCTCGTACTGAATACCCAGCCTGTTGAGGCTTTCTGCTGCCTTGTTGCCCATGGCAACCACCATACTAATAGGGAACAACTCAAGTATTTGGAGGAGAGACTTTTGGCCTATCAACAATTCCTTCCTAAGTGGAGTTCGGTTGCTTAATTCGTTGTCCTGCCTATGCGGATGGAAGGGAAAAGCATTCCAGGACAGTACCATGATGTCAAGTTGAATCAAGGTTTCCCATATGATTGTAGCTGTCGTTTCCTTCATCAACTTCTCTTTTTCTGCAGCCAGCCTGTAGCCATTTTGCTTACCGAACAGGTTGAGCCCTTTCATATTGTTCATAAGTAAATGCTCACTGGTAAAGGGGACGCCGGTAAGGCGGCAGCCCCTGTAGCCGGGCGCCTCTCCTACCAGCATGATTTCAGGATTAATCTCTTGCATCTGCTGCAGATAGATATAGAGATTGCCCCTTCTTATTGCATTCGCTGCGTGTTCATAGGAATATTGGTTGCACACACCAGGTGTGACTTCCGTTGCTGCCAATTCCTCTACAAATGCTTTTAGTTTCTTCATGATTCACCGTCCTGGGCTCTACATACCATGTTCCTGCGGATAAAATTCATTTGTAAATATTATGGCTCGCTTTATCATCCTTCTTAGTATATCAATATCAACATCTTCCAGTTTGTTTATATAGACACGGGTTTTTGCTGTCGTATGTTTCCCGAAATCCTTTAATAATTGCTTTGTATCAGTATCTTCCGGAGCCAAGTATAAGCTTATCTTAGCTTTTCTTGGCGAGAAGCCTTTCACCTATGGAATTGTTTCTTATTCACCTATGATTTTAACCAATACCCTTTTAGATCTTTTTCCATCGAATTCACCGTAAAATATTTGCTCCCAGGGGCCAAAGTCTAACCTTCCATTGGTGACCGCAACAACAACTTCTCTTCCCATGATGCTTCTCTTCAGGTGGGCATCGGCATTATCTTCAAAGCCATTATGAGCATATTGGTCATAGGGTTTCTCAGGTGCCAGTTTTTCCAGAAATCTTTCAAAATCACTATGCAGTCCTGATTCATCATCATTTATGAAGACACTGGCGGTAATATGCATGGCATTGCACAACAGCAGGCCTTCTTTTATCCCGCTTTCTCTCAAACACTCTTCTACCTGAGGCGTAATATTTAGAAATGCCCTCCTGGTTCTGGTGCTGAAATATAATTCTTTCCTGTAAGATTTCATTAATAATCATCTCCTTTAAAATAATATCTTCATATATTCCACCCAAAATAGAATTCAATACCTATACATGAAACCCTTCCAAAATTATATCATTAAGGCAGCTCCTGTTATCGTTATTCCCCGGCAAAGGTCCTTTGAAAACTGATCATCCCCTGGGTTTCCGGGTTTCGTTTCATCATTATAATAAACCACACAGACAATATCACGCCCTTTAGTACACTTGACATGCTGATTGACCACCATACCCCGTCCAGCCCCAGAACGGTGGATGACAGAATAAGGGCTGCAGTTATTCTAAGCGCATTAAATACAATTCCAACAATAGACGGTGGTATGGTTTTTCCTAACCCATTAAAGGCTCCAGCACTGGTAGATTCAATGCACATAAACAGTTGTGAAAGGCCTAGTATTCTTAGATATACTATTCCTTGCTTAATGGTTTCTTCTTCCGCTACAAATATGGAAAACAGCTCCCTGGGTGCAAGTGTCAACAATAATGTAGCTGATATTCCAATAACAGACATTATTGTCATACCAACTCTATAACCCTTCCATACCCTGGACCATTCTCTGGCACCAAAATTCTGCCCGACAAATGCGGCCATTGCAGTCTGAAACCCGGATGCAGTCAGCCATGAAATTGCTTCGATTTGAGAGCCTATCTTCTGAACTGCTATGGGGATAGGACCCCATTGGGCAATAATCCTGGCAATCACCATTGCAAATCCGGTAAATAATCCGCTTTGAAGAGCTACAGGAAATCCTAGTTTAACAATTCTCTTAGTATGCTCCATGTCCGGAGCAGAAAGAATATTTAACTTGGAAAAAAGCTCAGTTTTTCCGGCTGCTGTTATAAGAAAGACAATTGTTACCACAGCCTGGGCTATAATAGTTGCAAGGGCTGCTCCTGCAACTTCCATTCTGGGGAAAGGCCCGATTCCTAATATAAGTATTGGATCCAGAATCATATTTGTTATTAATCCAATTGAATTTATTAAGAAAGGTGTTCGGCTTTCCCCATATCCATTAAATATTGCAGTGAAAACAGGATTGATAAAATAAAATACCAGGCCACATGATATTATTACCAGGTAGGTTATAGCATTATTGATAATATCAATATCTCCAAGATTAAAAAACCCAATCAGCGGCTTTCGAAATATGATAAGGATAGATGCATAAAACAAGGCAAGACATAGAATCATCTGTATACTATGCTTGATATATACCTTTGCTTCATCCATGTCTTTTCTGCCTACCGACTGAGCTACCCCTACTTCCGCTCCTATTTTGGGAATTAGAATAAATGCCACTCCCAGCCAAGTAAAGAAACCGGCCGTACCAACAGCTGCTACGGCATCGGAGCCGATTCTGCCTACCCAGATCATATCCGTTAAGTTGTAAGCCATTTGAACAAAAGAAGTCCCCATTATAGGTAGGGCGAGCTTAAACAGCGCCTTTACAATGCTTCCCTGTGTCAGGTTGTTTTTCTGTGTCATTTTCTCTATCTGCCCTTCTATTCAGCCTGTTATCTTTTATTTCAATAATTATATCCATTATAACACTAATGAGCTAAACAAAAATACTTTTGTGTTTTACTATGCTGATACGGAAATTATCCATGGTCCGGTCTACTCCCGCAAAATCCTGTCCATGGACTTTCCTCTTATAAGGAATCAAAACAATTAAACAAGGAAGAAGTCTGGGTTGTTTCCAAACCGTCCGGTGATTTCAAACCGATGGATGTGAAAAATGTGCTGCTCACAACTCTTGACAAGAATGATAATATGAAGGCGTTTTTGTACAGGCAGGCCAAGGTTATTCAATCATTTAACAGCAACTATAAATGGGAACCTCCTGCAGTTATTATAAAAACCAAGGCTATTTATGATACGGCTCCCCGTTAATGATCCGGAACGCCCGATAAATCTGTTCCAAGAGAATCAGCCGCATTAATTGATGGGGAAAGGTAAACCTGGAAAAGGACAATAACAGATGGGCCTGCCTGATTATAGCCTGATCCAAGCCCAGGGAGCCCCCTATGATAAAATCTACCTGGCTGTGGCCGGACAGGCCGTATTGCTTCAGTTTTTCAGCGAACTCTTCTGAAGTAAAAGACCTGCCCTCTATTGCCAATACAATCTTTACAGCCCCGTCTCGGGTATACCTTTTCAGCCGGCTCCCTTCTTTTTGCAGTACTGCTTGTGCTTCAGCCGGCGACAGGGATTCCGGAGCCTTTTCATCCTGTACTTCGATTATCTCAACCCTTGCATATCTACTGAGACGTTTTACATATTCCGAAATTCCCTGTACCAAGTATTTTTCCTTGATTTTTCCTACGCATATAAGCCTTATATTCATAACCAGCTTCTTCCGTTATTTTGCCAATTAAACACCAGGTTGCACACAAATGTATCTGGCCCGTTACAAAATTGGAGCAGGATTAACCATATTAATTACTTTAAATGCCAGCACAACAGTAATGATTACCGCAGCCAGCAGCACCGGCAGAATCAATTGCATTATATTACCCTTTGTCGGTCTGGCAGCTGCCGGCAATTCTTCCTGTTTGCCCCTGGTTACAACATGAAATCCTGCGAAACAGGCACTAAATAATATCAGGGCAAAAAAGCCTAAAAAAGCCCATACAATAACCACCATTTGCAGCTGATCCGGAGGGATGTCAGCAAAGGAACCGGGCATACCCTCAAAATCCTCAGGCAGAAATTTAGTAAGCAGACTTGAAATATAAGCAAAGGTAACAGCAATTGTATTGTTTATAAAATGATAGATGATACTGACCCAGATAGAATTTGCCCTGTAAGCAACATAACAAAGCAAAATGCCCAGGAGTATAATTGCGGGGATAGTAATAATGTTCAGATGCAGGTAGGCAAAGAGAATACCGGTAACCAAAATGGAAACGGTTTTGCCGTATCCTTCATATCCCCTCTGTATCACTCCCCGGAACATGAATTCCTCTAATACTGCAGGGGTTGCTGCAATAACAACAATTGCCATAAGATAATGCCTCCCTGTTTCTATGGGGGGAATGGCTGTGGGCTGAGGGTTGCCAAACCTGCTGAGAAATATCATCCATAATAGATTAATAAAAGCAATGACACCGTAACCGAAAATTGCCATGCCCATGGATAACAGCACTTCGGCTGCATTGATTGTACGAAGCCTTAATGAATATCTGATATTCTTCCTTCGAGCTACTAAATAAGCCATTGTAGGCAGGCCGATGGTAGCCAGCTGCAGGAGAAACATGTAAAAATAATAACTGTCTCCTTCAGTATTAATGCGGGCGGTCAGCAGCGAAGAGAGCAGAATCAACAAAAGAACGGTTAAATACAGCAGACCGCTTGCAAAAGGAGTCGGAGCCCCATTGGGTTCCCGAATTCTTTCCCTGTATTTTTGAGTGGTTTCATCATACATAGCAGTATCCCCCTTCCTGATTATCATATCTTAGAAATGTTCATTCGTAAATAGAACAGGGAATTATAAGCAAATAGTTATGTAAAAAGCCCCTTGATGGGGCTTTAAGATTTTCATCCTTCTTATCTTGCTGTGGGTACAGGGCTTTGTGCCAGCTTCATAGTGAATTCCATTTCCCTGTCATCCCGCATAACCACAACCTTAATGGTATCACCTACATGATAGGAATAAATGGCTGTTCTGAGCTCCAGCATTTTGGTTACCGGCTTACCATCTACCTGGGTTATAATATCGTCTGTCCGAATTCCGCATTGATACGCCGGACCCCTGGGATCAATATTGACTACATACACCCCGTCAACCAGATTGTCGGTTTGCTTGTAATAATGGGCAATAGCCTTATCATAGCCCACCACACCGATATATGGCGTAATGAATTCTCCTTCCTCCAGGAAATGCTGAATTACAGGCTTGGCGACATTGATGGGAATGGCAAACCCGATTCCCTCCGCGCTCACAACCTTAACCGTATTTATCCCTATTATCTGGCCGTTGATATCCACCAGTGGCCCGCCGCTGTTGCCCGGATTAATGGAAGCGTCAGTTTGGATCAGGTCTTCCATGAAATTCTGACCCCTCTCAGTACCCACCTCCACCGTACGATCCAAGGCGCTGATAATCCCGGCTGTCGTAGTATGCTGAAACTGAAGGCCGAGGGGAGTGCCGATAGCGATGGCAGGATCTCCTACGATTAATTGAGAACTGTCCCCCAATTCTGCTGCGGGAAGATTTGATGCATTGACCTTAATAATCGCAAGATCCAGGGTTGGATCGGTCCACAGAACTCTTCCTTCCACTTCATCTCCGTTATGCAGAATTACTGCAATTTCAGCTTCTGTTGATACCGCCACGTGGTCATTGGTCAGGATATAGCCGTCTGAGCTGACAATAAAGCCTGAGCCTACACCTTCTATGACCGACTCCGGCTCAAATCCATAGCTATCCTCCTGAACATGGGTGGTAGAAATGCCTACTACCGAAGGCCTGACCTTTTGTACTGCCTGAGCAATGGCCCCGGTTTGGGCAGGATCCCTTGCGGGCAGCGGCTGCTGAATATGCTGTGGAAGGGGGGTTTCTCTGTATTGGTATTGATCCTTGCTTTCGGAACGATAAATAGTATTACAGGAGGATAAAGAAATCATTGCGTTCATGGCAATGATTGGTACAATGAACGGTTTCAAAAATTTCAAGCCCAAGTGCCTGGGGCGCAAGCCATTCCCTCCAGTCATCCTGCGTTACGGCCTGCCTCGGGGTTATCCTATATGATAAAAGTTGCTGGCGCGATCCCGGTACGTCAAATCTATTTGAATGTCCTTGCCTGCCCGCACACCGTTGCTCTTCAGAATATCCACAACAGTCTGATATGCCAATTGGGGATAGTTGTTTTCCTTGCTTAAATGAGCCAACAAAACATGGGTGACCTTTCCCTTAATCATTTCCAGCAAAGCCCGGCCTGTATCTTCATTGGACAGGTGGCCTTTTCTTCCCAGAATCCGTTTCTTCAAATAGCTGGGATATGGCCCTGCCTTCAGCATTTCTTCATCATGATTGGCTTCCAGGATAACCAGATCCGAGTCCATAACGTTTTTTATGATTTTATTGTTAGTGTGCCCCAAATCAGTGGTTATACTTATTTTTTTATTCTTGTAATAAAAGCTGAAGCAAACAGGGTCCGCCGCATCATGGGGTATTTGATATGGCTGTACATTAATATCCTGAATATAAAAATCCATGTCATTGTAAAAAACCCGGCGGTTCCCGGCATCGATCCTTCCCAGCCTGGATTCCATGGCCTGCCAGGTTTGCTCATTGGCATAAATAGGCACATTAAATTTCCTGGAAATAGCGCCTACACTGCTGATATGATCGGAATGCTCATGGGTGACCAATAT
Source organism: Clostridiales bacterium (assembly GCA_012838915.1). Lineage (GTDB taxonomy): Bacteria > Bacillota > Clostridia > Caldicoprobacterales > DTU083 > DTU083. The sequence continues at coordinate 12,289 of DUOI01000049.1, forward strand.
ACCTTTCAGATCCCGGCCATCCACATCAAATTGCTTCAACCCGGTCACAATGCTCTTCATGGATACACCGGCATCCACCAGGATATGGGTCTTTTCTGTACCGATATAGGTGGAATTTCCACTGCTTCCGCTGAAAAGTGAGCATACCTTAAGATTCATTGGCGTCCTCCTGCTGTCCTCCTGGCTGTCCTGTTCCATGACCTTCAGGAAAAACCATAATAATAAGCTATATTATAATATATATACCATGAATTTTCCAGCGCTGCTCAATGTCCATTCACTTGTTTTATTCTGCGATTATATCATGTAGAGGTTATTCCGACAAAATGTCAATATATGAGACAGGACTCCATAAAAATGTTGACACACCATGCAATAATTGGGTGTTTAGTTTAATCGGTAGTGTTATAATTAATAAAGGTATAAAAGTGTAAACGGTTCTGTTAACTAAGTTTGCAGTAATTAAGACTAAAGAACTTTGATATGAGAAGAAAAGAATACAAGCTTATGGGAGGTTAGTAATGGATTATAAACAAAAAGCATTGATCCTTCACCGGCAAAAAAGGGGGAAGATTGCCATCCAATCCAAAGTGCCCGTCAACAACAGGGATGACCTGAGCGTTGCATACACCCCCGGCGTTGCAGAACCCTGCAGGCAAATCAGTAAAAACCCCGATGATGTTTACAAGTATACTTCCAGAGGGAATATGGTGGCTGTGGTTACCGACGGAACAGCAGTGCTGGGGCTTGGTGACATTGGTCCATTGGCGGCCATGCCGGTTATGGAGGGCAAGGCTGTTTTGTTCAAAAGCTTTGCCAATGTAGATGCATTCCCCATTTGTCTGAACACAAAGGACGTGGATGAAATTGTACGTACCATTGAATTAATTGCACCATCCTTTGGAGGTATCAATCTGGAGGATATTGCTGCACCCAGATGCTATGAAATAGAAAACCGATTAAGAAAGTCCCTGGAAATTCCCGTGTTCCATGATGACCAGCACGGCACGGCAGTTGTATGCAGTGCAGCCCTGATCAACGGACTGAAGATACTGAAAAAAGGCATGGACGATATAAAAGTGGTTATTAACGGAATCGGCTCAGCAGGCTCCGCTATTGCCAGGCTGTTAATTCACCTTGGTGTCAGGAACATGACGCTTTGCGGCCGCGATGGCATTCTCTATCCGGGCAACCCCAAAAATGATTTCATGAAGGAAAAGCTTGCACAGATCACCAATTCGGAAGGCAGAAGAGGAATCCTGGCTGATGCAATGAAAGGAGCCAATGTATTTATCGGAGTATCTGTACCCGGTACTGTAACGGCTGAGATGATAAAATCCATGGATAAAGATTCCATTGTACTTGCCATGGCAAATCCGGATCCGGAAATTGACCCTGAGCCGGCAAAGAAAGCAGGAGCACGAATAGTGGGTACAGGAAGATCGGATTTTGCCAATCAGGTTAATAATGTTCTGGCCTTTCCCGGAATCTTCCGAGGTGCCCTGGATGTACGGGCATCCGATATCAATGAAGAGATGAAGGTTGCTGCAGCCTATGCCATTGCATCGGTTGTTCCTGAACATAAGCTGTCTGAAACCAATATATTACCGGCTCCCTTCGATGAAAGGGTTGTACCGGCGGTAGCGGCGGCGGTTGCAGATGCTGCCCGAAAAAGCGGTGTAGCCAGGGTACAGGAGGACAAATGAGGGAAATCAATACTTCTGTTATTGCTCAGACAGTTGAACAACTATATATACAAGCCTGCTATCACATTGGTGAGGATGTAAAAAATTTGCTTGATAAAGCCAGGAAAACCGAGGAATCCCCTGTCGGAAAATGGATTTTGCAGCAGCTCCTGGACAATATCGATGCTTCCCATAGGGAGCAGCTTCCCCTTTGCCAGGATACCGGTATGGCTGTTGTGTTTATAGAGCTGGGGCAGGATGTTCACATTACCGGGGGAAGCCTTACGGAAGCAGTAAACGAGGGTGTACGCCGTGGCTGCCGAAAAGGTTATCTTCGGAAATCCGTGTTAAGCCCTCTGAAAAGAGAGAATACCGGGGATAATACACCTGCTGTTCTTCATTTGGAGTTAACGGAGGGAAACCGGGTAAAAATCACAGTATCCCCCAAAGGCTTTGGCAGTGAAAATATGAGCCGTTTAGCCATGCTGAAGCCTGCCGACGGAATAGAAGGAATTAAAAACTTCGTACTGGACACGGTTGTCCGGGCCGGTGCCAATCCCTGCCCTCCCATCATAGTAGGCATCGGAATTGGCGGTACCATGGAAAAGGCCGCATTTCTGGCCAAGAAGGCATTGCTAAGAGAAGCCGGCAGGCCTAATCCCGACCCGGACACAGCCGGGCTGGAACGGGAAATACTGCACAATATCAATGCAACCGGTATCGGACCTCAGGGGATGGGTGGGAGAAATACAGCCCTGGCAGTACATATCGATACCTTCCCAACCCATTTGGCAGGCCTGCCGGTAGCAGTTAATATTCAGTGCCATGCCGCAAGGCATGCACAGAAAGTTATTTAGGAGTATAGTTATGATAAAGAAAATCACATCCCCTGCATCTGAAGAACAGCTCCTGAGTCTGAATGCCGGGGATATAGTTCAATTAACGGGTATATTGCTTACCGGCAGGGATGCCGCTCATAAACGCATGGTGGAATACCTGGATCACGGTATCCCTTTGCCCTTTGATTTGAATAATCAAGGTATTTATTACACAGGCCCCTGTCCTGCCCGGCCCGGCAGAATCATCGGCTCCTGCGGGCCGACTACCGGCTCCCGTATGGACAGTTATACCCCGAGGCTCCTGAATCTGGGCCTGAAAATTATGATCGGCAAAGGCCAGCGCAGCCCCGAGGTGATCCAGGCCATGATCCGCAATAAGGCTGTTTATTTAGCTGCTGCAGGAGGTGCCGGTGCTCTTATTGCCCGCTGTATAAAAAAAGCAAAAGTGCTTGCTTTTGAGGATTTGGGGCCGGAGGCAGTATACCGGCTGGAGGTGGAAAACCTGCCCTTAATAGTTGCCATCGATTCCCGGGGAAACAACCTGCATGAGCTTGGGCCAGCCCGATATAAGATATAAATAAGGAAAATAAAGGTGGATTCAGTCCTTATACTTATTTCTTTTCCTTATCAACTCATTGAATTCCACATCCAACTCCTGATATTCCGGTGTGCCTTCTTCCAGTTCGCTTAATTTGCCCAGTACCTTGGATATCCGGTTTTCAATAATCATCTGTGCTTCTTCCCGGGTCAAACCATCATCTGTTATATCAGTACTATCTGATCCTTTGCTTTCCTTCAGGTATCCTGCCAGGCCGTATTCATGCCTGCGAATCCGATTGTTTTCAAAAACAAGCAGTTTATTGCAAATTTTCTCCAACATATATCTGTCATGGGTTACCAGCAATATGGTGCCTTCATATTTCTCCAATGCATCTTCCAATTGTTCTCTGGTATACACATCCAAATGATTGGTAGGTTCATCCAGTATGAGCATATCATATTCCCTGATCAGCAGGTTGGCAAGCTTCAGCTTGGTCCGTTCTCCCGCACTCAGGCTTTTCAGCGGTTTATTCATGAGCACTTCATTCAGCCCCAGGTTAGCCAGCATGGTGCGGACTTTACCCTGCTCCCTCCGGCTGCCCATGGCAAACAAATCCAATGCCTTACTGTTCCTTTCCAAGTCCAATACATCCTGGCTGACATATCCGATATTGACGGAAGGGGATACAAATAAAGATCCTTCCACCGATTGCTGTCCGAGAACCGCCTTAACCAGTGTAGTTTTACCGCAGCCGTTTGGTCCGAATATCCCCACCCTTTCTCCTCTCTGAATATAGAAGCTGCTCTCATCAAATAGAATTCGATCCCCGAAGCGCTTCCTGATATTGGAAGCATACAGCACCCTTTTACCGCCTGTCTCCGTTTCCTGAAAGATGAAACGCACCCTGGGCTCTTCTTTCGGCTTTTTTATTCCTTCTTCCTTCAGCTTCTCAAGCCGTTTTATAGTAGACTTAACCTGCTTGTCCATCTTCTTCGCCTTTACCCGGAAATACTCCTTGGTTCCCGTTTTGTTTCCGCTGTTGGCACCTTTTTTTGTGGAATCCCGATGCGCCTTACCGGACCATTCTCTTAACTGCCGGATATTGGCTTCCAGCTCATCCTTATATTTCTCCTGCACCGCATAGGCATGAAGCTGTGACTCATACCGCTTCCTTTTTTCATTGCGGTAGAATGTATAATTGCCGCTGTATTCCTCAATCACACCATCATCTATTTCCATAATGCAATTCACCGTTTGGTCCAAAAAGTATCGGTCATGGGAAATCGCAATAATAGTTCCCTGATAACCCTTCAGCTCATCGATTAACCATTGTACTCCATGTAAATCCAAGTGGTTTGTGGGCTCATCCAGAATTAACATGCCGGGATTGGATGACCAGATATGAGCCAGGGCCAGCTTGGTTCTTTCTCCGCCGCTCAAGGATGCAAAGCGTTCATCCTCCCACCGGTGTGCCTTTGACGCACCAAGTTCACTGCTAATGTGCAAAAAATCATTCACTTCATTCAATCCGTTCTGCCCCTTATAGAGCTCATGGAACAAATCAGAGGTATAATAAACCGACTGCCGCAGATATCCGGTTGTTACATCCTTACGATGCCAAATAAGTTCACCGGCGTCGGGCTTTAAGTCCCCCATGATGATATTTACAAGGGTGGTTTTGCCTGCTCCGTTCTTTCCCACCAGGCCAACCCGGCTTCCTTCCTCCAGATCCAGGCTGACTGATCTCAATACTTCATGTATCCCAAAAGCCTTTTTGATGTTCTTGCATTGCAATAACAACATGTAAACTCGCTCCCTTAAAATGAGAAACAAAAAACTGTTAATGAACAAATGTCCAGTAACAGCTTTGACTCCTCACAGGAATGAAAAAAGTTTTATAAAATATTTATTAACTGGCAATTGTTCCTTAGTGTTGCGGCTGAAGACATAAAAATACAGTGATATACCGGTTAAATTAAATCCAATTGAATAAGCATACGAATAACAGCATGCTTTCCGGTATGCCTTCTTAAAAACCCTTATGCTTCTACCGCATATTCAGATTATTCGGCTAAGAAACAATTCCTCATTGCTTTCTCCTTTTTTATGAAACAAATTCCTCTTTAAATAACCAAATCATATATTAAACAAATAAGCTTCACTTATAATAGCTCAAAATCCAAAGTTTTCAGTTTACTTGATCAGGGATACATTGGAGGAAACCGCCTTCAGCAGGCTTTGTCCATCATCCAGCCTCTTAATATCTGCATTAAGGCCCGCCAATTTTCTTTCGATTCTTTCATAGCCCCGGTCAATAAAGTGGATATTATCCACTTCGGTTACCCCTTCTGCAACCAGCCCGGCTATGATGAGGGCTGCCCCCGCTCTTAAATCGGTGGCGGACACCAGAGCACCTGTCAAGCCATCCACACCCTCAAAGATGGCCACTCTGTCTTCCACTTTGATTTTTGCTCCCATTCTGCTAAGCTCTTCTACATGACGGAAGCGGTGATCGAACAGGCTTTCATGTATAATGCTGGTTCCCTCGGCAATGCTGCACAGAACCGATATGGGCTGCTGCAGGTCTGTCGGAAAACCCGGATAGGGCAGCGTTTTGATATTCACTTTTCTGGGTTTGCTGATTCCCTTTACTCTTACATAGTCATCCCCCTCGATGACCTCTATACCCATTTCCAGCAGCTTGGCTGTTACTGATTCCAAATGCTTTGGAATGACATTGGCCACTATTACGTCACCATTGGTTGCGGCGGCGGCTATCATGAAGGTGCCCGCTTCAATTTGATCGGGGATAATGGTATACTCGCAGCCGCTCAATTTATCCACACCCTTGATACGGATGGTATCCGTGCCGGCTCCCTTTACTTTTGCACCCATACAATTCAGGAAGTTTGCCACATCTACCACGTGGGGCTCTTTTGCTGCATTGACAATAGTTGTCAAACCTTCGGCCTTTACTGCTGCAAGCATGATGTTTATAGTAGCACCGACGCTTACCACATCCAGGTAAATTTCATTGCCAATTAATCTTTTGGCTTCCGCCCTTACAATGCCGTGTTCAATCTCAACCTTGGCTCCCAGTGCTTCAAAGCCCTTTATATGCTGGTCTATGGGACGAGCGCCGATTTCACAGCCGCCGGGCAAGGGAATTTCAGCCTTTCCGAATTTCCCGAGCAATACTCCCAGCAGATAATAAGAAGCCCGCATCCGTTTTACCATATCATAAGGCGCCTTGTGATCGGTAACTGTAGACCCGTCTATAGTAATTCGGCCTTTTGTACTCAAGGATACTTTTGCGCCTACTTCCTCTAAAATATCCGCTAAAGTAATAACATCATCTATATAAGGGAGGTTGTCAATAGTACAGGACTCGTCTGCCAACAAGGCTGCAGGCATAATTGCTACAACCGCGTTTTTTGCACCCCCTATTGTAACCGTTCCGGTGAGTGGTTTCCCACCCCTTATGTAAAATTTCTCCAAAAGCATTGCCCCAACCTGTCGGCTTAGGGCTTCACCTCCTGAACTTCATTTGTTAGCCCATAATTATTTGCATCTTATACTGCATGTCTTTTTTTATTGAATTATCTCCTGCTATTATAACATGCATGTTTTACGATTGCATTAAGAAAATTTATCTTTCCCACATTTCTCTGCTGAAGTCTATTGAAGAACCATTCCTCTCCCAGGGAACGGATAAATTTCAGGTAGTTTCGACGGCTCCTGCCTTCAAGCAGTTTCTTAACCGACAGGAAGGATTACATCACCATCCTGCCCCCTTACCCGGCAGGGCGCAAGTCCAGATACATTATAACACCACTTTACTATAAGATTAACAGGTAAATTTATGATATTTATACAAGTGTCATGAAACATCAGTCCGCAGTGGATACTGCGGACTGATGTCTTTACTGCCTATGAATTGTTGCTGCTTTTATCAGATGCCTGCCATTAAAAGGTATGCTTACTGTTTACGGAAGATACTTAAGAGGGTTCCTGGGGCTGTCATTAATGCGAACTTCAAAATGCAGATGAGGTCCGGTACTGTTACCCGTACTGCCTATATAACCTATCAATTGTCCTTTTGAAACTGAGCTGCCCTTGGAAACTGCTCTTTTGCTCATATGGGCATAGAAGGTAACCATCCCGCCGCCATGGTCGATTTTTACCAGATTGCCATATCCACCCTGCCAGCCCGAGAAAATAACCTTGCCCGAATCGGCCGCATAAATCGGGGTTCCTTTGGAATTGGCGATGTCAAGCCCCTTGTGCAGCCTCCCCCAACGACGTCCAAACCTGGAAGTGATCCTTCCTTTTGTCGGCCATTTCAACCTGCCGCTTCCTCTGGTAACCGGGGTTTTTGTTCCTTTTACAACGATTTTATTTACCGGCTCTTTTATAACTTTCTCGGATACAATCTCCCGTTCCTGTTCCACCCCGTTTACTTTGATAACATGGGCTTCAATTTGCCTGACGCCTTCTTTTCCTTCTTGTATCACTTTAGATTGATTGGTATACATGGAGCTGTCTTTTTGAGTTTCCGTCTTGTAAGCAATGGGTTTTTCATACACTATCACTTCGGTGGTAACCACATTCAGCAGATTCTTAGGGTAGGAAAGGCGAATTTTCTGCCCCAGCTGCAGCTTGTCAGGATCAATACCAGCATTCATTTGAGTCAATTCATCGTAGTCAATATTAAATGCCTTGGAAATGGACCAGAATGTATCCCCTTCCTTAATAGTGTATTCCTCTAATGTTTCCTGACCTTCCATAATTTCCGCTTCTATGATTTGGGTATCCTGTATCTCATGGAAGGAAACAGGGGTAGGAAGAATTTCAACTTCCTCCTGGAAAGTGACATCCTCCAGCCGGGCGATATCCTCGGTATACAAAGCCTTAATATTATCAAGCACCTGCCGGGCATCTTCTTTGCTTTTTAAAGTTCCGATTATTTTACCGTCTGCATATATGGTATAGGCATTTACATTAATTTCTGAAAACTGACGAAGTGACTTCTCCAATTCTGCCTTGGTTGACAACTGCTCCGGGGTGATGATGGTTTCCTCAAAGGTGAGCCCGTGTTCTGCTGTAACCTCCATGCCATAGCTCTCTGCTGCATCCTGAAGCACTTCATCCATGACAATCTGTGCTGACTGCCGGTTGCAGACATAGCCAGCCTGCCTGCCGTTGAGAAGCACCCTGTGGGCTCTGATTGTTGTGGCAATTGTTTCCTCCGAGGCAGCAACCTCGATGTTTCCAATCATTCCGGTTGTCAGAAAAATGCCCAGCATTAATATAATCCCAAGCTGTCCAATATTGGCACGGAAAAATTTTATATTGGCAAACGAAAGTCTGATATGGGGTATTTTGGATCTGATCTTATTTATTCCATGCTTGATTACCTTTATTGCCTGATTCTTAATTTTGCTGAATCGAGGCTTAATATATGTAATTACCTGAGCTCTAACTTTGTTAATTACAGGCTTAAAAAAAGTAACCAGTCGTGTCTTTATCTTGCTTATCCGAGGTTTAATGACGCTAACCACCCATACTCTGAATTTGCCGGCTCCGGTATTAATACCGGTAACTATCTGTTTTCCGGCTTTGCTAATCCTAGGCTTAATGACAGTAACTATCCATGCTTTAAATTTCCCGGCCACGCTCTTAATGCCCGCAGCTATCTGTGCCCCAACTTTGCTTATCCAAGGCTTAACATCAGTAACTACCCATGTCTTAAATTTCACGGCCCCGGTTTTGACAGCAGTGACTATCTGTTTTCCGGCTTTTCTGAGTCGAGGCTTAATTTCAGTAACTATCCACGCTTTAAGTTTCACGGCTCCGCTCTTAATGCCGGCAGCTATCTGTACCCCTACTTTGCTTATCCAGGGCTTAACATCAGTAACTACCCATGTCTTCAATTTCCTGGCTCCGGTTTTGACAGCAGTGACTACCTGTTTTCCGGCTTTGCTGAGTCGAGGCTTAATTTCAGTAACTATCCACGCTTTAAATTTCACGGCCCCGTTCTTAATGCCGGCAGCTATCTGTACCCCGACTTTGCTTATCCAGGGCTTAACATCAGTAACTACCCATGTCTTAAATTTCCTGGCTCCGGTTTTGACAGCAGTGACTATCTGTTTTCCGGCCTTGCTGAGTCGAGGCTTAATTTCAGTAACTATCCATGCTTTAAATTTCCCGGCCCAAATCTTTATATTTGCAATTACCTGTGCTGCCCATGTCTTAGCTTTGCTGATATGGGGCCTGGTTTCAGTAATTAGCTTTTTCCTGAATTTTTCAATTCGAGGCCTGACCCCTGTATATTTGGAAAAAATCTTTTCCCAGGAGGGATTCTTAAAGCTGTTCATCTGAATAGCTCCTTTGGCTTACGTTTAACTTTATCTCTAGCTCATTAATTGTTTGACGGCGTAATTTATTACGAAAGTGTTACATTTTTATGTATTCGACGTCTTAATAAAAAATCCTCCCTTAATAAAAAATTAATTTATTTTAATATTTACCATCCAAAGAATTTTATTCATAGTCGTACAGCCATTGATCAAAATGCTGCTGCCAGTCCTGTCCAGTCACCTGGCTGAAAGCCCGGATAATATCCGTCTTCCCTGCATTTCCGAAGCGATTTTCCTGGAAATATAGGCGCAGACCCTGAAAAAACAATTGGTCCCCCATTTTCTCCCGTAGTGAATGAAACAGCATTGCGCCTTTTCCATATACCAGCAAATCATAAATCACCCAGCTGGAAAATTCATAGGTAGGACGATGGATAGTCTCATCAATATCATTTGAATAGGTGAAAAATTGCAGGTTGTTGTATTTCCCCTTCCCGATTATATTCTGATAAACCTCCTCTTCTTTTTCCTGTCCATAGCGATGTCCATAGTAGAGTACCGTGGAATATTCCGTCAAGCCTTCATCCAACCATGCATCTGTTATCTGGTTGCTGCCTACCAGGCCGTACCACCATTGATGAGCGGTTTCATGGACGGTCACCAGTTCAAGGTAATCGCTGTTGTTGCTCTTATATAAATCGTGGTCCAGCATTATCAGGTTTGGATATTCCATACCGCCGATAAAAAAATCCGATTCCACAACATTAAACCGCGGATAGGGATATTCACCAAAAGCTTCGTTAAAATAAGCCATGGATTCAACTGCATATTCCAGTGCTTTTTTGCCGGCGTCTTCTGTAAAATAATAAGAAGTAACGGTGGTTCTGCCTGCTTTTTTGGATATGGTCTGAAACCGGTTACCTGCCAGCCAGGCAAAATCACGAACAGCCTGGGCACTAAACTCCCATATAAGATGCTGGCCCTCTTCTCTCTTTTCCTTGATTTCCCCTGTAGCAGCAATGGTATAGCCAGCCGGCGCCTGAATCCGGACACGATAATTTGCCGCATCACTGTAGAAAGGGTCTCCTATTGTATAATAACGATCCAGATTCCAGCCCCTTTCATCATATACACTGGCAATGGGATACCAGTTCACAGCCTTGTACATATTTTTGCCGTAACCAAACCGGCCCAGGCAATAGGGAAGAATAACCCTGTAATCCATTTCAATGACGGTCTTGTCCCCGGGTTCCAAACTGCCTTTCAATATCAGCATTAAAATATTTTCGCTGAATCCTCCAACGACATACTCAGCTTGCTCCCCATCGATCACAACTTCATCCACTTCCAGCAAGCCCGGGGAAAATCCATCTGGATAAGCCTGTTCCATTTCATTTTTTTCAAACACGGGTTTGTTTTCATAACGATAGGCATTGGGATGCAGGTGAAAATACAGATGAGAAAGGCTGTCCTGTGATCGGTTGATGTATTCCACCTTTTGGTGGCATGTCAGTGTTTTGGCATCCGGGTTGAATTCCACCTGGATTTCATATTGGTTTAAGCCCCGGCTTGCACGAGCCAGTTCAAAAGCAGGTAGACACCAGGAATCCGGCAGGAATACTTCAAAAAAATACAGTCCGACCGGCAGGAGAGCTGTAATTATCAAGCTGATCAGCAGAATTTTTTTACGTTTTTTCAATAAAACATTCATTTAAACACATCCTTGCACTTGTTTTTCCTCGAAGGCGGTATCCTAATCATTTATATGCTCAGGGCTGCCCATCTATTATGAAGCTGACAAAAACAGTGCAGGGACATTCATATCAATTCTTTTTTAAAATTATCCTTAAGTAGGCCGGGTAGGGCCATAGCGGTCCTAGCCAGCAATTTTCAATTTAAAAACGGTATCAGTCACCTTTTGGACCCCTGACGGCTCCGGCTACTGCAGGGACTGCAACCAAGCGGTTTTGCAATAACCTCAGGGTGATGAATACAACCATCTTTTCTTCAATTCTGCGGAATCGTTTCTCCTCAAAAGGAGTTTCACATTTCTTATCATTTGGATGTTCCGGCATGAGCTGTTCATCGAATTCAACAATTCTGGAGCTGATAAGGTCGCAGAAGGGCAGCTCATTAAAGAATTCTGTTGAAATCTGATTGTGTTCTCTCAAGTCACCGGATAACAGTTCATCCTTCTCAGAAAAATCAGGATGGTGAATATCCTCTCTCTTCTGATATTGGAATTCAGAAGTGGTATTGGCAACCGGCTGCAGGGGAGCAATTCCATTGTAGTCCAAAGGCGTTGTGCAGTTGATAGGAATATCAACGGTTATATGTCTGATATCACCGCTAAATCCCTCAGCATTGGATGACTCCTTGGTGGAATATTCAATATTTTTGCGTATAAAGCCTTTAATGAACAGGATGTTGGTATCCTGGATTATCAGGCATTGGGTTATCTTTAAATTTTTCCGGATGCGCTTGATTTCGAATGCATATTCCGGCAGGGTGATGATGGCGTTCACATTAGCCTGAACCGTCAATTGCGCTAATACCACCGGTACTTTGGCAACAGCTCCGCTGCCCAGCGCAGAGATGGGCTCCGGTGTATTTACGCATTCTTCCGTAACAAGGCTTTTTACATCCACCTTAGCTATCTTGGCATAAGCCTTTCCATCCACTTTGGCAGAATTATCAATAATTTTATTTCCGGCAGCATTGACAATCTCAATGTTTGAATTGTTGTATCTGATATAAGGCATAAAGGTCTGACTCCTTCCCTATGATATTCGATATGCACCTGTTACCCATGGATATCCGGTTACATATCTACTGATATCATATTCCAAAGATTGCACAATGTGCTTTTGAGAAGGAAATTTAGATATAAAACATTATATACTGCAAGATATGTTTAAAAGAGCAACTCTGATTTTTTACTTGAGTGCTGCTATTTTTTAAAAGCTGTTTGGTAGAATTTCAGGCTTCCCCCCAGTCCCTTCTTAAAACTGTTTTTATTGCGGCCAATCACCATTATATGGTTATCGGTTATTGTTTTCAAAATGGAATCAAAACGATGCCGGTTTTGCTTCTCCACCTTCGCTATTTGGCTGAAAATCATATCCATTTTGGAAAGAACGTTATAAGTTAATTTCACTTCGTAAAGAACCTCATCCTGGATTGCCCTGGTTGCATATCCCTTGATGGCATTTCTCAGCCTGGGCATGGTGACATCGTAGCATAAATTATTTTCATTATTGGTACAGAGAATGAATTGCCTGCAGCCGCCATCCCTTTTATTCAGCTCCAAAACAGCCTCTCCGGTGGACCCTGAGCCGGCAAAAAAGTCCAATACTATCCCGTCCTTTTTTTCCATCAGGCCGCCCAGTTCAAATACCTTTAACAGGAAGGAAATCGGCTTCTTGCCCCTGAAGTCCACCCCACCCTCATAACCGGCGTTATTGAATTCCCGGACACAATCCAGGTAATTGGCATAGGGCACTTCAATTGTTTTCTGCCGGTTAACGGGTACCCCCTGAAAGTAATCTCCGTTAGCCTTGGATTTGGACGAGGGCATCAAAAAATAACGATACCCCCTGCTGTCATTCCCAATACCCGGTACCTTGATCAGGCACCCCATCTTTTCATACTTAATCGTATCAAGGTACCGCATATAAAACCTTCCGCTGGAATTTCCCTCCTTGATGCTGCCTCGAATATTGATTTTCTTGAGCAGCAAGGCGTGGGGTTGCTTCTTTATAATTCTATATTCTCCGGGATAAAATATTTCTACGGTTTTGCTGCCGCACTCCATGGTTTCCGGTGAAGAAATCAATTCCTCAATTTCATAGACATACAATTTGTCTGAAGTGTTATCCCGTTTTCTTTTCACAATCTGATGGGCATCGCTTTTACGATACATGAGCAGGTATTCTGTCACCTCATGAAAATACTTGTCTCCTTTTAATATACGGTCCTCATGCCTGACCTTTACGGTAAACATGGTCAGATAGTTCCCGGGAGAAAAGATTTCATCGCACAACAGCTTCAATTGGAAAAGTTCTTCCTCATTAATGGAAATAAAAATGACACCATCCTGCTTCAGCAGACCTTTGCAGGCACACAGCCGCTTATGCATAAAGGAAAGCCACTTGGAATGATTGTATTCATCTTCCCTCCCTATATAGCGGTCATTATACTTAAAATCCCGGCTGCCGGTATTATAGGGCGGGTCGATATAAATCAAGTCTACCTGGTTGTAATGGGTTTCATTCAAACAAATGAGGGAGTGATAATTATCTCCCTCAATCAGTAGATTATGTTTTTCCCCCTTGCAAGGCGAGGATATAATATCATATTTCGATACGGGTACAAGTACCGGCAGCCCATCCTTAGTCAGCAGCTCAAATTCTTCTATTTTATTTTCCCACACCAGGCCATACTTTTTTTCATTCTGGCTTGCTAGAATCTGATTAATAAGAGGAACTTTTGATTGAAAGCTCCTCTTTATCCGTTGATCCATTATCCTCCTCACACCCGCAGATGATTATTTGTCTCTGTTCCCAGTTAATATATCTATCTGTTTCCTCAGTATATTTTGTTTGGCTAGATCCCCAGCAGCCAGGATGCCAAATAAAAATATGTCAGTAATGCAACGGCATCCACGATTGTTGTAATCAGCGGACCCGCCATAATCGCAGGATCAAGTCCGAGTTTCTTGGCGATAATCGGAAGGGAACCCCCTACTATTTTCGCTAAGATGATCGTAATCGAGAGACTCAGGCTTACGGTTAGGGCTATTAAAACCCCAGCCTTATCAATAAAATAGATTTTGGCAAAATTCACTGCACTTAAAATTACACCAACAATCAAGCTGACCCGAAATTCTTTCCAGATTACTTTCAGGATATCATGCAGCTTAATCTCATCCAAGGCCAGCCCGCGAATAATCAATGTTGCAGATTGGAAGCCCGCGTTTCCGGCGGAATCCATCAGCATGGGAATAAATGCAGCCAGGGTAACTGCTGACACAAGCACCTCTTCATTTCTTCTTATAATGCCGCCGGTTAAGGTTGCAGTGAGCATTAATATCAACAGCCATACAATTCTGTTTCGCGCCAGCCTCATAATACCGGTTTTCATATATTCTTCCTCAGATGGCTCAATGGCTGCCATAACCTGAAAGTCTTCCGTATTTTCCTGCTCAATAATATCAATAATGTCATCAATGGTAATGATGCCCACCAACCGGTTTTCCTGATCTACTACCGGCATGGCAATCAAGTCGTACTTTCTAAACAGGTTACCTGCTTCTTCCTGGTCCATATGAGTATTGACGGATATGATATTGGTTTCCATGATATCCTCAATTATGGTATCACCATCATTTAGAACCAGCGTCCTGAGAGGAATAATTCCTTCCAGCTTCCTGTTCTGATCCATTACATAGCAGATATCTATGGTTTCTCAATCTACCCCGGTTTTCCTGACATGCTGCAGTGCCTGTTCTACCGTCATCTCTTTTTTCAAATCCACGTATTCAATAGTCATCAGGCTGCCGGCAGAGTTTTCGGGATATCTCAAAAACTGATTTATCAGTTTTCTGCGGTCAACGCTTACATGTGAAAGGATTTTTTTTACAATATTTGCCGGCATTTCCTCAAGGATATCCACCGTATCATCCATAAAAAGGTTATCGATGATGTGTTTGATTTCCTTATCTGTAATGGATTCAATGATATATTGCTGCTGTTCCTTGGACATATAGGAAAATACCTCAACGGAAATTTCCTTGGGCAGCAAACGGAATACAATCAGGGTTTTTTCTTCATCCAGTTCGTCCAGTAAGTGGGCAATGTCAACTACGTTCAACTGGATTACCAATTCACGAATTTTAGAGAACTTTCCTTCCTGGATAGCAGTTTCAATGAAAGAGATCATTTCGTACATCTTAAGCCCTCCTTAACAAGAGCTCCTGCTGCCTGAAGTGACAGCTTGGACTCTTATTTGATATTCAATTTTGCTTCTAAACCGTTCAGGCACGGGACTAGAGTCCAGAACCATCACCTCCCTCACCCTTTCATTAAAGTTCCTTGAATTATCAAATTTATTAATTACCATGTTTATTATAAACAATAAACAGCCATGTGTAAAATATAACTGCGGCAAATTACAAAAAAAATTCGCCGCAGTAAAAGGATATTTAAAAAATAATAATTGAAAGCAGACATTTATACATGCATTTCAACCGCTGTTCTTTCCCGGCTGATTGTGCTATACTCAGAACAGAAATTATCGGCGGGGGTAAACAAATTGGCTTATTATACATATATTCTGCGCTGTGAAGACGGCAGCCTCTACACCGGTATCACCACTGATCTTGCCCGCCGCTTCACCGAACATTCGGGACAGGATGGCAAGGGCGCAAAATATACAGCCTCCCGCCGACCGGTTCAATATGAAGTGGTATGGGAATCGCCTGATAGAGCCTATGCTTCGAAACTGGAATACCGCCTCAAAGGGCTGACCAAACAGGATAAGGAACTGTTGATCCAGGGAGAAGTACCTGAGAGCCTCGATCTCTTGCCATATACAAGAATTTATACAAACGATGACGGAGGAATTATCATGCTCTTTGTTTGCTATCCTAAGTGCACCACCTGCAAAAAGGCACAAGCCTTTCTCGATGCTAAAAGCATTGCATATCATTTTCGTGATATCAAAGCCGATAACCCTGCTGAGGCAGAGCTGCGAGCCTGGCATAATAAAAGCGGCTTACCGCTTAAACGTTTCTTCAACACCAGCGGCCAGCAATACAGAGCATTGGGGCTCTCCAAAAAGCTGCCTGCCATGACTGAGGACGAGCAGTTCGCTTTACTGGCTACTGATGGAATGCTGGTCAAACGCCCTATTTTGGTAGGAGATGACTTTGTATTAGTGGGTTTTAGAGAGGCTGAATGGGAAGCCAGGCTGTAGGCTTCTTTCTTTTTGTTAACAGCCAGTATGCATCTACCGCAGAAATGTTGGAGGCAAATCATGGAAAATAAAAGAAAAGTTTCACTATTGCTGCTTACTCTGGCGGCTGCCATGTGGAGTGTAGGCGGCCTTTTGATAAAACTGATCAATCTCCACCCTCTTTTCATAGCAGGTTTAAGGTCTTTTATCTCAGCAGTCATAGTTATATTTTATGTCAGAAAACCCAGGTTCACCTGGTCTTTCCCGCAAATCGCGGCAGCCTTTGCTTATGCTTTGACAGTTATCGCCTTTGTAATTGCAAGCAAATACACAACTGCAGCCAATGCCATTCTTATTCAGTACACTGCCCCCATTTACGTAGCTCTTTTCAGCGGATGGCTGCTTAAAGAAAAGGTTACATATCTGGATTGGTTAATTATTGCAGTGGTTTTTTGCGGAATGATACTGTTCTTCATGGATGATATTGATACTCGGGGATTCATTGGCAACACCTTTGCATTAATCAGCGGAGTTGGTTTTGGTTTTTTCCCCATATTCATGCGGATGCAGAAGAAGGGATCTCCTGTTGAATCAGTCATACTAGGAAATTTGATAGCATCCCTGGCAGGGCTTCCGTTTATTTTTGCAACAGTTCCTACTCCCGGGGAATGGTTCTGCCTTGTGATTTTAGGCGTTTTTCAGCTTGGAATTCCCTATATCCTGTACAGCTATGCTATAAAATATACGACAGCCCTTGAAGCTACCCTGATACCTATGATTGAACCAATACTGAATCCTCTATGGGTTTTGATTTTCCTGGGAGAAAAGCCTGGAGTACATGCAATAGCCGGAGGAGTAATCGTTATATCTGCTATAACGTTCAGAAGCATAACGGCAAATAGAATAAAAACCCGCTAACCATCGAGATTAGTGGGTTTTTATTGGAGCTGGTGATGGGACTCGAACCCGCAACCTGCTGATTACAAATCAGCTGCTCTGCCAATTGAGCTACACCAGCATCTGGCGACCCGGAAGGGGCTCGAACCCTCGACCTCCAGCGTGACAGGCTGGCATTCTAACCATCTGAACTACCGGGCCAGAATGAAAGTCAGAACCCAGAGCACATAA
>DUOI01000004.1 GCA_012838915.1 Clostridiales bacterium
AAGGAGGATTCACATGAGCGAAGAAATCAATAACCGGGAATATCGTCAAAAGGTGCTGAAGGAAATTATAATGGAATTGCATGAAGGTAAAACCGTAGACCAGGTCAAAGAACGGTTTGACCGGTTGATACAGGGCGTTTCAGCTTCAGAAATATCTCAGATGGAACAAAACCTGATCATGGAAGGTCTGCCGGTAGAGGAAGTCCAGAGGCTGTGCGATGTCCATGCAGCTGTTTTCAAGGGCTCCATTGAAGATATTCACAAGCCACAGGAAGCTTATGAGATGCCGGGCCATCCCATCCACACATTTAAATTGGAAAACCGGGCACTGGAGCGGCTTATGGATAATAATATCCTGCCTGCACTAAAGCAATTTGAAGCCGATGATGGAAGTAAGGCCGGTGAAGCATTGCTGCAGCATCTTAAGAAGCTGATGGAAATCGAACAGCACTACAGCAGAAAAGAGAATATTCTGTTTCCCTTTTTGGAAAAGTACGGTATTACAGGGCCGCCCCAGGTTATGTGGGGTGTGGATGACGAAATACGCGCTGAAATCCGGGAGAGCATCAATAAGATTCAGCGCTATGACGGCAACAGGAAAGAGGCTGCGGAATCGGTGCGCCGGACAGTACACCGGGTAAAAGAAATGATTTTTAAGGAGGAAAACATCCTGTTCCCCATGGCACTGGAGACCCTGACTGAGGATGAATGGCTTAAGATAGCTGAGGACAGCAATGAGATCGGCTATACCCTGGTTCAGCCTGCAGGAAAATGGCAGCCGAAAAGGCAGGAGGCAGGTGCGTCCCAGTCTGAACAACCTGTAATTAAAGACAGGGGTACTATTCGACTGAAAACCGGTGTGTTTACCGTTGAAGAACTGGAAGCCATGCTCAATACTCTTCCCGTGGATATAACCTTTGTTGACAGGAATAATACTGTAAAATATTTCAGCCAGGGAAAAGAGCGTATTTTCCCGAGAACCAAGGCTGTAATAGGCCGCAGCGTGCAAAACTGCCATCCACCGGCCAGCGTACATATTGTAGATAAAATTGTTGAAGATCTCCGCTCCGGTAAAAAGGATCACGAGGATTTTTGGATTCAAAAAGGAGAAACCTTTGTGCATATTCGCTATTTTGCTGTACGTAATGCAGCGGGCGAATACCTGGGGACGATGGAATTTACTCAGAATATCAAACCTCTCCGAGAATTGACCGGTGAAAAACGGCTGCTGGAAGAGTAAATATATTCAAAACAATGCAGGCAAAACTTCATTAGACGGACAAGTCCCTTCAGATTCCATTTGCATATATATGGGAAATAAGATATAATTAAACTCACAAATGGGACAAATGAGGCGCTGTCATGGCTGCCAAATCCTTTGAAGGAGGTTCGGCAAATGAAGTTGATTATCGCCATTGTACAGGATGAAGATGCCCAAAAGCTCACATCTACCTTGATGAATGACGGTTATAGCGTCACCAAGCTTGCAACAACAGGTGGTTTTTTAAGAGCCGGTAACACAACCTTTCTTATAGGAGTGGACGAGGAAAGGCTGGAACATGCCATGGAGCTCATAGAAAAGGTCTGCAAGAGCAGAAAGCAGATTGCCACCGCGCCTTCGCCGGTAGCCGGGGCAACGGGTGTATATGTACCCTATCCCATTGAGGTTACAGTAGGCGGCGCCACGGTTTTTGTAGTTGATGTGAAGGATTTCCGGAAAATTTGACCCATTTGGAAAGTTTGAATATACGGAGAGGGTTAACCCTATATGAATACCAGCAATATCATTGGACAATCACCGCTTATCGCCAGTATGGAACGAATTCTGGCAAGCGGAAGGATTGTCCATGCTTATTTATTCACAGGTCCTGCCGGTGCCGGTAAAAAGACTATGAGCAGCCTTTTTGCTCAAGCACTGCTGTGCACCAATATAGAAGACAAGCCCTGTTATACCTGCAGGACATGCAGGCAATTTGCCTCAGGCAATCATCCGGATGTATTTTGGGTTCGCCGTCAGGAGGACAAAACAGCTATAGTTGTAGATCAAATACGGGACTTGCAGGCTGCCATAAAAGTAAAAACCTATCAGGCGGGTAAGAGAATCTGCTTTATTGAAAATGCACACCTTTTAACGCAACAGGCACAAAATGCGCTTTTGAAAACACTGGAGGAGCCCCCTCCTGATACCTTGTTTTTATTATTGGCGGAAAACACCAGCGCCCTGTTACCCACCATTCTTTCCCGGTGCCAGGTGTTCAGAATTGGCAGCTTATCCGGGGAAGACATTATTGAAATACTGAGCAGCCGCCTTTCTGTTAAAAAAGAGGATGCAGCGGTTATTGCTGCCTTGTCGCAGGGAAATCCGGGCAAGGCTTTGGCACTGGCAGAGGATGAAACCTTTCAAAGCTGCCGTAAGATATTGATAGAAGGCCTGTCACAGGCAGGTTCTGTGAGAATTTTGGACCTCTACGGGGTTTTTGCCGACAACAGAGACAGGGTAGAGGATTTATTCAATATACTGCAGCTTTGGATTCGTGATCTGCTGATTTTTAAAGAAACCGGAAAATGGAAATTGATAATAAATCTGGACCAGACAGCCTTACTCAGAATGCAGGTTTCCCACTTTACAAGTGCTGCATTAAAGGATATGATAGAAAAGGTTGAAGAAAGCAGAACTATGCTTAAAAGAAACAGCAATTACCAAATAACCATAGAAAACATGCTTTTAAGTTTCCAGGGAGGAGCATAAAAATGCAGCTTGTAGTAGGAGTCCGGTTTAAAAAAGCCGGTAAAATATATTATTTTGGCCCGAATGATTTCGACTTGAAAGTGGATGATCATGTTATTGTTGAAACCGCCCGCGGCATTGAATACGGGGATGTGGTGGTGCCTCCCAAGATGGTTCCCGATGAGGAAATCGTATCCCCCCTGAAACCAGTGATTCGAAAGGCCAATGAGGAGGATGAAAGGCAGGTAATTGAGAATAAGAAGAAAGAAGAGGAAGCCTTTCAAATAGGGGAGGAGAAAATTGCTGCTCATCAGCTTCCCATGAATTTGGTAGATGTGGAGCTTACTTTTGATAACAGCAAATTGATTTTTTACTTTACAGCAGACGGGCGAATTGATTTCAGAGAACTGGTGAAGGATCTGGCATCAGTTTTCAAAACCCGTATTGAATTGCGTCAGATCGGAGTTCGGGATGAAGCCAAAATGCTGGGAGGAATGGGGCCCTGTGGTCTGTCCCTGTGCTGCAGTACCTTCATGGGTGATTTCCATCCGGTTTCCATTAAGATGGCCAAGGAGCAAAACCTTTCCCTCAATCCCGCAAAAATTTCCGGGCTTTGCGGAAGGCTGATGTGTTGCCTGAAGTACGAGCAGGATTATTATGAATGTGTCAGAGGAATTATGCCCAAGGCCGGCAGGGAAGTGCTGACACCGGAAGGTCCTGCGGTGGTATTGGAAACCAATTTATTAACTCAAAAGGTGAAGGTAAAGCTGACTTCAGATGACGGAACCGTTGACTTGAAAGAGTTTTCTGTAAGTGATTTACAGTACGGAGAAAGTCAAAACGAAGAGGAAGGGCACCAGGAAGAAGAGAATGAAGAAATTCATGATGAAGAGCTGAAAAATCTGATGGAAGACTAGTTCTGCTTAAGTAAATAATACTTTTCTTTTATAACAAAAAGTGATAAAATATGAATAAAATTTTAACAAGGGGTTTCGGTGAGGAGGTGACTTGGATGGCTTATAAGATAAGCGAGGATTGCATTGCCTGCGGTGTCTGCCAGCCAGAATGCCCGGTTGAAGCTATCTCGGAAGGCGACATTTACGTTATTGACCCTGATCTTTGCACCGAATGCGGAGCGTGTGCGGATGTTTGCCCCGTTGATGCTCCTCAGCCAGAAGAATAAGGAAATACAGAAAGAGACTTGATCACAATGCTGACCAGGTCTTTTTTTGTTTCCATTTTTTATAGTATTCTGTAATAATTTAATGAAAGTGGCAGGAATTCGACAATATATGGCGAATAGTTGTACTAAGGTATATGTTTGTATTTTAAAGGTGGTGAGCGAATGCGCCGATTATTGTCTGTTCTTGTCAGCTTTCTGGTAGCACTGAATTTCGTATGGGTCAAACCGGCCCCGGCATATGCAGCAGTTGATTATAGTACCATTCGTGTCAAATTAAGTTCCATGGGCACGAAGACGTCCATACCCGTCACTGTCCAAGGCAGCTACACCATTAAGGAAAATCCATCTGTTCAGCTGGAGCAGAGGACATATACTGTCCGCCTGGAAAACGGTAAATTAATCCTAACCGACGGTTCCAAAAGTTGGAGTTTTGGAACAAAGATTACCTTTCAGCGGAATTATGGCACTCTCAAAATTAACAATACCAGCTATAAATCAGTCAACTATCTGGGAGATATGGAATTCAGGGTGGATGGCAGCAGCATCATCCTGATTAATCATGTTCATCTCGAATTGTACCTGTACGGAGTTGTGCCAAATGAAATGCCTGACAGCTGGCATATGGAAGCCTTAAAGGCACAGGCGATTGCTGCCCGTACCTATGCTGTAGACAAAATTCATGTCAGAACCAAGTATACATACGACCTGGTCGACACCCAAAGCAGTCAGGTATATATAGGTTATAATAAGAGCAGAAGCAGATCCATTCAGGCTGTTGACGCCACCATGGGTCAGGTGCTTAAGTATGGCAGCAGCTTTGCACAAACCTTTTACTCTTCAAGCAATGGCGGGATGACAGAGAGCTCCGCCAACATCTTTTCGCAGGATCTTCCATATTTGATTGTCAAGGAGGATCCCTATGATGTGAAGAATACTTCAAACTCCAAGGCAACCTGGACGGAGTCATTTAAAAAATCACCGGTTGACCCCGGCCTGCAAAAGAAAATTATAGAGAAAATTAAAAGTTCCTTAAAGAGCAAAGGATACAGCACGGCTGATGCCGATATTATAATAAAAAGCTTGAAAGAACTCACTGTAGACCATAATGAAAGCGGCCGCCTTGACAAAGGCAGACTTGTGGTTATACTGGACGCTAAAAAACCGGACGGTAAAGTGGAAACCATAGAAGAGACAGTCAGCCTGACAAAAACAAATGCTAAGTCTTTCTTGAATTTATACAGCCTGCTGTTCGAAGTTGAGGATACAGGGGATGAAATTGTTCTCAAGGGCGGGGGCTTTGGTCATGGCGTAGGTATGAGTCAGTATGGCGCATATCAAATGGCCAAAGAAGGGAATTCCTTCGAGGATATACTGAACTTCTATTATCCGGGAACCAATCTTGCATCACTGGGCATAAAGGCCCCACAGGATCCCGATTATGTGCCGTCGGAACCTTCCCAACCGGATCCACCCAAACCCGATCCTACAACTCCGCCCACAGATCCGGCATTGCCTCCTGATCAGGAAAAGACAGGCATTGTTACTGCGTCTAAATTGAATATTCGCAGCGGCCCCGGTACCAAGAATCATGTAGTGGGCATGGTTGTCAAAGGAAAACGGGTTACCGTGCATGAAAAAATCGGAGACTGGTACAGGATTACCTATAACGGAATAAATGGTTATGTACATGGTTCTTATATACAAATAGAGCAAAGTCAAACGCCGGCACCCTCTGATATGATTACGGTCACGTTGAGGAAGGGAAGCAAGGGCAGCCAGGTAAAGATATTGCAGAGAAGGCTGAATGAGTTGGGCTTTAACTGCGGTGCAGTAGACGGCAGCTTCGGCTCCAAAACACTGAGTGCAGTCCGGGCTTTTCAAAAGAGCCGCGGTCTTGAAGTCGATGGAGTGGTAGGGCCAAAAACCAGGGCTGCGCTGAATTCCGGTCAACCGCCGGTTGATGAGGGCTCAAACAATCAGCTGCCGGATCGGGGAGGCTCAACCGATAAGATAACGGTTACGTTAAGGAAGGGAAGCAAGGGCAGCCAGGTTAAGATATTACAGAGAAGGCTGAATGAGTTGGGCTTTAACTGCGGTGCAGTAGACGGCAGCTTCGGCTCAAAAACACTGAGTGCGGTCAGGGCTTTTCAAAAGAGCCGCGGTCTTGAAGTCGATGGGGTGGTAGGGCCAAAAACCAGGGCCGCACTGAATTCCGGTCAGCTGCCGGATCAGGGAAGCTCAACCGATAAGATAACGGTTACGTTAAGGAAGGGAAGCAAGGGAAGCCAGGTTAAGATATTGCAGAGAAGGCTGAATGAGTTGGGCTTTAACTGCGGTGCAGTAGACGGCAGCTTCGGCTCAAAAACACTGAGTGCAGTCCGGGCTTTTCAAAAAAGCCGCGGTCTTGCAGTTGATGGGGTGGTAGGGCCAAAAACCAGGGCTGCACTTAATGCAGGTTAACTGACGGTCTGGGGGAGGCTTCTCCAGGTAGCAGCAATATAATAGGTGAAAACTCAATTTGAAAGTTATTTACACATATACTAAGACAAGGCAAGGCCGGGAAATTCCCGGTCTTTTTTTGTATTCTATTATGTATCAGCGCATATGTTTATATAGACGACTGAAGAGCTGCTCATTCTTTTCCATTAAGATTGCCATGAGAAAAGGAAGATTACCCGGAAGGTGGAGAGTAAGGGCCATGAAAACCATCCTGGTTACCGGTGGAACAGGCCAACTGGGGCAGGCTTTGAGACAGCAGGCTGCAGCTTATCGTGACCTGCAATTTGTATTCGCCGGTTCCGTACAAGCGGATATTACAAAATGGAGCGAGGTAAAGCAGCTGGTATATATGGTAAAACCGGATGCAATTATCAATTGTGCTGCCTATACCAATGTTGATGCGGCTCAAGCCGATGAAGACGGGGCTTTTCTGGTCAATACGGCAGGAGCGGGTTACCTTTCCATGGCAGCCTATGAAATAGGAATACCCATCGTCTACCCGTCCACTGACTATGTATTCGATGGACGGGGCATCAACAATGATAATGGAAATATCAGGCCTTACAGGGAGTATGATCCGACCAATCCCTGTACAGTCTACGGCAGAACCAAAATGATGGGGGAACAATTAACCGCAAGGCATAACCCGAGGCATTACATTATCCGTACCGCATGGCTGTATGGAAAAGGGAATAATTTTGTCAGGAAGATACTGAAAGCATCCAGGCAGGATACGGTAAGAGTAGTGGCGGATCAAACAGGCAGTCCGACCAGTGCCATGGAATTGGCGAAAGCTATCCTTGCTCTGCTGAAATCAGGCCAATATGGCCTTTATCATTGCGTTTGCGAGGGAAGCTGCAGCAGGTATGAGCTGGCTTGTGAGATATACTGTCAGCTCGGAATCCGAACTAAAGTTATACCCGTTACAACGGAGGAATATCCTACTGCTGTCGTGCGGCCCCGTTATTCAGTCCTGGACAATTACATGCTGAGGCTGACCACTTCCATCAGGTGTAGTCATTGGAGAGATGCTTTGGCTGAATACCTGGCAAGTAATAAGGTATGGTAACCAAGAAAGCTTTAGGGAGAACGAGGGATGGAAGTGAAGGGGGTAGTATTGGCAGGAGGAACCGGTTCCAGACTGTTTCCTCTGACCAGGGCGATAAATAAGCATTTATTACCCGTCGGCAGGTATCCGATGATCCTGCATCCCATTGCCAGGTTGAAACAGGCGGGGATATATAAAATTTTAATAGTAACAGGCAGGGAGGATATGGGCAGCATGGTTAAACTGCTGGGCAGCGGGCGGGAATATGGTTTGGAATTTACCTTTCGGGTACAGGAAGAGGCGGGAGGAATTGCTCAAGCCCTTGGTTTGGCGGAGGATTTTATTCAACACCATCGTCTGATAGCAATTTTAGGAGATAATATTTTTTCCGAAGACATTTCGCCTTTCATTGCCGGCTACCTGCGCCAGGAAACCGGAGCAAAAATTCTGCTTAAGCAGGTAGAGCAGCCCCAAAGGTTTGGCGTAGTAGAGTTGGAAGGCAATAGAATAACAGGTATTGAAGAAAAGCCCTTGGTATCCAAGTCCAGTTTTGCTGTAACCGGTATCTATATGTATGACAAACATGTTTTTGAAGTGATTCGCAGTTTGAAACCGTCGGACAGGGGAGAGCTGGAAATAACCGATGTTAACAACCACTACATCCACTTAGGACAGATGACTTATGATATTCTTGAGGGCTGGTGGACGGATGCCGGTACCTTTTCATCCTGGAAGGATGCCTGCCGGATGACCTGGGATTGGGAGCTTCCTTTATAACCGTTCTATCGCCGCAAAATGACAGGTTTCACATTTTTCTTATCTGCCGCAGCATATTTTGTTAGGCATATCCGTGTTAAGGGGGAATGGTGTTGGGACAATTTCACTTTATCAAGGGACCAATGGAAGGATTGTGGATAATAGAGCCCAGACCTCATACCGATATCAGGGGCAGCTTTATGGAGGTTTATCATTATCGGGAATTTAAGCAGGCAGGAATACCCACCCAATTCGTACAGGATAATGAGTCCGTTTCCCATAAGGGCGTATTGCGCGGCCTCCACTTTCAGGATAGATTTCCTCAAGGCAAACTGATCCGTGTTTCGCAGGGGAAAATTTTTGATGTGGCGGTGGATATCCGCCCGGATTCCAATACTTTCGGACAATGGTTCGGCCTTGAGTTAAATTCGGTTAATAAGAGGATGCTATTTATCCCACCCTGTTTCGCCCATGGGTTTCTGGCCATGTCAGAGCCTGCCTGCGTTGTATACAAGTGTACGGATTATTATCATTCAAAAGATCAGAGCGGCATCCTATGGAGTGATCCTGATCTAGGGATAGACTGGCCGGATATCGGCATGGGTGAATATATTCTTTCCGAAAAGGATAAGCAACTGCCGTATTTTAAAGACATCAAAAAAGGAATATGGGGTAATAGAATGCAAATCTAATTACTTACAACCGGTTTTAAACAGGGAGCGTGAGCCATGAATTTAAAAAAAATACTGGTAACTGGCGGCTGCGGTTTCATCGGCAGCAATTTTATTAGATACATGTTTCAAAACTATCCGGATATGGAAATCATTAATCTGGATGCTTTAACCTATGCCGGAAACAGGCGTAATCTGGCGGGATTCACTCAAAAGTTTCGATATTCGTTCTATCATGGGGATATTACTGACAAGGAAACGGTTAACCTGATAGCAGAAAAGGGTGTGGATGCAATTATCAACTTTGCGGCACAATCTCATGTAGACAGGAGCATTGTACAGCCCGACTTATTTGTACATACCAATGTAGTGGGTGCTCATGTATTGCTGGAGGCTGCCCGTCGGTGGGGCATTCAAAAAATGCTGCAGATTTCCACTGACGAAGTATATGGTTCCCTGGATGAGGAAGGCCTGTTTACAGAAGAATCTCCTTTGGCGCCAAACAATCCCTACTCAGCCAGTAAGGCCGGGGCAGACTTGCTGGCCCGGGCGTATTATAAGACCTATGGGCTGCATATTAATATTATTCGATGCTGCAATAATTTCGGACCTCGGCAGTTTCCTGAAAAGCTCATTCCCCTAATGATATTGCGTGCCATGGCGGGGAAAAGCCTTCCTGTATACGGGGACGGACTGTATGTAAGGGATTGGATATACGTGGAGGACCATTGCAGCGCAATCGATTTGATTCTACGTAAGGGCAGGAAGGGTGAAGTTTACAATGTGGGAGGTTTTCATCAGAAAACCAATCTGGAAGTAGTAAAGCAGATTCTTGTCAAGTTGGAACAATCAACTTACTTGATTAACTTTGTACATGACAGGCCCGGTCATGACAGGAGATATGCCGTTGATTCAAGTAAAATACAAAGGGAATTGGGCTGGAAGCCCAGGTACAGCTTTGAAGAAGGGCTGGATCTGACAATTGCGTGGTATCAGAAGAATCTATTTTAATTAAACCGGTATATGAGTAATCAAGAATACGGGCTTATCCAATCTGTCGATATATTCAATTATCGACAGGTTTGTTTTTATCATATAAAATCGGGTTAATTATTAGAAAGAGCATCAGCAAGGGAGGTGACTTTTTGCACGGCTATTATTATTTCATACCTGTATTCCTGGAAGGGCTGGCATCTTTTTTGTCCCCCTGTGTACTCCCTCTCATTCCGGCATACATGACCTATCTGACGGGCCGGTCTGCAGAAGCCATGTCGCGGGACAGAAAAACCCATAGGATTCTGATTATCAATTCCATGGCCTTTATACTGGGATTCACCATTATTTTTGTTATCATGGGGGCAGCGGCTACCGGGCTTGGTTCGTATTTGTTGGAGCATCAGCATTTAATCAGACGCATAAGCGGTATTCTAATTATATTGTTCGGGCTGTTCCACACCGGGTGGATTCCCATACCTTTTCTGAATTATGAAAGGCGGCTGAAGATATTGCCGGAAAGCCGGGGGCTGCTGTCTTCACTGCTGATTGGCATGGGCTTCAGCATTGGCTGGACTCCCTGCATCGGGCCGATACTGACATCCGTATTAATCCTTGCAGCCAATACCCAGACACTGATTGTTGGGATGCTGCTCCTGGCAGTATATGCTTTGGGGCTGGGTCTTCCATTTCTGGTTCTGGCTGTTGGAATACGCTATCTCTGGGGATATCTGAATATATTAAACAAGCATATGGGTACGATAAAAAAGGTCAGCGGGATCATTCTGATTGTTATAGGTATCATGATATACTTTAATTTATTTGCCGTTCTGGCTTATTTATGACAAAAAGAAAGGTGTGACGGAATGCTGCTCAGGCTTATTAAAAAGAAAACCGGCATCGCATTACTGGTTGCCATGCTGCTCTTTATACTATCTGCCTGCTCTGATTTATTACAAGGCGGAGAAGAAGCAGAGAATCCGGCTGATACCCCGGATACGGAGCATGCTGAAAACAATGGAGATAATAATGACAATAACAATAAAATTGACGACTTGAATACAAAGCAGGATAATGAAGAGGATATCCCGGGCAACGCTTCAGACAGTCAAGCAGATTCGGATCCGGAAGATATTCTGAAGAATTATTACTATGGCATTGTGGATAAGCCCATAGTGGATTTTGAGCTGGAAGATTTGCAGGGAAACAAGGTACGCTTATCTGATTTTAAGGGCAAGGTTGTGTTTTTGAATTTCTGGGCTACCTGGTGCCCGTCCTGTCGGGAGGAAATGCCCTATAAGCAGGAGTTTCATGAAAACTACGGGGATGAAGTGATATTGTTGTCAGTTAACCCCAGCGGAACGGAAACTTTCGGTGCCGGCAACAGCAAACAAGCTGAAAAAAAGGTAAGGGAGTTCATTGAGCAAGGGGGCTATACCTTCCCCATCCTGCTTGATCGGGATGATGCTGTTTGGAGTATATACCGGCAAAGAGGCATACCGGCTAATTATATGATAGACAAGGAAGGTATTGTAAAATACCTGAAGCCGGGTCCTTTTATAAGCCTGCAGGAAATGGAGGACTTCGCCAGGGTATTGGGCGCAAACATGGATTAGCTGCAGCTTTAGTGAAAATTTGGGGATTCGGGTTGATATTTTATGATAGAATAATATAAGTAAGTGAAAAAAGGTAACAAAATTCAGGAGAACGGGGCATGGAAATAAGGCTGAAAGAGTTTGAGAGAATTGACGATCTCCAGTTCAAGGGGCTTCGAATCATACAAAATACCAAAAAGTTTTGCTTTGGGACAGATGCCGTATTGCTGTCCCATTTTGCCGGAATTCGAAAAAAGGACAAGGTAGTGGATTTAGGGACGGGAACCGGTATTATACCCATTCTTCTGGCCGGACGGGAGCAAGACGCCTGTTTTTACGGAGTGGAAATTCAGTCCGACATGGTTGAAATGGCCAACAGGAGCGTACGGCTGAACAATCTGGAATCCCGTATGAGAATTTTAAAAGCAGATCTTAAGGAGGCACCGGAAATACTGGGTAAAGGCAGGTTTACCCTGGTAGTTTCCAATCCCCCTTACAAAAAGGCGAACAGCGGAATTCGCAACAGTCAGGAAAACAAGGCCATAGCCAGGCATGAAATTCTCTGTGTTTTGGAGGATATACTTGCATCCGCTTCAAAACTGCTTTGCACCGGCGGCCGTTTCGCCATGGTACATCGACCGGATAGGATGATGGACATTCTTATGGGCATGCGTCAGTATCGTCTGGAGCCCAAGAGAATACGTATGGTGCATCCACAAGCGCACAAGGCGCCGATACTGGTTTTGATAGAAGGAGTTCTTAACGGAAAGCCTTATTTGAACTGGATGCCGCCTCTCATTGTCTATGATCAGAATATGCAGTATACGAATGAATTGAAGGAAATCTATCATTTGAGATAGCCCGTTCTCGGCCGGTCCTGGTTGATTGTCAGAGTTGTAGGAAAGGGAGGATGCGTGTGTCTGATACAGGCAAGGGATGTTTATACCTTTGTGCTACACCTATTGGGAATCTGGAAGATATTACCCTGCGCTGTCTGAGAATATTAAAGGAGGCGGATTATATCGCTGCGGAAGACACCCGGCATACATTGAAGCTGTTGAATCACTATGGTATTTCCAAGCCTCTGATCAGTTATCATGAACATAACCGCAGAGAAAAGGGAGCGGATATCATCGCTTTGGTAAAGCAGGGGAATCAGGTGGCCTTGGTTTCCGATGCAGGGATGCCTGCTATCTCCGATCCCGGGGCCGACTTGGTACAGTTGGCTTATGAAGCCGGGGCGGATGTAACGATTGTCCCCGGGCCTTCGGCTGCCTTGTCGGCATTGGCTGTTTCCACTCTTTCCACAGAACGTTTTATTTTTGAAGGTTTTCTGCCCCGGGATAAAAAACAGCGGCAGGCGCGTATCCGTGGGCTGCAAACCGAGGAGCGTACCGTGATTCTTTATGAAGCACCCCACCGATTAACTTCGCTGCTCCGGGACATGCTGGATATATTGGGGAATCGCAGAATATCCATAGTGAGAGAATTGACCAAGATTTATGAAGAAGTGTTGCCCATGACGTTGCAGGAAGCGGTGGATTATTATCTGAATCGAACTCCTAAAGGCGAGTTTGTGGTCATTCTGGAAGGTATGCGGCAAAGTTCCCAAAAGAGGGATTTCAGCCGGATCAGCATTGAGGATCATTTGAAGGAGTATCTGGCAGCCGGATTGAACAAAAAAGAGGCAGTAAAACAGGTTGCCAAAGACAGAAACATTCCCAAATCCCAGGTTTATCCTTTCAGCATTGGGCTGGATACAAATTAATTAACCTTGCATGCAAAAATTAGAAGTGAAATGAATAACAACTTCTGAAAGAATCAAAAACAGCAGCCAAGGGGCTGCCGTTCTTGATTACAAAATATACGCTGTGTAATGTATAGACAATATTATTTATTACACATATCTGCAAGACAATTCTTGCAAATATTTTTGCCTTTATACTGGGTAACATCTCTTGCATCATCGCAGAAAATGCAGGCAGGGGCATATTTTTTCAGAATAATATGTTCACCGTCCACATAGATCTCCAGGGCATCTTTTTCTTCAATGTCAAGAGTTCTGCGAAGCTCGATAGGAATAACAACTCTGCCTAATTCGTCAACTTTTCTTACAATGCCAGTAGATTTCAATCTTTAGCCCTCCTCTTATTGCAAAATTCGACATCTTATAACATAAGTATTTTACCAGTAATTGAAATAATAGTCAACACACCACGCGCAAATTTTTGCATTGTTTTTTACTGCTGCCGGTCCGGTTCAAACTCGTTCTATTGGACAACGCTTTGGACATATTTATTTAATTATAGCAGCGAAACAGGCAGGTGACGATGGATGGTAAATATAGTTTGGCTGATTCTGATAGTGGGCGGTTTTCTGGTATCGGTGTTTACCGGGCAGGTGGAGCAAACCTCCCAATCAGCATTTGGCAGTGCAAAATACGCGGTGGAGCTTGGAATCGGCCTAATTGGAATTTATTCGCTTTGGCTGGGATTAATGCGAGTTGCGGAAAAATCAGGGTTGGTGAATGCCTTTTCAAAAAAAATTGCCCCGGTTTTAAGGCTGATCTTTCGGGAAGTACCGGCCGGAAGCCCTGCTATGGGTGCCATGTCAATGAACATCATTGCCAATATGCTTGGTTTGGGCAATGCCGCAACCCCGTTGGGAATAAAGGCGATGAAGGAACTGGAAAAGCTGAACAGGAACAAAAAATCCCCCTCTGATGCCATGTGTTTGTTTCTGATAATAAATACCGCCTCGGTACAGCTCATTCCCACAACGGTAATTGCTCTGCGCAGCGCTGCCGCTTCTTCCGATCCTGCGGAAATTGTCGGTACCACATTAATTGCCACCATTTGCGCTGCAACAGCAGGAATAGTATTCGCGAAGTTGCTGAAACGGTATTATTGATATATGACAAGGAGGTAAACATGATTGAAATATTACAAGGGCTGTCCCGATTTGCCATACCGGTGTTCATTGTGTTCATTCTGGGCTATGGTTTTTTTAAGAGAGTACCGGTATACGAAGCTTTTATTGAGGGGGCAAAGGAAGGCCTGAATACGGCTGTTCGCATTCTGCCCTATTTGGTAGCCATGATTGTTGCTATTGGTGTGTTTCGCACCTCAGGTGCCATGGAATTGCTGACATACGCTCTTTCCCCGGTAACCAACTGGCTGGGAGTCCCGTCGGAATTATTACCCCTTGTTATTATGCGACCTATGTCAGGTTCAGCCTCCCTGGGTATTCTGGCCGAATTGCTGAAAACACATGGAGCGGATACCTTTATAGGCAGAGCGGCATCCACCATGATGGGGTCAACGGAGACTACTTTTTATACTGTCAGCATTTATTTGGGCTCCGTTGGATATAAGGATACCCGCTATGTACTGGCAGCAGGTTTACTGGCTGACTTGACGGGCTTTATTGCTTCCGTTGTCATTTGCGCCATTGTTTTCGGAAACTGAACAGCATCTCTGAATTTGAAATCTCGACATA
Organism: Clostridiales bacterium; assembly: GCA_012838915.1. Classification (GTDB taxonomy): domain Bacteria; phylum Bacillota; class Clostridia; order Caldicoprobacterales; family DTU083; genus DTU083. The sequence goes on from DUOI01000004.1 coordinate 14,972, forward strand.
AATACCGGTTCCATGCTATAATTAGGTAAATAAAAATTTGGAGGCCAGTATATGAAGCTGAATGTATATGCGACGCCAGACAATTTAGCAGATAAGGAACTGAGGGACAAGGTCGTCGTTGTAATTGATGTTCTGAGGGCAACCAGCACAATACTAACGGCCTTATTCAATGGCTGTAAAGAGGTGATACCGGCAATTGAGATTGAAGAAGTAATAAATATGTCCAAGAATTATGAGAAGGATTCCTTTCTGCTGTGCGGTGAAAGGAATATTCATGCTATTGACGGGTTTCACCTTTCCAATTCACCTTTAGAGTATACTGCTGAACGGGTTTCGGACAAAACTCTGCTCTTAACCACAACAAACGGCACGCGGGCAATCAGAAGGGCGATTGATGCAAGGGAGGTGATTATGTGCAGCATGACCAACGTTGACGTGGTGGCAGAACATATCGCCCAACAACAGGATGATACTGTTTTTATCTGTGCCGGAACCGATGGACAATTTTCAATGGATGACGTTGTTACAGCCGGAGCGGTAATCAACAGGCTGAAAGCCATGATGGATGATCTTGATATGGGTGATCTGGCAGTGGTATCCGAAGCCATGTACAGATCCTGTAATGGCGATTTTCACAGCTTGCTGAAGGATAGTGTCCACTATAAGCGAATGATGGCTGCAGGGCTTAAGGAGGACATTGACTACTGTCTGACTTTAAATACCGCTCCGGTAGTAGGAGTTTACAAGGATGGTGTTATCAAAAAACTGGACAAGTCAGAGAATTAAAGAGAGCATAGGGGGTATGTACAATGCTCAAGGTTGTCGAAGTAAAAACAAAAAAACAGCTCAAGAAATTTGTATTATTTCCATTTAAGCTGTACGGTAACAACCCTTATTGGATCCCGCCTTTACGTGCGGATGAGATGACCACCCTCAGGTGGGATAAAAATCCGGCTTTTTCCTATTGCAAAGCCAGGTACTGGCTTGTATACAAGGATAATAAGCCGGCAGGGCGGATTGCAGGCATTATCAATCAACGTGCCATAGAGAAGTGGGGCAAAAAATATGCCAGGTTTGGATGGTTTGATTTTATCGATGATCCGGATGTGGTAAAATGCCTTCTCAAACTGGTTGAGGACTGGGCCAGACAGGAAGGGATGACCGGTATACAAGGCCCCATGGGCTTTAGTGACCTGGACAGGGAAGGAATGCTCATAGATGGGTTTGATGAGCCCGGTACCTTTACTACTTTGTACAATTATCCCTATTACCCGAAGTATATGGAGATGATGGGTTATACAAAGGATGTAGATTGGTATGAATATATTTTGGAGGTGCCCGACCGGCTGAACGACAGCATCATAAAGGTTGCTGAAGCGGTAAAGGAGCGCAATCAGCTCAGAACCATCACTTTTAAAAAATCAAAACAGATTCTGCCGTATGCCAAATCGATTTTCAATATGATCAACGAGACATATAAAGACCTGTACAATGTTGTTCCCTTAAGTGACGAGCAGATAGACTTTTATGTAAAGCAGTACTTCAGTGTAGTGAATCCGGACTTTGTCAAAATAGTCCTGGACAAGAATGACCGGTTGGCTGCTTTCAGCATTGGGTTTCCTTCCCTTGCCAAAACCCTGCAAAAAACCAAGGGAAAGCTGTTACCCCTGGGGTTTATCCGCCTGCTTAAAGCCTTGAAGGTAAACAACAGCGTTGATATGCTCCTGGTGGCAGTCCGGCCCGATCTGCAGGGCAAGGGTGTCAATTCCCTGCTGATGAAAGCCATGGCAGAAGCATGCTGGAAAAACGGTATCAGAGTAGCTCATTTGAATCCCCAGCTGGAAAACAATCTCAAGGTACGTTCTCAGTGGAAACATTTTACCGGGCAGCAAAATAAAAAGCGTCGCTGCTATTTCAAGGATCTTCAGGCTCAATAATTCAGAGTGAAAAGGGTTTCAATCCATCCATTGACAATTGCAATTATTTTTGTTTATAATTAAATAAAATAAATATTGGAAACACGATGAAGGGAAGAGTAGGTAAAAGGAAACTGCTGACAGAGAGCCGGCGGCGGCTGAGAGCCGGCAGCAGGGAGATTTACTGAACATGGCCCCTGAGTGAAGCAGCTGAAAGAAGGTTGGACCAAGTAGGCTGTTGCGGAAGATTCCGTTATCGAATCAGGTGATGACAGTCACTGTAATAAGGCTTCGGTTTTCCGAAGTGAATTAGGGTGGTACCGCGTGCCCCTCGCCCCTATCGGTGTGAGGGGCTTTTATTATGATTGAAAGATAAACTGCAGGGCAGGCTATAAGAGAAAGGAAGATAAGAAGATGAGTGAAAAACCCACCTATTATATCACTACCCCTATTTATTACCCCAGCGACAAGCTGCACATAGGTCATTCCTATACCACTGTGGCGGCTGATGCCATGGCCCGTTTCAAAAGAATGACGGGTTATGACGTAATGTTCCTGACAGGAACCGACGAGCACGGGCAGAAAATTGAACAGATAGCAAAGGAGCATCAAGTTTCCCCGAAACAATATGTGGACAAGATAGTAGCGGGCATTAAGGAACTATGGAAGCTGATGGATATATCCTACGATGATTTCATCCGCACTACCGACAAAAGGCATGAAAAGGTGGTGCAGAAAATCTTCAAGAAGTTGTATGACCAGGGCGACATCTATAAAAGCGAATATGAGGGCTGGTATTGCACCCCCTGTGAATCCTTTTGGACGGAACATCAGCTGCAGGAAGGAAATTGCCCCGACTGCGGGAGGAGCGTCGAGCTGTTAAAGGAGGAAAGCTATTTTTTCCGCTTGTCCAAATACCAGGATCGTCTTATTAAACATATTGAAGAAAATCCTGACTTTATCCAGCCTCAATCCCGTCAGAACGAGATGCTTAACAATTTCCTGCGTCCCGGCCTGGAGGATCTTTGTGTGTCCCGCACCTCATTTAAATGGGGTATACCGGTTACCTTTGACGACAAGCACGTAATTTATGTATGGATTGATGCCTTGTCAAATTATATTACTGCACTGGGTTATATGACTGACAAGCCGGAAAAGTTTCACCGTTACTGGCCCGCCGATGTGCACCTGGTGGGCAAGGAAATTGTAAGGTTCCATACAATTATCTGGCCTATTATGCTGATGGCCTTGGGCGAGCCGCTTCCCAAGCGGGTTTTCGGTCATGGATGGCTGATATTGGAAGGAGGCAAGATGTCCAAGTCCAAAGGCAATGTGGTGGATCCGGCAGTATTGGTGCACCGCTACGGACTGGATGCTCTGCGCTACTTCCTGTTAAGAGAAGTGCCCTTTGGTGCCGACGGCGTTTTTTCCAATGAGTCCCTGATCAACCGGATCAATTCCGACTTGGCCAACGATTTAGGAAACCTGCTGAGCCGCACCACGGCCATGATTGAGAAGTATTTTGACGGTAAGCTTCCTCCCTGCGGAGAAATAACCGGATTGGACAGGGAGCTGCAACAGCTGGCTTTGGGAACTCCGGGCAAGGTAGAAAATCTTATGAATGATTTGCTGTTCAGCAATGCACTGGCTGAAATATGGAAACTGGTGTCCAGAAGCAATAAATATATTGATGAAACAAGCCCCTGGGTACTGGCAAAATCCGATTCCCAACGGCCTCGGCTGGGTACTGTCCTGTACCACCTGGCGGAAGCCCTTCGTTTTATATCCGTACTTGTATCACCCTTTATGCCTGCTACCCCCGCCCGAATACAGGAGCAGCTGGGGATTGCGGAAGAAGACCTTACCTGGAGCAGTCTGGAAGAGTTTGGACGTTTGAAATCAGGTACGCAAACCGCTAAAGGGCCTGTTATTTTCCCCAGGCTGGACCCGGCCAAGGAATTGGAGGCTTTGGAAGCTTTGAAGGTTGAAGCAGCGAAAGAGCAGCCGGTTGCTTCAGAGGTCAGTAAATCAAAAGAAAAAAATCAGGAGACAGAGCAAGCTTCGGATAGACTGCCGGAGATCACAATAGATGAATTTGCCAGGCTGGATTTGAGAGTGGCTAAAGTAACTGCCGCAGAGCGTGTGAAAAAAGCCGACAAATTGTTGAAGCTGACCTTGGATGTAGGCGGTAAACCCCGTCAGGTGGTGTCCGGCATTGCTCAATATTACAGTCCCGAGGAATTAGTCGGGAGAAGTGTCATTATTGTGGCAAACCTTAAGCCGGTGAAACTGAGAGGAATTCTGTCTGAGGGAATGATTCTGGCTGCTTCCGATGACAGCGGTAAGCTGGTCCTGGCAACAGTTTCCGAGGAAATCGACAGTGGTGCTAAGATTCAATAGGAGTGAAAATGATGTTGTTTGACAGTCATGCCCACCTGGACGATGAACAATTTGATCCGGATCGGCAGTCTCTGATTGACAGCCTGCCGAAACGTGGGATATCTTATGTAGTAAATGCAGGAGCGGATCTGGATTCCTCCGGACGCTCCATTGAATTATCTGAGCAGCACTCCTTTATCTATGCAGCTGTAGGAGTTCATCCCCATGATGCCCGGGAGATGAGGGACAGTGACCTGGACACCCTTCTGAAGCTGGCGGCACATTCGAAGGTAGTTGCCATCGGGGAAATTGGATTGGACTATTACTATGATAATTCGCCAAGGGAAGTCCAACGAAAACGGTTTGAAGATCAGCTGAATCTGGCACTGAAAGCTGATCTTCCCGTTATTATTCACAGCAGGGATGCCCATAACGATACTATGGATATTCTTAAAGCATACAGCTCAGGATTAAAAGGTTGTGTCCTGCATTGCTACTCAGGCAGCTGGGAGATGGCGAAAATTTATGTAAATATGGGTTTTATGATCTCCCTGGGCGGGCCGGTTACATTCAGGAATGCAGTAAAGGCCGTGGAAGTGGCCCAAAAAATCGATATGAACTATATGATGATTGAAACCGACTGCCCTTACCTTGCTCCCCATCCTCACAGAGGGAAACGCAATGATCCAGGCCTTCTGTATTTGATTGCAGAGCGGATTGCGGAAATCCGGGGAATGAAGGCGGAAGAGGTGGCCCAAATTACATTGAAAAACGCTTGCCGGTTTTTCGGCATATCCAACAATTAAAAATGCATATCGAAAAATGGTATAAAAGCCTCCAAATTTTGGAATAATATCATTTGTTGAAACTTAAAAATTATTAAAAAGGTTTGACAAATTGTTAAGTTTATATTACAATTACCCCATCCACTCCGTGAATTCCAAAAATTAAGGAGGAGGCTGAATATGAACTCACACAAGGGGAGCATCCGGAGTAGGTTTTTTATCGCACTCCTGATACTCCTGGCCATTGCCACAGCGGCAACAGCCATACTAACCCATTACGTGCGGGATTCAATCAAACATGTAATCCTGGATGATGATGGGTACCGTGTTGAGATTACCACATATGACAGCAGTGTAGAAGAACTACTTAAAAGATATGAAATCACGTTAGGACCAGGGGACGAAATTGCGCCGGCCCCGGAAGAGTCCTTACAGGATAACACGGAGATAAAAATCACCCGAGCTATGCCCGTAACGGTGGAAGCAGACGGCAGGAAACAAGTGCTTCATGTTACCAGGGGAACCATACGGGATATGCTGGAAAAGGCAGATGTGAAGCTGCGCGAAAAGGATTTAATCAATTATCCCCTGACACAGCCGGTGAGGCCTTATGATCATATTAAGGTCACCCGTATGGATGAAGAAGTCCTGGTGGAGAAGGAAGCAATACCTTACCAGGTGGTTACCAAAAAGAACAACCAAATGGATGAAGGAGTCAGCAAGGTAGTACAGGAAGGCCGACAGGGCGAACTGGAAAGAAGAGTGCTGGTTACCTATCAAGACGGAGTGGAAATTGATCGCAGACTGGTGAGCGAACAAGTAGTTAAGGAGCCGGTAGACCGTGTAGTAGAAAAAGGTACAGTCAAGAGGATAAAAACTTCCCGTGGAGATTATGTCAGATACTCCAAATCCAAGAAAATGACTGCTACTGCTTATACAGCCGGTTATGAATCAACAGGAAAAAGGCCGGGAGACAAAAACTATGGAATAACATCCAGCGGAAAAAAGGCAAAGCCCTATCATACTATTGCAGCACCACGTAATATTCCCATCGGTACCAAGGTATATATTCCCGAACTGGTAAAGTTTTGGGCTAAGCGCGGGGTATCCATAAGCGGCATTTTTACAGTGGAAGACCGGGGCGGAGCCGTTAAGGGTAATATAATCGACATCTACATGGAGAGTACCAGTCAAACGAAAAGCTGGGGCAGACGAAGTGTTACAGTCTATTTCGTCAAATAAGCAACTTAAGAAACAGAAGGGCAGATGCAAGTCTGCCTTTTTTATTTGATTTGTTTTGCTATAATTAACATATACAAAAGGGTGACGGTTTTGATGTCGGAAACAGAGGGGAGGCGGAGCATGCATACATTGACATCTCCCAGGTATCTGAAGAATTTACTGGCTCGTCATGGCTTTCAGTTCAGTAAGAGCCTGGGCCAGAATTTTTTGATTGATGAAAACATCCTGAAAAAAATAATAAGAGGGGCAAAACTTTCTCCGGGAGATATTGTTCTGGAAATTGGACCGGGCGTAGGCACCTTGACCACGGCCCTGGCTGATCTGGCAGCAAAAGTGATTGCCGTGGAGATTGACAATTCTCTTAAGCCCATATTGGAAGAAACCCTGGAAGGGCTTGATAATGTGGAAGTGATTTACGAAGATATACTCAGATTGAATCTGGACGAGCTGATACAAGGCAGGCTGTTCAACCGGCCTTTCAAGGTTATTGCCAACCTTCCATATTATATTACCACCCCAATAATCATGCGTTTTTTGGAGAAAGGATGCTCCTATGTCTCCCTTACCGTTATGATTCAAAAGGAAGTCGCCGCACGGATGACTGCCCGGCCGGGAAGTAAGGAATATGGCGCTCTCAGCGTTGTGGTTCAGTATTATACCCTGCCCCGGGTAATCTGCAAAGTACCGGCAAGCGTTTTTATTCCTCCACCCAAGGTGGACTCCACGGTTATTACCCTGGAAAAACGAAGTAAACCTGCAGTTGATGTAGATAATCCTGCACATTTTTTTCAGGTGACAAAGGCGGTATTTGCTCAGCGGCGAAAAACTCTGCCAAATACCCTGATCGCTGCTCATATCACCGATTTGGATAAAGCAGCTCTAAACGAAAAACTCATAAGTCTGGGCATAGATCCCAGACGGAGGGGAGAGACCCTCACCCTGGAGGAATTGGCATCTATCAGTAATCACATATAATAGCCAACAGTACGCCGGCATAGTCGGCGGCTTTTTTTATACAATTTCCTGACAATATTCAGGGTACTTTTTCCCATCAGTCACATATATTAGTATGGATAAGTTTATGCGCTAATGGCATGGGTTTTCGACATCGGAAACCATAAAACGGGAAAGGAGAGGGTTTCGTTGTTAAGAAATCGTCAGTTCCATCGATCTTTTATCATATTAAAGAATCAGGACAGCGGATACAGCCTGCGTGACGGTAAAGAGCCTGCCGGGTATGTTAAATTGGAAATCAGAAAAAACAACGGGAAAATGCAGCTTTACATACAGGATATGAAGCCGGCAAAGCCCCAAAAGGCCATATATGATGTTGTCCTGGTTTCAAATATGGAAGAGGTGGAACCGGTCAAGCTTACCAGTATTCAGGTGCCGGACAGCGGAAGGGGAGAATATGAGATTACCTTTGATCCGGCTGATGTAGCAGAAACCGGACACGGCATCGGGGATTATCATGCATTGGCAGTGGTGGAAAGACCGTTAAACAAGAGCGGTGTTCTTCATTATCCCCTGGTGGGTTATTCGGACAAGAGGGTTGTACTGGATTGGTCCAAAGAGGTAACCGACCGATTGGCACATATGTATAGGGCATCCCGGGGCAATATGATGGGGGGATTGTACTCGCTGGATGGAGAAGCAAATCAGCATTTGGAAGAAGGTGCAGGTTCGGACACATTGCCAAGGCAAATTCCGGATACAGAAGCCGCTGTGTTCCAGGAAGGGGTAACAGGTGATGATGAATTTTCGGAAGAACAGCAAAATGACGTGGCAGGTGACAATAATGAGCGCTATCAGGATAAGGAGGAAGGAGTAATTGAAGGAAACCGGACTGATAATACGGAAGATCAGATTAATCCGGAAATACTGAATTTCATCCCGCCGGATATCAGTTACATTTACCGGAATAAAGTTAGCAAGAACGGTGAAGAAACCAATTTTCCTCAAACGGAAGGTTTGCCCGACAAATCAGCTGCTATGCAGGAGGATACGGATATGGATGCAGCACCTCGGGATTTCTACAGCATGCAATTGGGAAGTACTCCTTATTGGAGCAAGGTGGAGGAATATTATTACAGGCTGTTCGACAATCATAAAAGGGTAACGCCCTTTGATGATGCAATCGGTGAGGTGGACTGGATCAGGGTGGAAAACAGAAATGAGCCTGTTTATCCGCAGCACGGCGTGTATGATCACTGCTATCCATACCGTAATAATGGCGGCGGTTTGGATCACTATCTGATAGGGTTAATGCGAAATCGAGGAAAAGTGCAATATGTTATATACGGGGTACCGGGTATCTACAGTGCAGCCCCCCCCATGTCCATGCATGGATTTTCTCGGTGGCTGCCTGTCAAAAATGGATATGGAGCGGGCTACTGGCTTTTATATATCGACGCAGTTACCGGAAATATTGCATATCCCTATTGATTTTTTTCAAATTATCCCTTTAAATATTCCCTTCGATATGCTAAGATAATATAAGTGGTAGTACCAGTAAATGTTAAATTTTACAGTGTTCGACAATTTATCATTTTCTTTAGCGAAGGCAGTCTAAAGATGAAAGAACATGTAAACAAATGTAAACATATGAGGAGGAAAATAAATGACCGGTAAGACAACAGTAGTAATTATTGATGACAATCCCCATATACGGGAAATCATATCTTCCCTGATCTCTATGGAAGATGATATGCAGGTTGCAGGCGCAACCGGCGACGGACGCAGGGGGCTGGAACTGATTCAGGCCGTCAAGCCTGATGTTGTATTGCTGGATATGATTATGCCGTATATGGACGGTTTGGGCGTATTGGAATATCTTAATCGAAACAATCAGGAGCACCAGCCTTCTGTAATCTGCCTGTCCGCTGTAGGGCAGGAAGAATTAATACGAAAAGCAATTGATCTGGGAGCTAAATACTACATGGTCAAGCCCTTCGATTTTGAAATGATTCTCAACCGAATTCGCGAATTGTCCGGTGCCTCTACTTTAACAGGCCAGAAGAGTGTGGCATCTTCGGCTAAGAATACAGAGAGAAACCTGGAGGAAAGAATTACAAATATATTTCTGACTATAGGCATTCCGGCCCATATCAAGGGCTATCATTTCCTGCGGGAAGCCATTAAAATGGTTGTACAGGACAATGATATTATCAACCGCATAACCAAAGAGCTGTATCCCAGCATTGCCAAGAAGTTCAACACCACGCCCAGTAAAGTGGAAAGGGCGATCCGGCATTCCATAGACGTGGCATGGAGCCGCGGCAAGGTGGAAAATATCAATCAACTCTTTGGCTATGTTGTTTACGATAAAAATGATAAGCCCACCAACGGGGAGTTTATTGCGCTGGTAGCCGACAAGCTTTCCATGGAACGTATCGCCTAGCAGTAAGAGGGATATGTCAGCTGACATGCAGAAATGACATATCCCATAACTTTAATATCATATCTTTATTACTAATCATATTTTGAATACTTCTTCCCTGCCGAATGCGGCATCATTCCATTTCCACCGTGATAACCATATGCAGTATCGGTATATGTTACCCCATTATCAATTCCATATCAAATCATTCGAAGGGCTTCATCCGTTTTTTCTTTTTCATTGTTAATATTGCCATCCGAGTTCTTCAAAAATCTCAGGAAGTAACTTGTCCATGTACAGGTTTTAACATGGTTGTGGACAAGGTCAGGTTTTTCCACACAAACGGAATCCATATATTTCAATGGCTTGGGGATAAACATGTGGAATTTGTGGATAAGTTCAGGACAATCATGTGGATAACAGGCTGTTACCCGTAAGTTGATATTACACAGAATATCTTTTGCCTGCATACAATGTAGGGAGGAGGTGACGGTCTTGATCACATTCAGTGAAACCGGATGGCATGGTGTAATCAGTGATGAAATCGGATTTGAAACCATCAGCATTGTTGCCCAGGCTGTTGCGGACTGCCTCAATGATGAGTTCCCATCGGATCCGGTGGTATTGGCATACGATACCCGTTTTCTTTCCAGAGAATATGCATGGTCCATACAACGGGTGCTGACCGCCAACCGAATCAAGGTATTTATGCATAAAAAGCCTGTACCTACTTCCTTTCTGAGTATGTCGGTTTCTTCATGTAATGCTGCTCTGGGGATAATGGTAACCGGTGAAGGCCGTCCCGCAAGATATTCCGGGTTGATATTCCGGTTTCCCTCCGGCTGTCCGGTATCCGGGGAATGGATGGACAGGTTGTTTCACTATCTATACAGAAGATATCCAAGAAGTTCGGAAGACAGCAGGCATTTACTCCAATATATCGATTACTTCTCCGAGTATGCGGCTGAGCTGGCAAAAAACGTGGATGTAGAAAGTATTCGCAAAGCAAATCCTTATATAACCAGTGACAGTTTTTTTGGAAGTGTAGGTACTTATATGCAGGATCTGATGAAATTCATGGGATTGGAAGGAATTCATATCCGTACCAAGCCCAACCCCGGTTTTATGGATTGTGTTCCCCAGCCAAATGAGAGGAATATGTCTCCGGTATCCAGGCTGACGGTACAAAAGAATGGCGATATCGGATTATTCTTCAATGGGGATGGCAGTGTTATGGGAGCGGTATCCCCTCAGGGGCAGATTATTCGAAATGAATGGGCTATGGCTGTTATTTTGGACGAATGGCTGCAATTCAAGGGAAAGGATTTTGATTTTTATACTGAGATTTTCACACCGGAGCTGGCCCACCTGCTGCTCAAACATCACGGATTGGAGGCATTACCCCTGCATAAGCTGAAAGAGCGGAACAGACCATTGGACAAGGCTGTCATTTGGGACAGAAAAGGTCTGCGTTTCGGGAGTTTTTTACCGGACTGGGATGCCATATTTCAGGGTACGCTGCTATTGCAGGCACTTTGCAGATATGATTTGAATTGGCAGCGGTTTTCAAAACATATGGAAGTCCTGACGGCAAAAAAAATTCAAGAACAAAAATTAATTAACATAGATGTTGATCTCTGGGAGGAAAAGAAAAAAAGCCTATTGGAAAGGGTGGAGGAAATAACCCCGGCGGGGCTGGACCAAGTCATAGAGCAGGGCCGGGAAATAAAGCTGGTGCTTCAGGACGCCGGCTGGCTGGGCTTTCATTATAATGAATGCGAGAAAAACCTGTTCTTGTATTATGATGCTGAACTTGGACAATATGCTGAAAATTTGCTTGTCCAACTCATTGGCTGGCTGACAGCAGAAGACTTGTAAAAAAATAAGGAGGAATCAGCGAATTGATGTCGAAAACAAATCCTTGTCATTATGAATAACATATGGTTTTATTTTATTGAATTGGGTATATAATAGCTATTAAAAATCCGGTCATAAAATGTAGCATTATATGTGGAGGGATCATATATGGCTTATAAAAAATGTCCGCGTTGCAGCCTCAATTATATCATAAGTACCGATATACTCTGCAGGATTTGTCTTGAAGAGGTTGGCAATGCCTTACGGAGCAATGACGAGGAGGAGGAATATGATTTTTGCCCGGAATGCGGAGAAAATATAATAAAGGCCGGGGAAGAAATGTGTTACCAATGCATGATAGAGCAAAACAAAGAAGAAGCTGATTTAGAAAGTAACAAGGATGATGACTGGGACAAAATACAAAACCATGATACGGATGATGAGCTTTATGGCGAAGACGAGGAGGAATCTGAAGAATTAACGGTGGTGGATCTGGACGAGGAAACCGAGGAAGAAGAATAATAAAAATGGATGGCGGTTAAACTAATCCCAATTAACATACTGGACGGGATGTGATGCCGTGATTGATGCAAAAGCTTTGGCTGATATTAAAAAGGTTGTGGAATCCAATGTCGGGCAGAAGGTGAGGCTGAAAGCCAACCGCGGACGCAAAAGATGCTACATCAAAGAAGGCGTGATTGCCGATACCTATCATAATCTTTTTACGGTGCAGGTAGATATTGATACAAAATCCGTACAAACCCTTTCCTATACCTATTCGGATGTTCTCACATCCAACGTTGAGCTGGTTGTTTGCAGCAATAATCAAAAAATATGTGTCGGCTGAAGGGCCGATCATTCTGACAGAATAAAAAAGAAGGCGTGCCTTCTTTTTTAATCATATTTTTCCTTCTCCCCTACTATTATATAATATGAAAATTTTATGGACAAATAATGTTAGGGGAGGAGGAACAACATTGGCGATAGAATACAGAAGGGACTTGCTGAGGCTGGACCAGGTAGTCAGTGAAGAATCATCCCAGGCGCTGGTCGAAGGAGAAATCAGCATACCGGAAAACAAGATACCCATTGCCAGAATACTGGATATAAGCGCAGAGGCTATCGTTTCCAGTCGTGAAGTCATTCAGGACAAGGTAATGGTAGAAGGGATTCTTCGCTATGACGTTTTGTACATTCCGGAGGATGACACGGTTATCGATTCCCTGGATGCCGAGATTGGCTTTACGCAATATCTTGACCTGCCGGGGGCTAAACCCAGGATGGCATCCCGTATCAAATTAAATGTGGAGCATGTGGATTATGAATTGGTATCCGGCAGAAAGATTAATGTCAAATCCGTACTGGATCTTTCCGGTCAGGTAAGCCAGGTAGCAGAAATGGAAGCAGTTACCGAATTTTCCGGTGTTGAGGATGTGGAGGTTCTGCGGGACAGCATACGGGTAACGGCCATTGCAGGAACGGGTTATTCCCAGACCATGATTCGGGAGGATCTGGAGCTTGCTGATTCCATGCCTACCATCCGGAAAATTCTAAGGAAGAATGCCAGGGTAAGGATTAATGAAAAGAAAGCGGCTGACAACAAGGTAGTGGTTCACGGAGAAGTGGATTTAAAGCTGCTTTACCTTTGCGGGGACGAAGATGAGCCCATTCAATATCTGTCCCACAGCATCCCCTTCAGTCATGCTGTGGAAATTGAAGGGGCATATCAGGGAATGGAATGTTGGGCAGATGTTGCCGTATCGGAATTTTATGCAGATGCCAGGGAAAACATCAACAATGAATTAAGAATCATAGACACCGAGTTGGTACTGGGACTGGATGCCCAGGTATTTGAAGCCCAGGAAGGGGAAATACTGGTTGATGCATACAGCCCCAGCCTGGCCATCACCCTGAAAAAAAGAAAAATCAAGATGAAGCAGCTTATGGGGGAGGGCCAGGGTCAAACCATTTTAAAGGAAAGCATTTCTTTTCCCGAGGGTGTACCCAAGGCAAGGAGAATTCTTTATGTAGAAGTCAGACCTGCCATAACCGACGACAGAACTGAGGAGGGCAGGGTTATTGTAGAAGGCATCTTTACAGCTCAGGTTTATTATCAGACTAATGATCCGACTCTGCCTGTGGGAAGCTTTCAGGAGGATTTTCCTTTCCGTCACACAATGGAGATAGACGGCGTGCAGGCGGACATGGATTGTGAGAGCGAAGCCGTTGTGGAGAATGTCAGCTACACACTGCTTGCTCAGGATGAAGCTGAACTGAAAATTCCCATCCTGTGCCGTACTTCGGTTTTTCAGACTATAGAGAAGGATGTCATTATCAGTGCGGAGGAAGTGGAAGAGGTGATGGGCCGGGAAGCAGGAATTTATATTTACTATGTTCAGCCCGATGATACGCTTTGGGCTATAGCCAAGAAATACAATACCACCATTTCGGGTATTTTGAAATACAATGCTTTGGAGGGCGATGTCCTGACTCCGGGGACCAGGCTTCTCATTTATAAGAAACTGGAATCCTCCATAATTTAGTCTTATTATCTGATATGGAATAGAGAAGGCTGCAGGCTGCCTGTGGCCTTCTTAATTTTTTCTTTACAATACTGTTCCTTGGATGGTATGGAGATAATACGGATAATATTGTATAATATACTATAACCTTAATTTGGAAGCATCTTCTTCAATTGGGAGGAATAATGGGCAGAATCAGGCTCAGGGCACCGGCAAAAATTAATTGGACCCTGGATGTAAAAGGCAGGCGGGCGGACGGTTACCATGAGGTGGAAATGCTGATGCAGTCCATCAGCTTCTGGGACGATATTGTATTAACGGAATATGATAATGGAATACAGGTATTCAGCAATTCTGCAGGGATGCCTTTGGATGAAAACAATCTGGCTGCAAAAGCAGCAAGACTGGTTAAGGATTATTTCGGTATCACTACCGGAATTCATATTCACATCCAAAAGAACATACCAATTGCAGCAGGGCTGGCCGGAGGCAGCACTGATGCAGCGGCGGTACTGGTTGGTTTAAACGTCCTGTGGAAGCTGGGTCTTACACGCTCCGGGCTGGCTGAACTGGGCGCCGTTCTGGGAGCGGATGTGCCATTTTGTATTCACGGAGGCACGGCAATCGCCCGGGGGATCGGGGAAAAGCTTACTCCTCTGCCTGATCTGGAAGCAATTCCATTGGTACTGATTAAGCCTCCCTTTGGGGTATCCACCGCATCGGTTTACAATGGCCTGGATATCGAACAGATTCCCTTTCATCCTGATTGGAAAACAGTTTATGATTTGCTGGCACAGGGCAACCTGCGTCTCCTCCGCTGCCATATGGGCAATGTGCTGGAATCTGTAACTACAAACATTCATCCTGAAATCAATGAGATCAAGGCCCGTCTTGATGAAACCGGTGCGGCAGCTGCAATGATGACCGGAAGCGGCCCGGCCGTATTCGGTGTATTTGAAACTATTTCTGATGCGCAGCAGGCAGCAGAAATACTAAAGAGGCATTATTCACAGGTATTTGTCGCTTCATCCCATGGCAGGGGAGTGGAAATAACAAAAGGAGGAAGCCTATGACCGGGATCAGTGCAATTGTATTAGCCGGAGACAGCAGGAAAGTGTTTATTAAGGAAGGTGTGGACAATAAGTCGCTGCTTTCCATAAGCGGGAAACCGATGGTGGAATATGTGATAGATGCGCTTCGGGATTCTCCGCTGATAAACAAAATTTCAGCTGTAGGGCCGTCAGATCTTCTCAAAAAGCATCTTGGCGATAAAGTGGATTATTACATGAAGGAAAGGGAATCCCTCTTTGAAAATGTAAAGGCAGGCATGGAACCTTTTATCAATGACATGGCGGTACTTATCGTAACCTCTGATATTCCCATGATTACCGGATGGATGATAACCGACTTCATTCAACGCTGTGTTCAGCAAGGGGGAGACTTCTGCTATCCAATAGTGGAAAAAAGGCTGAATGAGGAGCGTTTTCCGGGGGCAGAACGGACCTATGTCCGCCTGAGGGAGGGCACATATACAGGCGGCAATGCTATTTATTTGAATCCGGCAGTAATGGAATCTTGTGAAGAATTTGCAAAAAAAATCATTGCATTCAGAAAGCAGCCTTTGAAAACCGGCAGGCTGCTGGGGGTAAAATTTCTGGTGGGGCTGATGCTGGGCATGCTGACCATACCTGAGGTGGAAGAGCGTTTTTGCAGGCTGCTGGACATACAGGCTTCGGCAATGATCGTGCCCTACCCGGAAATCAGCAATGACGTGGATAAGCCCAGTGACCTGGAAATGGTGGTGAGATATTTTCGCATGCAAAGTGCATAGCAGAGCGGTAGATATTTATACTTTATCTATATTATTTATGTATAAATTTCCGTATCCTGTCAATACTCCTTAATAGGAAATTGAGATACGGGGGTATACAAATGAAGAGATATGAATGGATTTTTACGGCAGCGGCACTTGTTATGCTGATTATCTCAGCCTGTACCGGGCTGGTGCAGCCAATCAGGAGTGATGATTTGATCCGCCTGCACGTTATCGCCAACAGCGATTCACCTGAAGATCAGGCATTAAAACTACATGTCCGGGATCGTCTGCTTTTAACCTTTGGAGAGAAGTTTAAAGAATTCCCGTCTATTGAACAAGCCCGACATACCATTCAGGCCAATCTGTCAGAGCTGGAGAAAGTAGCTGCTTCAGAGATAAACAGCCGGGGCTTTTCTTATAAGGTGAAAGCTCAACTGGGTACCTACCCCTTCCCCACCAGGGTTTATGGTGATCTGGTTTATCCGGCAGGCAACTATGAGGCTCTGCGGCTGGTCATAGGGGAGGGACAGGGTGCCAACTGGTGGTGTGTTATGTTTCCACCCCTCTGTTTTGTAGACGTTTCATCAGGGATAGCTGAGCAGCCCGTGGAAGACAGCAGCTGGGAGGCGGTTCAGAACAGCTCACCGATTGAAGAGCAAAAAACCGTAATATATACTTTCAAGGCTGCCGGGTTATGGAAAAGGCTTAAGGAATGGATCAATGGCCTTTTTTAGTAGCCAGGCTTTACTGCAAAACCAGGCGCATCTTGAATCAAATCGATACAGGCTGAATAATAAAATTTTATATACAATAAATACAGAAGGGCACCCCTTCTTTTTTTATGTAAAAAGTTGGAATGCCTTCGTATGAATATCCTGCTTAGGGCTGGCAAAAAATACATTCAAAGCCATGGGAAAGAAGGGAAGAAAAATATGGGATATAAACGAAGGCTTATTTTTGTTTCCATACTTGCAACCTTGTTCATTTGTACAGGTATGGTGATTCAATTTCATTTTGGTGACAAACAGACTGCGCAAGCAGCCAGTCTGTATTGGGGCTCCACAGGAAACAAGGTATCTGAAGTACAAAGAAAGCTCAAACAATGGGGCTACTACGACGGTCCGATTGACGGAGTATTCGGACAGGCTACCTATAATGCTGTTGTTTGGTTTCAGAGAAAACATGGTTTGAAGCAGGATGGTGTGATTGGGACCCAGACAGCCAATGCCTTGGGGATTCGGCTCACCTCCGGCACAGCAGCCTCTGCACCGGCCCCCTCAAGGCAAGGCACAAATACCGGCTCCAATGATGTCTATCTTTTGGCAGCTGCAATACACGGAGAAGCTCGGGGTGAACCTTATATTGGCAAGGTTGCCGTCGGAGCCGTTATCTTGAATCGAGTCAGACATCCGGATTTTCCCAACACAATTGCCGGTGTTATTTATCAGCCTCTGGCCTTTACAGCTGTTGCTGACGGACAGATCAACCTGGCACCGGATGAGGAATCAATACGGGCAGCACGGGATGCTTTGAACGGCTGGGATCCCACCTATGGAGCCATATATTATTACAACCCTGCAAAAGCTACCAGTAAGTGGATATGGAGCAGACCTGTTCATATTGTAATTGGGAAACACAGGTTTGCTACTTGAAAGGAAGGTTGTTATGAGGAAATGGATATTGCCTGCAATTTTAGCCATTGCTCTTGCTTTTACCGGAGCCTGGGGTTACCAGCAATATAAATTGAATCAAAAATATAGCAGGCATATGGATAATATGTATCAAAAATCCTTTTATGAATTGGTCGGAAATGTGGGAAACGTGGAAAACGGGTTGTCCAAGCTGATGGTCAGCGGTGATCGAAGTCAGCATATGATGCTGCTGTCTGATATCAGCAGGCAGGCAGAAGCGGCCCAGTTGGACCTGGGACAGCTGCCGGTTTCCCATATTGCCCTGGATAAGACGTCAAAATTTCTGAATCAACTGTCCGATTATACCTATTATTTGAACAAAAAAATTTCCGGCGGAAAAACCATTAATTTAAAGGAAATGGAAAATCTGCAGCATCTTCATGAGAATGCTGTCAAACTCAATGAGGAACTGACAAAATTGACCACTGAAACACTGAAGAACCAAATGAATTGGGGAGAGCTGATGCGTTCTGCCAAAGCAAGTTTTTATGAAGCATCGGACGATATCTATACCAAAAAATTTGTGAATATACAAAAAACCGGTATGGAATATCCCTCCCTTATTTACGACGGGCCTTTTTCCGAGGCATTGGATCAGCATACGGGAACCGAGTTGAAAGGTGCTGCCGTTACTGAACAACAGGCCAGGGATATTGCCTTGAAGTTCATCGGTACCGGCAGAGCAGTCAAGATTGAAAAAGCATCAGACAGCAGCAACGGCATACTGGATACCTGGGGATTTCAGGTGTGGGTTAAAGGCAAACCTGACCTGCCTTTTAATATTTCCGTCAGTAAAAAGGGTGGAAAGGTTGTTAACTTAATCTGCCCGTATGTTGCAGAAAAAGAGACGATTTCCATAAAGCAGGCCATGGAAAAGGCAGGCAAATTTCTCGAAGATAATGGATATGAGGGTATGGTGCCTACCTATCAGCAAAACTTCGATGGGATATCCACCATTAATTTTGCATATGTTCAGGATGATATCATAATATATCCTGATTTGATTAAGGTTAAAATTGCATTGGATGACGGCAATATCTACGGGTTGGAAGCAAGAAATTACCTCCTGTCTCACAGGGACAGGAAGTTTAAGGAGCCTGCCCTTTCCATGGAGGAAGCGCAAAAACTGGTAAATCCCAATTTGGAAATTATATCCTCCCGCAAAGCGGTAATTCCAACAGAGGGAAAACGTGAGCGTTTATGCTATGAATTCAAGGGGAAATTAGGCGAAAAGAACTTCATCGTTTATATTGATGCCAACAGCGGGCAAGAGGCAGATATTCTTCAGATTATCGATACCGAAAATGGTTCATTGACAATGTAACCAGGATTTGTTGATTATATTTCATTTTGATCAGGACAAAATAAGATCAGCATCGAAATGATTTTCGGTGCAATTATAGAGGAGGTATCGATGTGGCTGCACGGAATCGCAGAATGATGTCTGAGAACCTGAAGGCAGAAATCGCCAAAGAGCTCGGTGTATACGATGTGGTCAGGAACGAGGGCTGGGGAAGCGTGTCCTCCCGGGATTGCGGCCGAATCGTACAAAAAGCCATAGAGTTTGCCGAGCGATCCGTCAACAATCAGCAGAAATAACCAGAAGCAGAAATATCGATATTGTCCTGTCCGGAAAGCAGAGGTAAACCCTCTGCTTTCTTTTTAACGTGCAGATATGTGCAGCTTTTATGAAAGCAAAAAATAATCATATGGTTGTTTTCCTGAAATCATCATAGTAGAATAGAGCTGGAGAAGGAGGTATACTGCATGGACAACCGCCCCATTGGTGTATTTGATTCCGGCCTTGGAGGGCTGACTGTTGTAATAGAGATAATAAAAGAGCTTCCCGGGGAAAACATCGTCTATTTCGGAGATACGGCCCGCATACCTTACGGTACCCGATCCAGGGAAATTGTAACCAGATACTCCTCCCAAAGTATCCGGTTTTTATTGAGTAAAAATGTAAAAATAGCTGTAATTGCATGCAATACCGTCAGTGCATGCTGTTTTGAGATATTATCCGATTCATTTAATCTGCCTCTTGTAAGCGTCATACAGCCGGGTGCCCGGGCTGCCGCGGAAGCAACCCGTAACGGCAGAGTGGGGGTAATCGGTACCAGCGGCACCATACGCAGCAAAGCCTATCCCGATGCCATTAGAGCCATCAACCCGGATATCAAGGTATTTGATCAGGCCTGTACCCTGTTTGTTCCCATTGCAGAGGAAGGATGGAGCAATACGGAAGTGGCCCGTTATACCGCTGAACGCTATTTGCAGGTATTCAAGCAGCAAAAGGTAGATACTCTGGTTCTGGGCTGCACCCACTATCCTCTTTTGGAGAAAACCATAGCATCCGTTCTTAATTCCGATGTCCGCCTGGTAAATCCCGCGGTTAATACTGCCCGCCGGGTAAAAGAAATATTGAAAAGCTCCAATCAGTTAAATAACGGACAGGAGCACCCAGGCATTGAGTTCTATGTCAGTGATTTTGGCCAGGGTTTCCAGACAATAGGTGGCCGTTTTCTGGGCAGGGAAATTCAGGCAAAGTGTATTGATATTGAGGAATATTAGGTTGCAATCCAATTTTTTTCAAAATTGTTGGTTTTGGTTGACGAATATTCGTTTATATATTAACATAAAACATAAAAGGAGTAACAGGCACAAAGGCACTGAAAAACCTTTCCGTTGTATGCACTGCTCTATTCACTTTTCTTTTTTGTTTCCGATTTTTATAAGAAAACGGATGAAACCAAAAGATCAGGCAATAATACTAAGGACATGATACCAAAGACATGTATGACAAGCGCATGCTAATCTTTTCATGAAAACGCATGGTAGAAAAACAAGTAAGAGTAAGTATAATTAGTACAGTCCAGTTGCGTACAAATAGAAAAAATAACAAATCAGATCAACACATTGTTTTTGTGGTGTAAATGATTCTATTAAAGAAAGTGGGGAAAGAAGATTTGGATTTGAATTTAAATGACTTAAGTAAGAACACCATTCTCCAATTGAGAGAATTTGGAAAGGAGATAGGTGTTAAAGGTGTAACCAGGTATAAAAAGAGTCAGCTGATTGAAAAGATTCAGGAAAGACTCACAGAAATGTCCAAAAGCCAAATGAATCAGTTAACAGCAGAGCAGCCTTCCTCAGAGGATGTAATACAACAGGATCAAGCGCAGCCTGAGCCTGCGCCGCCGGTAAAGAGAAGGAGAGGACGACCCAGAAAGTCTGAATCCGCTCAACAGGCAAAAGCACAACCAAAGGAGACTGCAGAAATCGGGAGTGTTGCAGACCTGGTTACTCAACCGCCTGATCGAACCGAGGCTGCCGACACCGCGACCCCTGTCCAGCTTCAAATTGATGATGAGCCCATTAAAGATTCTGTCCCGGATGTACAAAGCGATACTTCGGAAGAGGAAACAGACGAATCCATACACACAAGGAGCAGCGATTCGGAAGGCGATACAGAAGATGCAGAAGCACAGGCAGACCAGGAGGAATATGAGAGAAAGGTTGCATATGCAAGAAAGTTTTACAACACATCCAATCCTGCTATACCGGAATTGCTGAGCAACAGTGACGTAGGCAATGTTGAAGGCATACTGGAAATACTCCCCGACGGATACGGATTTTTACGCTGCGAGAACTATATGCCGGGAAACAAGGATGTTTATATTTCTCAATCCCAGATTCGGCGTTTCAGCTTGAAAACAGGGGACCTGGTGTCCGGTAAAACCAGACGAACCAAAGAAGGAGAAAAGTTCAGAGCACTTCTGTATGTAACAGCCGTCAACGGACAGGATCCGGAAAAGGCACCGCTGCGCCGTCCCTTTGAGGAATTGACTCCAATCTATCCCAATAAGAGAATCACATTGGAAAACAAGAAACACAGCAAGGATCTTGCAACCCGCATTATTGATTTGGTTTCTCCCATCGGTAAGGGACAGAGGGGTTTGATTGTTTCGCCGCCCAAGGCTGGAAAAACCACCTTACTGAAGAAAATAGCCAACAGCATATCCATGAACTATCCTGAGATTCATCTCATAGTTCTGCTGATTGATGAACGGCCGGAGGAAGTAACAGATATGCAGAGATCCATCAACGGTGATATTGTATATTCCACTTTTGACGAATTGCCGGATCATCACATTAAGGTAGCGGAAATGGTACTGGAGCGGGCACAGCGTCTGGTAGAGCATGGCCGCGACGTCGTAATCCTGTTGGACAGCATCACACGCCTGGCACGGGCATACAACCAGGTGGTACCATCTACCGGCAGAATTCTATCCGGCGGCTTGGATTCTTCAGCCCTGCACAAGCCCAAAAGGTTCTTCGGCAGTGCACGTAACATTGAAGAAGGGGGAAGCCTGACCATAATAGCTACTGCCCTGGTAGAGACCGGCAGCCGTATGGACGACGTAATTTATGAGGAATTCAAAGGCACAGGGAATATGGAAATCCATCTTGATCGAAAACTGTCTGAAAAACGAATCTTCCCTGCAGTAGACCTGTACAAATCCGGCACCCGGCGCGAAGATCTGCTCATGAACCAAAAGGAATTGGAAGGCGTCTGGGCTATTCGAAAAAACCTAAGTGAAGGACGGCCGGATCAGATCATGGAAATTATAATCAATGATTTAATGCGAACCAATTCCAATGACGAGTTCATTGACCTCATGATGGAGCATTTTGCCATAGTCGAAAAGGAAGGCTATATTGATCGTAATGATCGATATGACCGATCCAATTATACCAGCTACCGCTAGCATAGCCGGTAAAAATATGCATTATTTTTATTTATCCGATATGGGTTTGCAAGGAGCAGGTTATGACTTGGCTTAATGAGAGACATAAAAAAATGATAAAAACGGTACTGCAGATAGTTTTGGTGCTGCTGATCCTTTATCTGCTTCTGACAAAGCTGCTCTTGTTTTTCGCTCCCTTTATAATTGCATTTCTTATCGCCTGCATTATAGAAAAGCCTGCCGGTTTTATGCAAAAAAGGTTTGGTTTTTCCAGGGGGGCAGCATCAGCCGTTTCCATTTTTATTTTTGTAGTATTGGCCGGCGGTTTAATCGGCTTTCTTTTCTATCGCCTCTTAATGGAGGTATGGGAGCTTACAAAGATAAGCACCGGTTATGAGAATATTTTGCTCCGTATACGCCGGTGGATTGATTTAGGCGGAGTTTGGTATGCCGCTTTGCCCCGGGAAGCGGTGCTGGCAATTGAATCCAGTCTGGACGGGATTCTGGCTAAAATTGGGGACACCGTTACATTAGGAATCAATAATTTGCTGAAAGCCATGATAAAGGTGCTTACATCACTGCCCCAAGCCCTTTTGTATACGGTCATTACCCTTGTGGCGGCTTTTTTCATCAGCCGGGACAGGGAACGGATCTCGCGCTTTGTATTCAGCCAAATACCCGACAGCTGGGGCATCAAGTTCAGGAGCATCAAAAATGATCTGTTTGCCGCTATGACCGGGTATATCAAGGCACTTCTAATTTTGGTTACTATTGGTTTTTTTGAGGTATTGCTGGGTTATACCATTCTGGGTATCAGGTATTCCCTGTTTCTTGCCATATTAACTGCAGCAGCAGATTTATTGCCCATCCTGGGGCCTGGTACCGTACTTGTACCCGGAGCAATTATATTTTTAATCAATGGCAGTTATTTTCAGGCTGCCGGTTTTCTTATATTATATATGATAGTTACAGTTGTCCGGCAATTTCTTGAACCCAGAATCGTAGGAGGAAATATCGGGATTCACCCCCTTGTTACCCTGATTTTTATATACCTGGGATATCGCCTGTTTGGATTTGCCGGATTGATTCTTGGGCCTGTATTTGCCATTATGCTCAAGTCCGCTCAGAAAGCCGGTATCCTGCCGCCTTGGAAGTCCTATTGACCCTTGTCATTTGGAAGAATCACTTTAAAAAATCAATCTTGTTTTATGAATAGCCATATGTTATACTGTAAAAGTTAAAGAATAGATTCTTTCTCAACAGAACGGAATTAACTTTAAATGAAAATCATTGCACAAAGATCACGAAAGAGGTGAAAAAGTTGAAGGAAAACATCCATCCGAAATATGGTGAAGCAGTGGTCAGGTGTGCATGTGGGGAAACTTTTACAACCGGCTCCACGCAGAAAGAGCTTCGGGTTGAAATATGCTCCAAGTGTCACCCATTCTTTACCGGAAAACAGAAGCTGGTTGATACCGGCGGACGTGTGGAACGATTCCGGAAGAGATATGGGATGACAGGTGAAAAATAACATCCTGTTGACCGGCAATACAGATTAGGGTTCCCCTGGTCTGTATTTTTTTAGAGGGAGGAAAGATGAAGAAAAGTACAATCGGCGGTCAGGCCGTTATGGAAGGAGTCATGATGAAGGCTCCTGAATGTATGGCCATAGCTGTAAGGCAGCCTAATGGAACCATCCAGGTCAAAAAGCAGACCCTGACCACTGTCAGGAATAAGTATCCCATATTGAAATTACCCGTTCTCAGAGGTATCGTAACCTTTGCCGAAACCATGGCTCTGGGGGTCAGATCTTTGATGACTTCCGCTGAATTAATCGGGGATACGGAAGAATATAAGCCTTCCAGGTTTGAAGCATTCTTGGCCGACAAGCTTGGCAAGGAGGCGGAAGAAGTAGTTCTATACTCAGCCGTTGTGTTGGCTGCTGCCTTTGCCATTGGGCTGTTTATTCTGCTCCCCGCTTTGCTTTCGGGTTTGATCCGGCCTCTCATTCACAGCAATGTGGTTGTCAACCTTATGGAAGGGTTTATCCGCTTGGGCATATTCCTGATTTATCTTGTCCTGATATCCAAAATGAAGGATATCCGCAGGGTATTTGAATATCACGGTGCCGAGCATAAGACCATCCACTGCTATGAACATGATGAGGAATTGACGGTGGAAAATGCACGAAAGTATTCCACTCTTCATCCCAGATGCGGGACGGCATTTTTACTCATTGTCATGGTAATCAGTATTGTTATTTATTCCTTTATGGGGTGGCAGAATATATTCATACGGGTACTGGCTCGTCTGCTTCTGCTTCCGCTGATCGCCGGTTTATCCTATGAGGTTACCCGGGCAGCTGGGAAGAGCGATGCCCGTTTTATCCGTGCTGTTATGTATCCGGGGATGATGCTGCAAAAGCTGACCACCCGTGAACCGGATGACTCTCAGTTGGAGGTTGCCATCCGGGCTTTTCAGGAAGCAGCCGGCGACATAGCTGAGGAAGAGAGGGATCTCAAGATTGAAACCGGTGCTGATGGATGCGCTGACAGCAGGATGTCAGATGCTGCAGGCAAAGGGAGTGGAATCTCCCAGGCTGGATTGTGAGATATTATTGTCGAATATTCTCGGATGGCAGCGGCATGAGTTATACTTAAACAGAGATTATCCCCTGACTTCGGAGCAAATGCATGTCTTTAACGGCATGCTGCAAAGAAGGTTGGCAGGAGAACCCATTCAATATATAACAGGTACCAAATATTTTATGGGGCTGCCCTTTCATGTGGATCCAAGGGTGCTGATTCCCAGATGGGAAACAGAGCTGCTCACGGAATATGTGCTGAGAATTGCGAAGAAAATGCTTCAGCCGGCGGCTGTTCTGGATCTGGGTACGGGAAGCGGAGCTATTGCAGTCAGCCTGGCGGTTTACCTGAAAGCGGATATCACAGCAGTGGATATTCAGGAAAAGG
The DNA here is from genome assembly GCA_012838915.1 of Clostridiales bacterium. GTDB lineage: Bacteria > Bacillota > Clostridia > Caldicoprobacterales > DTU083 > DTU083. Next base: position 40,279 of record DUOI01000004.1, read on the forward strand.
CCCTGGAGGTTGCAAAAAAGAATGCAAAAGACAACGGGGTGTTCCATCAGATTAACTTTTATCATGGAGACTTGTTTTCATCCCTTGATTCTGCTCATTTCCGTGAGTATTTTGATGTGATTGTTTCAAACCCGCCCTATATTCCTACCGGTGAAATCCCCGAATTGATGCCGGAGGTCAGTAAGTATGAACCCGTCACAGCCCTGGATGGCGGTACTGACGGCCTGGACTTCTATCGCAGGATAGCCCGGGAGGCATGTGGGTATATGAAGGATGGCGGGCTTATTGCAATGGAAATAGGATATGGGCAAAGCAAATCAGTACAGGATATTTTTATGGAAACCGGATTATATCACAGGCAGGAAGTACACAAGGACTTAGCCGGCATTGAGCGGTTTGTAGTCTTTCATAAAAAATAGGGAGAATCAATATGCTGGAGAAATTGGATCTCATAGAAGAACGTTATGAGGAGTTAGCGAAGGTCATTGCGGATCCTGAGGTAATAAACCGTCAGGAGGAGTGGCAGGCGCTGGTTAAGGAACATGCTTCGCTGGAGGATATTGTAACCCGCTACAGGGAATTGAAAGGTATTAATAAGGAAGTCGAAGAAGCACAAGGATTGCTGCGGGAAACTGACGACAGGGAATTCCGCCAGTTGGTTGAACAGGAGCTGGACGAATTGAAGCAGAAGCAGGAATCCCTTGTCAAAGAGATAAAGCTGCTGCTGCTTCCCAAGGATCCCATGGATGAGAAAAACGTGGTCATGGAAATACGCAGCGGGGCCGGCGGGGAAGAAGCGGCTCTTTTTGGTGCGGTATTATTTCGTATGTACAGCCGGTACGCAGAGCGGCAGGGTTGGAATATTGAAGTGATGAGCTCCAATTTTACCGAATTGGGCGGGGTTAAGGAGCTAATCTTTACCATAGAAGGAAAAGGCGCATACAGCCGCCTGAAATATGAAAGCGGTGTGCATCGGGTGCAGCGGGTACCCACAACGGAATCCGGGGGAAGAATTCACACTTCCACTGCTACTGTAGCGGTGCTTCCGGAAGCGGAAGATGTGGATATTGAAATTAGCCCCAATGATCTGCGTATTGATGTATTCCGTTCTTCCGGTCATGGAGGGCAAAGTGTCAACACAACGGATTCTGCCGTACGGGTAACCCATCTACCCACAGGTATGGTGGTTACCTGCCAGGACGAGAAATCGCAGCTTAAGAACAAGGAAAAGGCTCTTAAGGTGTTGAAATCCAGGCTGCTGGATATTGCCCGCAAAGAAATGGAAGAGGAGTATGCGCAAAACCGAAAGAGTCAGGTGGGTACCGGTGATCGCAGTGAACGCATTCGAACTTATAACTATCCACAGAGCCGGGTAACCGATCATCGTATCGGGCTGACCATTCATCAGCTGGAGGACTTTCTGGACGGCAACCTGACGGAAGTACTGCAAAGTCTGGCACAAGCGGAGCAAGCCGAAAGGCTGCAGACCTTGGAGGCCGGATTACGGTTTTCTGATTGAACTGCAGATATATAACTCAATCATATGTGAATACAGCGGAAATCCTCGAATACAATGGTATTGGCCATATTGTATTTGAAGGGGATGATCAGTTGGATAATTTGGTGCTTGGCACAGTTACGGGTACTGCAGCAGGAATCATCGGTACCGGACTGGGCGGAGCCTTCGGGTTTTTACTCAATCAACCGGGTAAACGCATGCTGAGCACAATACTCAGCATGTCAGCAGGATTAATGATGGCGGTGGTTTGTTTTGATCTTCTGCCCCGCTCCTTTGAGCTGGGAGGGCTTGGCATCGGCTTATTGGGTACGATAATCGGAGTAGCTGTTATTGCAGCTCTTCAAAAACTCCTGTCAAAAAAGCGGAACAGAGGCAGAAGTTTAAGGAATAATCGCCGTAAGAGCTATGTCAGTACTGGAATTTTAATTGGAATCGGGATCGCCATACATAACTTTCCGGAAGGTTTGGCCATTGGCGTAGGCTTTACATCCTTCCAGAATTTTGGCGCCAGTTTGAGCTTAATAATTGCACTGCATGACATACCGGAGGGTATAGCCATGGCAACCCCTATGCGTATGGGCGGCATGCATCCGATGAAAATTGTACTGGCTGCCCTTTTGGCGGGCATTCCAACGGGAATCGGTGCATTGATAGGCTATATACTGGGGGAAATCTCCATGGTTTTTATCAGCCTGTGCCTTGGATTTGCCGGTGGTGCCATGTTATATATCACATGCAGCGAACTGATACCTGAATCCAGGGACCTGTATCCGGGCAGAATCTCAGGTGTCGGCCTGATTCTGGGCATACTGCTGGGCATCATTATGACAAAATTGATTTAATATGACAAAAGGAGAATACACAAATGAAGACCAGGGTCATATCCATAACTGACCCGCTGAAGCAGGAGAAGGAAATCATGGAAGCCGCGCAATTGATACGCAGTGGTGAAGTGGTTGCTTTTCCGACCGAAACTGTGTACGGCCTGGGTGCGAATGCACTGGATTCCCGGGCGGTAGGCAGAATATTCGAAGCAAAAGGCAGACCGGGAGACAATCCCCTGATTATACATATTCACGACGTTTCCGAATGGAGTAGGCTGGCAGAGAATATTCCGAAACAGGCTTATCTCCTGGCTGACCGGTTTTGGCCGGGGCCTCTAACCATGATTCTGAATAAAACCAGGCTGGTGCCTATGGGAGTAACAGCCGGCCTGGATACGGTAGGTGTACGAATGCCGGCTCATCCGGTGGCTATTAAGCTTATCTCCCTGTCAAGAGTACCAATAGCTGCACCCAGCGCCAACATATCGGGGCGGCCCAGTCCGACCTTAGCACAACATGTAGTTGAGGACATGGATGGACGCATACCTTTGATCCTGGACGGGGGCAGGACTGATATTGGAGTGGAATCCACCGTATTGGATCTGACCGGATCCGTACCCCTTGTTTTAAGGCCCGGCGGGGTAACTGTTGAAATGCTGCAATCAATAGTCGGGCAGGTACGCATTCATCCCAATGTCATGAAACCCTTACGGGAAGGACAAAGAGTACGATCTCCGGGGATGAAATATACACATTATGCGCCCAATGCTCCGGTAACTTTGGTTCGCGGTAATTTGCACAGGCAGGTGACATATATCAATACGGAAGCCTGCAAAGGGGAGCGCGAAGGTTATCGGGCAGGTATACTGGCTACGGATCAGACCATTTCCCACTATCAGACAGGCATAAGGCTGTCCATGGGAGACAGGAGACAACCTGCAGAACTGGCGGGGAATCTTTTTTTGCGATTAAGGGAATTTGACGGCTTGAATGTGGATTTTATATTGGCGGAGGGAGTAGATGAGAAGGGCGAGGGTTTGGCGGTTATGAATCGCATAGCCCGTGCTGCCGGATTTCATATCATCGATCTGTAGCAGGCTATACTGCAGTCATATTTCGCATACAGGCAAAACTGGACTGGAGGGTGTAAGAAGTGCGCATACTCTTTGTTTGTACGGGTAATACATGCAGAAGTCCCATGGCGGAAGCTCTATTTAATGATATGGTGCAAAAAGCCGGGTTGAAAGGGCTGAAGGCAGATTCAGCCGGAATAGCAGCTTCATTCGGCCAGAAGGCCAGCAGGCAGGCCGGCCTGATTATGGAGGAGCTGGGAATAAGCCTGAAGGATCATAGAACCAGGCCCATCGATGACAAGCTCCTGGATCAGGCTGACCTGATTCTTACTATGACAGACCGGCATAAAAGGTTCATACAAACGCTGCATCCTTCTGTATGGAAAAAGATTCATACCCTGAAGGAATTTGCGAAAATGGAAAACAAGGATATTTCCGATCCCTTTGGTCAGTCGGATGAGGCATACCGCAAAACGGCAGAGGAAATTCAGCAAGCTTTGAAAAAAGTATTGGACAAGCTGAAAGAATGAGCAGTTTTTACAAGAATTATTGTCTTTCGGTAGACTTCGACAGAAAAGATGTTATATAATATGAAATTGAATTGAGCGGTTGTTAATGGAATGGAAGAAGGAGGGTTTTTTTTTGAAATCGGTTTCCAGTAATAAAGAATTAAAAAAAATGGTAGGCTTACGCGCAGCAGATTTGGTGAAGGACGGTATGAAGATCGGAATCGGTACCGGTTCCACCGTTGCTTTTTTTATCGAGGAGCTTGGCAGAAGGGTAAAGGAAGAAGGTTTACGCATCCAAGGAGTACCTACATCCCTCGGAACCAGGCTGCTTTGCCTTGAACAGGGTATTCCGTTGATGGATGTCACCCGATGTGATCATTTGGATTTGACAATTGACGGAGCTGATGAAATTGACCCTTCCCTCAATGCCATTAAAGGCGGGGGAGCTGCTCATACCAGTGAGAAGATTATTGCCTCCATGGCAGACCAATTTATCCTGATAGCAGATAAAACCAAGATGGTCTCCTCCCTTTGCAGAAAATTTCCATTACCTGTTGAAGTAATCCCTGCTGCCCTTTCATTTGCAAAGAAGCAAATCCGCCTATTGGGCGGTATTCCGGAAATCCGCGATGCTGCACGCAAGGATGGTCCTGTCATAACCGACAATGGCAATTTAATACTGGATATTAAATTTCCCCATCCTCCCAATGATTTGGAATTGTTGGATGCCCAGTTGAAAAAGATACCCGGCCTTCTTGAGACCGGGCTGTTTTTGGGAATTGCTAAAAAAGCTTTAATTGGTTATCAGGATACCGTTGAAGTAGTGTCTCCCAAAGGATAATTTTCACACAAGTGCTTCATACTAAATAAAGGTATCTCTACTGAGAACAATTGCTTAAGGGCATTATTTATGATAAATCCATATATTCCAGACAAGGGGGAAAACTAGATGTCAAATGTGCATGTGATGAATCACCCGCTTATTCAGCATAAGCTGACACTCATCCGGGACAAGAATACGGGGGCCAAGGAATTCCGGGAACTGGTAGAAGAAGTTGCCTTACTGATGGCTTATGAGGTATACCGTGACCTGCCTTTGAAAGAAATAGAAGTGGAGACACCCATAGGGAAGGCAACCTGTCAAGTCATAGCGGGGAAAAAACTTGGGATTGTACCGATTTTACGAGCCGGATTGGGTATGGTGGACGGTATGACCAGGCTGATACCTGCTGCCAAGGTGGGGCATATTGGTTTATACCGGGATCCGGAAACTCTGGAGCCTGTTGAATACTATTGCAAGCTTCCGCCCGATATAGGAGAGCGGGATTTAATTATAGTAGATCCCATGCTGGCTACCGGAGGTTCAGCTTCAGCAGCCATCAGCTTTCTGAAAGAAAGAGGCGCCAGAGGGATTAAGCTGGTTTGTCTGATTGCTGCACCGGAAGGAATTGCCAGGATCCAAAAGGATCACGGCGACATCGATATCTTTGTAGCAGCCGTGGATGAGAAGCTGAACAGTCATGGATACATTGTACCGGGGCTTGGAGATGCCGGTGACCGGCTGTTTGGAACAAAGTAGATCTGTTTTATCAGCTAAGCTTCGAATATTCAAATAGAGGATTAATCCACCATAATCAGTAAAGGTGAACAGATTGCTTTTTGAAGTGGACTTCAATATGAGAATAAGCGCTCTGCCATATAATTGGCAGAGCTTTTTTTTGTGCATCCGGCGTTGAAAAAATTCCTATCCACAAAACTCATTTGAGAATCCAATCGTACAAATATGTATACAGCAGCTGATGTATATCCTGTAAAAATCCATTGATGAACCTTATTCATGTATACATGACAGAAAATCAGGCAATAATTTGGTTAGATGACAGAACAAAGAGGTGCAATATGAAAAATCATTCAAAGTTTTTTTCGGCTTTATTATTGATAATGCTATTATTGATATCTGTTTTTGTTTTCCTGTTGGAAAACGCTTCTGCTGCAACAGCTGCTCCTTTGGATGCATTAAGGAATGAAATCAGGCAGCATTTCAGCAAAGTGGAAGGAAGGCTGGTGGAAACCCGGATCAGTGGATGGGTCAAGGTACAGCACAGTGGGATTCAACTGCCGGTATTGCTGGAAAAGGCCCGGGATCTGCTGTCCCTTTTAGGGCAGGATGTGCAGGCCCAAATTCATTCGGAGGAAACAGCAAATTATCGCCGGGTAAAGGTATCTGCTCAAACAGATGGCGTGGAATACATTATTCACTTATACAACAGCGCAACGGATGAAAGTGAAAATCATACCTATGTTATAGCAGAGGCGTATACGGATTCCGGCTCTATAGACTGTGAAAGCGCGGCATATGCAAAAGTAGAGGAAATGCTGAGTAAATATGATAAATCTCCCCTTATTGGAACGACCTATTCTGCTGCCGTTCCTGGGAAGCTGAAGGGTAAGCGGATGGAGCAAATTGCCAGGCAGCTTTTTGACAGCCTGGATGCAGACATTGTAGAGTTAAGCCGGGATACAGACTGGATCAGCCTGACGGGTTACAGCAATCGGATTGGCGGCGGACTGGATTCAATAAATGGGAGGTTTAATCTGAATATTGCGCTTCGCTATCATTCTTATGAGGATAAAACTTATATCTGTCTGGGCACTCCTGTCATCTCCATTCCCTATTAAGCACCTGAATTTAATATCCACAAGGCAGTAACACGTAAAATGGAAATGCAGGAGGCATTGGTATGGCAAGTTTTTTGGTTACAAACAGCGGTCCATTGAAGGGAAAGGTCACTATCAATGGAGCGAAAAATTCAGTTCTTCCGATTATGGCAGCTTCTCTGCTCTCAGACGGCATCATCACATTGGAAGATGTTCCCTTGCTGGAAGATGTTAATGTAATGTGCCGGTTGCTGGAACATTTCGGCATATGCTTAAAATGGGATAATAAAACACTTTACATAGATAACAGCCAAATCAAACCTAAACCGGCTCCCTATGAGCTGGTCAGGAAAATGCGGGCTTCTTTTTTGATTATGGGCCCCATATTAACCCGTTTTGGAAATGTGAAAATCTCCCTGCCCGGGGGCTGTGCCATCGGAACACGGCCGATTGATCTTCACCTGAAAGGACTTGCTGCCATCGGGGCGGATATTACATTGGGGCATGGCTATATAGAAGCCAGGGCCCAAAGATTGGTCGGAAGCAGGATATATCTGGATTTCCCCAGTGTAGGGGCAACTGAAAACATAATCATGGCCGCTGCTTTGGCAGACGGACTTACCATCATAGAGAACGCAGCTGAAGAACCGGAAATCATAGATTTAGCCAATTTTATCAATGCTATGGGCGGGCGTGTAAGGGGAGCAGGCACGGACACGATAAAAATAGAAGGTGTAGGCAGGCTTTCCGGTTGTACTCATACCATTATCCCGGACAGGATAGAGGCAGGTACATTTATGGTAGCAGCTGCTATCACGGGTGGAGATATAATTTTAACCAATGTGATAAGTGATCATTTGAGACCGGTGGAAGCCAAATTAAAAGAGGCGGGAATACAAATTGAATCAGTGGAAGAAGGAATCCGGGTTTATAAAAATGGTCCTCTGAATACACTGGACTTAAAGACACTTCCATATCCGGGTTTTCCGACAGACATGCAGGCCCAGATGATGGCTCTTATGTGTACTTTGCCGGGAACCAGCATGATCACCGAAACCGTATTTGAAAACCGGTATATGCATGTCAGTGAGTTGAAGCGGCTGGGTGCCAAAATAAAAATCGAGGGAAGAAGTGCGATAATAGAAGGCGTGGACCGGCTTCAAGGTGCCCAGGTAAAGTCAACAGACCTTCGGGCAGGAGCTGCCCTTTTGCTGGCAGGGATGTTTGCAGACGGCACCACGGAGGTATCGGACATTCACCACATTGACCGAGGATATGAAAGAATTGATGAAAAATTGCGATCCTTGGGCGCAAACATCAAGCGGCTGAATTAGGCTGATATGTTATGATTAAATATACATGTTCTAAAGGCAGCGATCCCTTCATAAAATGATTAAGTACATTCAGAGAAAAGAGGGATCGGCATATGAGGCTGACGCCAAAAGGTATCTTGTTTGCGGCTTTGATACTGCTGCTGTTCATTTCTGTTCTGACTAGATTAAATTCCAAAGAAAATCCTGCCGACTATCAGGAATACGGACAACCGGCAGAGCCGAATGAAATCATAATTATAACCGACACAAAAGAAGAAGTGATTTCGATGTATAATCATCGGGATAAGAAGCTGGTAAAAATGCCCATGGAGGAATATTTGACAGGCGTAATAGCGGGTGAAATGCCGGCTTCATATGAATTGGAAGCATTGAAGGCTCAGACGGTAGCAGCCAGAACCCTGGTGGTTCATCAGATGCCTGAATACGGAGGCAGGGGCTGCAACAAGCATCCGGATGCTGATGTTTGCAGCTCATATGCCCATTGTCAGGAGTGGATATCCCGGGATCAGATGCGGAAGAACTGGGGAGAGGATTTTGAGAATAATCTTATTAAAATCCAGCAGGCGGTCCAGCAAACCAAGGGGTTAATTATGACATATAATGAAAAAGCCATTGAGGTCTTTTATCATTCTACCAGCAACGGAAAAACTGAAGAAGTAAGCGAGGTGTTCTCCAACCCACTGCCCTATTATACTTCCGTGGACAGTACAGGCGATGAGAACGCTCCCATGTTTGAAGGCAGTGTAACCCTGACAAACAGAAAATTCTCAGAAATATTTGAATCCAGGTATGGTGTTAAGCTGGATTCTGACAATCTGGCGTCCCAGATAAAAATAAACAGCTATACCGACAGCGGAAGAATCCGGGATATTACCGTAGGAGGAAAGAAAATGCGGGCAACGGAGTTTCGGCTGCTTTATGGTTTAAATTCCACCGACATCACCTTTGTTTTTGGAAAGGACAGCATCACCATGAAAACCAAGGGATTCGGGCATGGTGTCGGAATGAGCCAGGCAGGAGCGAACCGAATGGCTCAGCAGGGATACAGCTATAAGGAAATACTTCAGCACTACTATAAAGGTGTGGAAATAACCCATTATTAACGGTATAAAACCGGCTCTGCCTGTATAAATGCCCAAAAAGTGGCAACAATACAGGTGGAGGTGTACTGATAATGGAAAAAGAAACCTGGAGACAAAGGCTGAAAAAGGTATTCAATAAAAAAAGACTGATTGTATTAATGGATAAATTTGGTTTTTATTTAATTCTGCTTATATGTCTGGGGATAATCGGTGTGACTGCGATTTTGACCCGGGGAGGCAGAGGAAACCAGCCCATCACCGGCGAGGAGCAAAGCCCGCCAAATGTCCGGATGGAAGACGAGGCTTTAGACAATGCGTCTGAGAACGATATTGATATTATAATTACTGATATTTCGGATGAGGAATCTGCTCCTGCCAATACAGCAGAGGAATTGGAGGCAGGAGCCAAGGATACACCCAAAGAAGACTATAAGGAGCCGCCTTCCCAAACTGAAGATGATGCAGAAAATTCGAAAGATAACCCCGAAGACACCGGCAAAAAGACGGAAGAAGAGGATGTTCCCGCTTCTGCCACGGATCAGTCCGGTTCACTGATTGAAATGGCTATGCCCGTTAACGGACAGCTTATTCGGCCTTATTCTGCCGAGGAATTGGTATATTCCCCGACCTTGAAGGAGTGGACCACTCATACAGGTATTGATATTGCAGGTCCGTTGGGCGGAGAAGTGAGAGCGGCGCTGGACGGTGTGGTAGACAGAATAATAGAA
>DUOI01000050.1 GCA_012838915.1 Clostridiales bacterium
AATGTAAAAATATAAAAAATGGCCAGCCAATTCAAGTATTTACTCTTGAATATGACTGGTCATTTTTATCGCCGCTTGAAGCTGTTCAGTTAAGTTTTTCTTCAATCCCTAAGTGAACGCTTCTTTCCAGCCTTTTTTGTTTTCGCTTCCAAACTATTATTTACCCTTTTGGTTTAAATATCAAAGAAGCAATAAAACCAAAAATTATAGCTGCAGAAATCCCGCTACTGGTTAACTCAAAAATACCGGTTAACACCCCTATCAAGCCATGGGTTTGTGCTTCTGCCATAGCGCCCTTAAACAATGAATTTCCAAAACTGCTGATTGGAGTTGTTGCTCCGGCACCGGCAAATTCCACTAGTGGTTCATACCATCCCAGACCGCCTAAAACAGCTCCTGCTACAACCAAAGTTGTCATAGTATGTGCCGGGGTCATCCGAAACACATCCATCATTATTTGCCCTATTACGCAAATTGCTCCGCCTACCAGAAAAGCCCAGACTAACTTTTCCATATTACTACTCCTTTACTGAATATGTTCAATCGAGACAGCATGAGCAATACAAGGTATAGTCTCCTTCTGCTGATATGACATAGGGGACATTAAAGCACCTGTCGCAGCAATTAAAATCCGCTTTAATTCTCCCCGCCTCATCCGGTTCAGGAAGTGACCGTAAGTTACTACTGCGCTGCAGGCACATCCGCTGGCTCCGGAAAAAACTCTAGGGTTATTTCCGTAAATCAATATGCCGCAATCAGTATAAAGGTTATCCTTAAGTTTTATGCCTTTTTTCGCAAACAACTCTTTTGCAATATTGTATCCGGTAAATCCCAGATCTCCCGTTGCAATCAGATCATAATAATCCGAATCCAAATTCATTTCATTCAGATGTGTTTCAATAGTATCAACTGCGGCGGGAGCCATAGCAGCTCCCATGTTGAAAGGATCTGATATTCCCATGTCCACTACTTTCCCAATGGTAGCGGATACCACCCTTGGGCCGTCCCCTTCCTTACCCAAAACGACAGCGCCTGCTCCGGTAACTGTCCATTGGGCGGTAGGTGGTTTTTGTGCACCATATTCCGTTGGATAGCGAAATTGTTTTTCTGCGGCAGCATTATGACTGGCTGTTGCTGCTATAACATAGTTGGCACCGCCGCTATCCATCAATCTGCTGCCAATGGCCAGACCTTCCATAGATGTAGAGCAGGCACCAAAAAGTCCCAGGTAGGGAATCCTTAGTCCCCTGGCAGCGAAACTGCTGGAGGTAATCTGATTGTCCAGATCACCGCTTAGTAGAAAATTTATATCATCTGGTTGCAGACCGGCTTTTTCCAATGCCTTTTTGCATGCGTGTTCTAACAACTTTACTTCTGCTTTTTCGTAACTGTCCTGACCAAGCCATAGATCGTCATAAAATATATCGAAATCTCCTGACAACGGGCTTTGAGCTTCAAAAGGACCACCCACGGAAGCTGACGACAGTATAACCGGCTTCATATTAAATCTCCAAGACTGTCTGCCTACCAGCATAATTATCCTCCTATTGCCTGAATTACAAGCTTGATAAGTGCAACTACAAACGCTGAAAAAGTGCCAAATACAATAACCGGACCCGCTATCTTGAACATATTGCCACCTACACCCAAAACATATCCCTCACTGCGGTGTTCAATGGCGGCTGAAGTAATACTGTTGGCAAATCCGGTTATTGGAACTGCTGTACCTGCACCCGCCCACTGGGCAATATGGTCAAAAACGCCTAATCCTGTAAACAAGGCAGCCAGAATAATCAATACGGCAGTGGCAGGATTTCCTGCCTGCGATTCTTCAAAACCGAAATATCGGATGAAAATAAATTGGAGAAATTGAGCAAATGTGCATATTAAACCACCAAATAAAAAAGCCCGCGTAGCATTAAGCAATACTTTTCTTTTAGGCTCTTTACTTTTAGCCATAATTTGGTAATCCTTTTGGAGCGGTGTCCTTTTTTTCTTTTTTGGCATTGTATTCTTCATCCTTTTGTATAAATCTTAATCTTAGTATTTCTTCAAAGATTTAAATCATACAGGCTGAGAAAAAAAAACAGCCGTGCATTAATAGGGCTGAAATAAAGGGGTCTGTATATTGTGAGGTAAACCTATTATGCTCCTAATTAGTAGAGATTATACGTTTATTTACTCTCCGTTCTCGAGTTTACCCCAACAATTGACAGATAGCCAGATTATACAAAAAAACCGAAGCTTTTGTGCTTCGGCTAACTCTTATATTCTATTCATTCTGTTCCGGAAAAAATTCACCCAGCGAAACCGTCATTTCTTCATTTGTATATGGAATTTCCTGCTCTTGTGGTTTTTTTTCTTTTTTCTCAACAGCTTCACGTATGCTCAGGCTGATCCTTTTATCATCAGGTTTGACATCCAAAATTTTAACGGAAACCTGTTCACCGGTTTGTAGTACATCTTCAACTTTGTCAACACGATTGTCGGAGATCTGAGAGATATGAACCAAACCATCTACTCCCGGTTCCAATTCAACAAATGCGCCAAAGTTGGTAATGCGTACTACTTTGCCCTGGAATATTTGTCCAACAGGGTACTTTTCTTCGATATTATCCCATGGATGAGGTAAGGTTTGTTTATAACCCAGGGAAATACGGTTGTTTTCCTTATCTACTGAAAGAACCAGCACTTCTACCTGCTGACCTTCTGAAACAACCTGCTTTGGACTTTTGATATGACCCCAGGAAAGGTCTGAGATATGTATCAGACCGTCTACTCCTCCGATATCTACAAAAGCACCGAAATTAGTAAGTCGTTTTACTTCCCCGCTGATCTTTTGCCCTTCTTCAATGTTGTCCCATACTTTCTGTCTTCTTTCTGCTTCTTCCGCTTCCAGAACAGCTCTTTGAGAAGCTACCACTCTATTGCGCCTTTTATCAACTTCCAGAATCTGCAAACGCAATTTTTGGCCGACGAAAACGCTAAGGTCGGCTACATATCTCAGAGACAATTGAGAAGCAGGTACAAATGCGGAAAATCCTTTGATATTAGCTAATATTCCGCCTTTGACTACCTCTTTACCGATACCGCAAATTTCCTCACCGCTTTGAAAGGCATCTTCAATTACCTTCCAAGCCTGATGCTTTACAATATTCTTCTGTGAAAGAACAACATTGCCTTCACCGTCATTTACCTTTATTACTTCGACCTCAATTTTATCACCTTCATGGAAGGCCTCGGTTAAAGGCTGTTCCTCTTCCAGCATAATATCCTCTTTGGCAACAACACCATCTGATTTGTATCCTACATTTACTATCAGTTCTTCATCAGTAACGCGTAAAATTTTGCCTTGAACGATTTGTCCGGGACGAAGGGAAACAATACTGAAATCCTCCATTGTTTCGCTTTTTATTATTTCATTTGTTTCCTCTTCCAATGGTTTATTCTCTTCAGTTTCCTCTACTTCTTCTGTTTGCGGCTCCGCCTCTGTTTTAGTTTCTTCATCATTAACGACGGATTCTTCTTCATTACCTGAAGCAGTAGTTTCCTGCTCATCAGTAACTGTATTTTGTTCTCGTTGTGCAGAACCTGAAATGATTCCTTCATCAACAGTTTCAGCGGCAGCATCATCCTGGTCGATATTTGCAGGCTCGCTCTGTTGTATTTCAGCAGCAACTTCTGCTGCATCCTTTTCTAGTATTTCTTCTTTAACATCACTCATTGAATAAGTACCTCCTTAAAATCCATACAATCTCTGCCGCTTTTTTCATTATAGATGCAACGGATTACGATTGTATATTCCTCTTTCGATGTGTCCTGGTATGTTCGAATTTTCCTGTAGGGTAAATCAAATAGATACAAAATTATTAATCCTAATTAAACAGTGGTATTATTGATACTTCGTTAAAAGCCCCCCTACAAAATAAAAAAGGTAATAGATGATACTACTTTTAAGGAATATCCGAGCACAAGGAACAGGCCCACATCTAAACTTAATATTATACTTTTTCGATATTATATGACTAAATCCTTCTTTTAAATAAAAATTAACCGAGATTTAATTTTTTTGAACACTCACAGCGCTCCATTACGCAAGGGATTTTACTGCTTCAGACATCTCTTCCGATATTCGATCCAACAGTTCAGAGCTGGATTTTTTGCCGTAATACTGTTTAAAATCTAAGGGTTTCCCTATGGTTACTTGAATTGAATGAAACAACTTATATCCGCCGGATATTTTAACCGGCACCGCAACAGCACGGGATTTATGGGCTATTGCTGCAATGCCGTGAGTGAAGTTCTGCAAATTACCGCTTTTGCTTCTTGTTCCTTCTGGGAAGATTCCGAAAACATTGCCTTCCCGCAGGGTGCGAAGGGCTGTTTTTATAGCGGTAATATCCGCTGTACCTCTTTTTACAGGAAATGCTCCTAACAGTTTTAAAACAGTTCCTGCCGGTGGAAATTTAAATAATTCCTGTTTTGCCATAAAATAAATTTTCCTAGGAAGCAGACATCCCAATAGAATTGGATCCAAAACTGAAGTGTGATTGGCATAAATAATGGCACTGCCTTCCAAAGGCAAGTTTTCCTTACCCTTTACCTTTGGCCAAAATAGCAAATAAATAAATGGTATCAAAATAACACGTGCAATGAAATATAGCACCTTGGTTCCCTCCGCTAGTTATTCAACAGACATACCAACTCTTCTATTACCTGGTCAATGCTCTTATTGGTGGTATCAATCAGCACCGCATCTTCGGCCTTTTGTAGAGGAGCAAAGCTTCTATTGCTGTCATTTGCATCCCGTTGGATTATTTCCTGTAATACTGAATCATAATCCGATTTAATACCTTTTTCCATTAACTCTTTCCATCTACGCCGGGCTCTTTCTTCAGGCGATGCAGTAAGAAATATTTTCAAGTCAGCATTTGGTAAAACATAGGTGCCAATATCACGGCCGTCCATAACAATAGGAACTTTTTTTGCTATTTGCCGTTGAATCTCCACTAACTTTTGACGCACCTCAGGTATGGTGCCTACATCTGAAGCAGCATTTGATATCCTTCTGGTTCGAATTTCATCTGTTACATCCCGTCCATCCAGCAGTACCTTCTGCCCTTCTTCATCAAGTTGTACAGATATATCCGTGTCGGGAAGTAATGGAATGACATCCTCAGGTTTTCGCGGATCTCTTCCTCTCTCTAATACTTTTAATCCCATTGCCCGATACATTGCGCCGGTATCCAGATACAAAATGCCCATTCTCTTGGCCAGCAATCTGGCAACGGTGCTTTTACCTGCCCCGGCCGGTCCGTCAATGGCTATGGTTAAATTCATAAGATCAGGCCGCAGCGTAACTGCCTTCTCCAGGTAAACTGATTGCAGTTGTCTATCATCTTCCAGTTGTACGTGCATTAAGACACGAATGCATAAGGGCAGACTGCCTTTCACATGCATTTCCTGGCAACAGATCAGGGGTATGGATGTCATTCCCAACTCCCTGGCCGCAACAGCAGGATAAACAGCATCAATATCTCTCGTCGCCGTAAATATAATGCTTATTATTGCCTGCAAATCCAGACCGTTCTTTTCAATTAATTGAAGCAGTAATTTTCTGGTCTTTAATAAAATTTCTTCCTTATTATTTTCTGATACGGTAATTGCGCCTCTCACTGCATTAAATTTCATACATTCTACTCCTATACAACACGATGTCCCAAACCAACAGCTACCTCATTTAGGTGTAGTAAACCAATACCGAAGAACAGAGCTACACATATATGATCCTTATTCCGGGCAATTCCAATTTTACCACCCACATTCAGACCCAATGCTTTAGGCATAATCTGAGATATTGCTTCCCGTGTTGCTCCCGCTACTGCTCCTTCTTCAACATGAAAATCTCCTATTAATCCTTCCCTTTTAGCAGCTACTACAGCTCTCTCTATAATCTTTGTTACGGATGGAATAAATTCCCCGCCATAGTCTACAGCAGCAACCCGAATTCCCTGCTTTAACATTTCTTCTTTCAGTATTCTTTCCTCATCCCGATTTTGAGTCAAAGCCATGTTTAAAGCTATTCTGGACGCTTCTCTGCTCCCTGGAAATTCCACTGTTTTACCTCCGGATACACTTTTTTTATGCCTGCTGGCGATTGACTCTGGTTTTCGACAGGTGGCAGGTATCATTCAGACAAATTATTCTTCTTTTTCTCGATTGATATTGAATAATACTGATGCCTGTGTTGTCCAGTTGAAAATCCCATAAATGACTATGGGGAAGCCCCATCAATTCTATTATCAGCATTCTTATAGGATATGCATGGGATATTACAAGCACTCTTTCGTCTGTATCAGCATGTCCTCTTTGAATGAATTCTATGAAGTAAAGAATTCTTTGCCGGAGGGAGTATAAAGATTCCCCGTTTTTAGGGGCAAAAGAAAAATCGGTACGGTAACGCTCCATCTGCCCGGGAAATTTTTCCTCTATTTGTTTTATAGTCAAGCCTTCCCATACACCAAAATTGACTTCCTGCAATTCTTCCCTTTTTGCAGGACTTAAGCCATATCTTTTACCTATAATGGCTGCCGTATGATAAGCCCTTTCCAAAATGCTGGAATAGATATAAGTAATCGATTGATTTGCCAGCCTTAGGGCTAATTCTTCAGCCTGACGAATCCCTTTGTCTGTTAGGGGAATATTTTGAACTCCCTGGGTACGCCGCTGAACATTCCAGTCGGTTTCTCCATGACGAGTCAAATAGATATACATGCTGCCTCCTTAAAATGAGCATCCATTTGGCCTGCTTGCGTACTTAACCCTTACTTTTTTCAACATATACTTGATATTCCGACCAAATGTTTTCCAACTTATGGAATCCGTTGGAAATCTGAGACTTTTTAGATTGACCGATTGCTACAATCAATGCATTAATAAGGCTTAGTGGCGCTACCAGAGAATCCACAAAGGATGCCATATTGCTTCTTGCCAGAAGGGAATGGTCCGCATAAGCGGTTAGCGGTGAAAGCTTACTGTCTGTTATAGCAACTGTATCCGCTCCCTGTTCTTTGGAAAACTTCATAGCTTCAATGGCGCGGCTGGCATACCGTGGAAAACTAATTCCAACAAGCAGATCTCCTTTTCCGATATGAAACAGCTGTTCGAATATATCGTTTACTCCTGACGTTACAATCTTTACATTATTAAAAATAAAATTGAGATAATAACCCATAAATTGTGCCAACGGAGAAGCACTGCGCAAACCAAGTACATAGATATGCTGTGCATGCAGAAACTTTTTTACCACGTCATTGAAATTTTCATTCTTTATTTCCTCTATGGTCAATCGGATATTTTGCATGTCTGCTTTTAAAACGCTTCTCAAAACCATTGATTGTTCCAGTTCAGAAGACATCTCAATTCGCTGAACGGTGGTAAGTTTGTTTCTAATCATCTCTTGCAAGGCTTTCTGCAACTTTGGATATCCTTCATAATCAAGGGCATTAGCAAAACGTACCACCGTTGATTCGCTGACACCAACAACCTCGCCTAACCGTGAGGCAGTCATAAAAGCTGCTTTGTCGTAATTATTCAATATATATTCTGCAATCAGCTTTTGCCCCTTGCTCATTCTTTTGTAACCAGATTCGATGCGATGGATTAAATCCTGCTTGTCCATGAATAACGCTCCTTTTTGGCACAGTTCAAGAATATTTTACCACATCACATCATTTTTGCAAGAGTGGACCTGTTTAATTTCATTTTCTCTAATCAGTAAAGTCCTCCTCAAACCCCCATGACTGTAAAATGCTCATCATTTCATAGCTGGTCAGATCATAATGAAGCGGAGTAATAGAAACATAATTGTTGTTGACAGCATCTATATCAATGTCCGATTCCATTTCTTCTTCAATTAATTGGCCGGACAGCCAGTAATATGTTCTGCCTCTGGGATCTTCCCTTTTTTCATAATTTTTGGTATAACGCCTGCGACCCAGGCGGGTTACTTTCATTCCTCTAATCTGATTTTGGGGTACACTGGGAATGTTGACGTTTATGAGGGTGTCAGGGGACAAATTCTTGCCGGATATGATTTCTGCCACTTTTATTGCGATTTTACCCGCATAAGCATAATCCATTTTATCCCCATCTCCATGCAACAATGAAAAGGCCGCAGAACGCACTCCCATTATGCAGCCTTCAATGGCAGCTGATACTGTGCCGGAATACAGTACATCGGTACCAAGATTAGCACCGCGGTTAATACCGGTAAAAACAAAATCCGGCCGCCCTTCCAACAGCACATCAATCCCCAGCTTAACGCAGTCTGCCGGTGTGCCGTCGACGGCATATGCCTGAATATCCAACCCCGGTAATACTACCCTGCGAACCCGCAGCGGGTAATGCATGGTGATGGCATGCCCGGTAGCACTTCTTTCATTATCCGGTGCAACCACTGTTACCTCTCCAAGAGTGGCCAGGCTGGCAGCCAGTTGAATTAACCCTTCTGCATGGATACCGTCATCATTCGTAACTAAAAATCTCATATTTTCTCCTTTGCTCAGGCATTTAAACATTATTATATTATAGTTTAGCTGATTGATTCAAATACTATTTACATTTATTATTGGAGCGTGAGCCAATGATTCAAATAGACGATTCTGGCAGCGGCAGTCTCATTGGCGGGACTTGTATCGGAGCAATCAGAGTGGAATCAGGCGATTATGTATATGATTTCATACCGACGGAATATTATCGGGACAATTTATTTCGTAAAAAAAAATATTTAATTAAAGCCGAACAAATTGTACTATCCTTGTTAAAAAAGCTGGATTGGAAATCGGGTGAAATTATAGAAATTTGTCAAGGCTATATGTTTGATCAGGTTAGAAAAGTTCTTGATACCAAAAAAGCAATATTTTACTGTACTAGAATTGAAGAGCCGCTGCAATCCCGTATTGAGAGAACCTTTCAGGACTATGCGCTCAGCCTTGGGTTGCTGCCCCAATATGTAAAATATACGAAATATCCTCTTCACTTTCATAGGATTCTTCGCTGGGTATATGCTGATTATGAAAATCGGATGAGTTTATGCAAGACTGGATGGAAAAGTTGGAAAAAATACGGGAATTTGGACATCAAGGTGGAGGAGGATGTGCTGTATAAAAGCAATTATATTTGTTTGAAATGCGGAAAAGGTATAAAAAAAGCAGAAAAAGTCAAGCGGCTGGAATACTACAGCAATTGTCATAATATCATTTATCTGCACAGACGTTGCTGAAAAAAAATAAAAAAAGACCTGCAAACAGCAGGTTACCTGGGTTCGATTATGAGTTTGATTGCGGTTCTTTCTTCTCCGTCAATAATTATGTCGGTAAAAGCAGGAATACATATTAAATCAATACCTCCGGGAGCTACAAAGCCGCGTGCAATGGCTACTGCTTTTATTGCCTGATTCAGAGCGCCTGCTCCGATAGCCTGCATTTCTGCACTTCCTTTTTCTCTTAACACACCTGCAAGGGCACCGGCTACTGAATTTGGATTGGATTTTGCAGATACCTTTAATACATCCATAGTGATCCTCCCCGTGTTTTGTAATATTACTCAAAATCATGCTAAAAACCATGCTGCTTTGCTAATTAGATATTCTACATCCTGTAAGGATAATCCTCTTTTTGGCAACAAAAAAAGATGTGGTAATCCACATCTTTATTTTGCGTAATCAATAGCTCGTGTTTCACGGATAACATTAATTTTGATTTGTCCTGGATATTCAAGCTCTTTCTCTACCTGCTTGACAATATCCCTAGCCATTAATACTGCCTGGTCATCATTTACCTTATCAGGCTTAACTATTATACGAATTTCTCTTCCTGCTTGTATTGCAAAAGATTTTTCCACTCCTGCGAAGGAATTAGCTATGCTTTCAAGTTTTTCCAACCTCTTAATATAAGCCTCCAATGTTTCTCTTCTGGCACCCGGCCTTGCTGCGGAAATTGCATCTGCTGCCTGTACTAATACAGCTTCTACCGTAGCAGCTTCTATGTCACCATGATGTGCCATAATTGCATTGACTACATGGTAATGTTCACGATATTTTTTTGCCAGGTCACCGCCGATCTGCGTATGAGAACCTTCTACTTCATGATCGACTGCTTTTCCTATGTCATGCAGCAATCCAGCTCGCTTGGCCAGCTTCACATCAGCACCCAGTTCAGCTGCCATAATACCGGCGAGATGAGCTACTTCAATTGAATGCTTAAGCACATTTTGACCGTAACTGGTACGATATTTCAGTCTGCCCAGAAGTTTTACCAGCTCGGGATGAATATTATGCGGCCCTATCTCAAATACAGCCTGTTCTCCCTCTTCTCTTATTTGAGTCTCTACTTCTTTCTTAGCCTTTTCCACCATCTCCTCTATACGAGCCGGATGAATTCTGCCGTCTACAATAAGTTTTTCAAGGGCGATCCGGGCTACTTCCCTTCGTATTGGATCAAACCCCGATAAAATAACTGCCTCCGGGGTATCATCTATGATCAGATCAATGCCGGTAGCGGTTTCCAGAGTGCGTATATTCCTCCCTTCCCGCCCGATGATTCTTCCCTTCATTTCATCGTTGGGCAGTGAGACCACAGATACAGTGGATTCAGCTACATGATCAGCTGCCGATTTCTGAATAGCTAAAGCAATTACATTACGTGCATTTTTTTCAGCATCTTCTTTAATCTTGGACTCAATTTCGCGGTACTTGACTGCCACTTCGTGACTGATTTCTCTTTCAATATTTTCCAGTAATTGTTCCTTCGCCTGTTCCCTGGTTAAACCTGAAATACGTTCGAGCTCGGTTAGCTGTTTTTTGTGGAGTGCCTCCACCTGCTCCTGCAGCTTTTGAATTTCCTTTTGCCTTCTATTCATGGCGTCTTCACGGTTTTCCAAGGATTCTAACTTTTTATCAAGATTTTCTTCTTTTTGTTGAAGCCTTCTTTCGGTTCTTTGGGCTTCATTTCGCCTTTCACGGCTTTCCCGATCTAGTTCACTACGCAGTTTATGGACTTCTTCCTTTGCTTCTAACAGGATTTCACGCTTCGTTGCCTCGGCTTGTTTATTAGCTTCTTCTACAATTTTTTTAGCGGCTTCTTCTGCACTTGATATTTTACCTTCGGCAATGCGCTTTCGATAATAGTATCCGAGGACGAAACATACAATGGCTACTACCAGGACAATAAGTAATTGTAATGGTAGTTGAATGGGGTACACCTCCTCAATCTTACTTCAATTTCACTTTGCAAAATAAAACCGAGTAAAGGGAACTACTCGGCAAACCAGTGTAATTCCAATTGTCACTCTACACCTAAAAAAGATCAAACAAAGCTGAAACGAGTCAGCAAGTGTGATTTATGCTTATTTTATAACTTATTAACATATGTGTCAAGTAAATTGCACATAACCTGCACAACTATGAAAAAGAAAAGCCCCCAATGGGGCTTTGATTCTATTCCATGTTTTCTTCATCTATATCGGCATCTGCAGCTTGAACGGGAAATAGCTGCTGGCGTATGCGTGTTTCTATCTCTTTAGTTATCTCCGTATTTTCTTTCAGGAATTGGCGGGCGTTTTCTCTGCCCTGGCCGATGCGAGTACCTTCATAGGAGTACCATGCTCCGCTTTTATCAATGATATTATGTGAAACTCCCATATCCAGGATGGAGCCCTCTTTGGAGATGCCTTCTCCGTAAATGATATCAAATTCAGCCTGACGGAAAGGCGGTGCTACTTTGTTTTTTACAACCTTAACGCGGGTGCGGTTGCCTACCATTTCTGTTCCCTGTTTAAGGGTTTCAACTCTTCTGACATCCAATCGTACAGAGGAATAGAATTTCAAGGCTCGTCCGCCGGGAGTGGTTTCAGGATTTCCGAATAATACCCCCACCTTTTCTCTCAATTGGTTGATAAAAATAGCTGCTGTATTGGATTTATTTATTACGCCGGAAAGCTTTCGCAAAGCCTGGGACATTAACCTGGCCTGCAGTCCAACGTGAGAGTCGCCCATTTCACCTTCAATTTCAGCCTTAGGCACCAAAGCGGCTACCGAATCAACAACGATAACATCAATGGCCCCGCTGCGAACCAGTGCCTCAACTATTTCCAGAGCCTGCTCGCCTGTATCTGGCTGAGATACCAGCAGGTTTTCAATATCGACACCCAGTTTTGATGCATAAACGGGATCTAATGCATGCTCAGCATCAATAAAAGCTGCAGTACCGCCATTTTTCTGTGCTTCTGCAATGACATGCAAGGCCACTGTTGTTTTACCCGAGGATTCCGGACCAAAGATTTCGGTTACCCGCCCCCGGGGGATGCCGCCTACCCCAAGTGCAATATCCAACTCCAGAGCACCCGTAGAAATGGTGCTGATATTTAAATGTGCGGACTCGCCCAGTTTCATTATAGACCCTTTCCCAAATTGTTTTTCGATTTGTGTAAGGGCTATATCCAACGCCTTTTTTTTATCCATGTACATACCCCCTGAAAATAATATAAGGGAACATTTGTTCTTATTTCATTATACACCAGCCCGGCACAGTTAGTCAACTTGTATAATGAAATATTTTACATAATAGTCCACTTTTGTTTAAGCTTTTTAGTTAGCCTTTCAGATGCAGCCTCAACCAGTTTAATAGATGTAATGCAGACCCGTATTTTATACGCAACCTGTTTCCTCCCAGGCACAATTCCCTGGTTTGCGTATCAGTCAATCCGGTGATTGCCATATATACAAGCCCCACAGGTTTCTCATGAGTCCCTCCACCCGGCCCTGCAATGCCGGTTATAGCAGCACCTATGTCAGCGCCGGAAGTTTTGCGAATCCCCTCTGCCATTTCTCTTGCAGTTTGGTGACTGACAGCACCATATTTCATCAATGTATCAGGCGAAACGCCTAAACGTGCTATCTTTGCTTCATTACTATAGGTAATACAGCTTTCCAGGAATACATCTGAGGCACCAGGTATATTGGTAATCAAATCGGAAATATGACCGCCGGTGCAGGATTCTGCCAAAGCCAGGCGAAGTTTTTTGGCGCGTAATAAATTTATCACCACACTTTCCATAGTCTCCTCATCATAGCCATAAACTGCATTTCCCAATCTATTTTCAATTTCACCTTGAACCGGACGTATCAATTTTTCCGCTTTTTGCCTGGATGAAGCTTTTGCCGTAATGCGCAGTTTTACCTCGCCGGACGCCGCCAGGGGAGCAATGGTTGGATTCCCCTGTTCGAGTAATAAATCCTGTATGCGTTCCTCAACGGAGGATTCCCCTATACCGAAAATACGCAGCACCCTGGAATAAATTCCACTTTTCGTCTTGCCTGTCAAATATGGTACTACATGGTTAATGAACATTGGCTGTAACTCAGCAGGCGGACCGGGTAAAATAATATAAACTTTCTTGTTTTTCTCAATAATAGCGCCTGGAGCAGTACCATTATCATTTTGCAATACTATGGCTTCCCTTGGGAACATAGCTTGTTTAATATTGTTTCCGGACATAGTTCTTCCTAAAGCCTGGAAGTAATTCTGAATTCGCTTCAAGCTGGGTTGGTGTTCCTCCAATTCCATTCCAAGAAACTCCGCAACGGTTTCCTTGCTCAGATCATCCATGGTGGGACCCAAGCCGCCGGTCGTAATGATGATATCAGAACGTGTCGTTGCCATGCGAAGAGCTTCCAGAATCCTGCTGCGGTTGTCTCCTACTACTGTATGCCAATATACATCTATACCCATAAAAGATAATTGTTGAGACAGGAACTGAGCATCGGTATTAACGATCTGTCCTAGCAGCAATTCACTGCCAATACCAATAATTTCTGCATTCATAATGCCCTCCTGATGTTATAAGTTTACTATATAATTATTTCAGCTTTCCATTTTTGAAGCTAAATATACTCCTGTTCTTATAAATATAGTCAGCCCCTGAAATAATGGTAATGATAGCGGAAAAGTAAAGGGCAATCTTATCAAAGGGTATGTTTATATAGTTAAAAGGAAAGTTGTTCAGCATCAATGCCACTATGGCAATAATTTGGGTTATGGTTTTCAGTTTTCCCCACCAGCTTGCAGCAATTACCTTACCTTCCGTTACAGCCAGGAGCCGAAAACCTGTGATAACAAATTCACGGCTGATTATAACAATAGCAATTGCGGCGGGTACCTTATCCATTTCCACCAGGCTTATCAAAGCAGAAGTAACCAGCAGTTTATCAGCCAAAGGATCAATAAACTTCCCAAAATTGGTTATTTCATTTCTCTTACGTGCAATATATCCGTCCAGACTGTCTGTACAGGCAGCGATTACAAATACAAGAGCAGCTATAAAGGTGTGATATCGAAATGGTACAAATAATAATACAACAAATAGTGGAATCAATATAATTCGTAGAATAGTAATTTTATTCGCCAGATTCATAAACTTCCCCCAATAAATCATAATCAAAGACTTTGGTAATTTTTACTCGAATGAAGTCTCCTGTCATTAAGGGAGATGTACTGTGTACATACACCTTTCCATCTACCTCAGGTGCTTCTCCGTATGAGCGCCCGTAATAAAGTTCTTCTGATTCCCTTCCCTCTATTTGGACATCACATTTTTGTCCTTGCCTGATCCTCAACAAACGCTTTGATATTCTCTTTTGAACAGACATCAATCTGTTTTTTCGCTCTTCTTTTATGGACTCCTCTACCTGATCCGGAAAACCTGCTGCCCGAGTTCCTTCCTCCCGGGAATAGGGGAATACTCCGATATGCTGGAAGTATCCTTCCTCTACAAAATCCATCAATTCTTGAAATTCTGTTTCTCTTTCACCGGGAAAGCCTACAATGAGAGAAGTTCGAAGAACGATATCCGGTATTCTTTCTTTTATCATATCAAGTAAGCTGCGTATTTGTTTGCTATCGGAGACTCGATTCATCCTAGATAAAATTCTTTGATTAATATGCTGAACGGGAATGTCCAGGTAATTACAGATCTTATCTTCTCCGGCAATCAATTCAATCAATTCTTCAGTGATTCTGTCAGGATAGCAATACATTAAACGAATCCATTTCAAATCCGGAATTTGACATAGTTGCTTAAGGAGTAATACCAAATCATATTCGCCATCGCTATCCTGACCATATCCGGTAATATCCTGAGCAACAATTATCAATTCCCGGACTCCACCCTGAACCAGACTATTAGCTTCCTTTACAACAGAAGAGACAGGACGGCTTCGAAAGCGTCCTCTTAACTTAGGTATGATGCAATAGGTACAGTAATTATTACAGCCTTCAGCAATTTTCAAGTAGGCTGAAACGCCGCCGGTGCTGAGCATCCTGGGCAGTCCGTCTTTTTCAGGGGAAGACAGATTGTCCAAATAAGCTATACTGCGCTCCTTGTTAGCTTTCTCCAATACTTCTGCAATTCGGGAGTAATTTCCGGTACCTACAATGGCATCCACTTCAGGAATTTCTTCCATTAACTCGTCACTGTATCTTTGCGCGAGACAACCGGTTACAATCAAGGTTTTGCAATTACCGTATTTCTTATATTTTGCCTGTTCCAATATAGCTTGTATCGACTCTTCCTTGGCTGGTCCTATAAATCCACAGGTATTTACTATAAGAATATCAGCTTTTTCGGATTGATTAACAATTTCATAACCTCTATTGGTCAGTATGCCCAGCATGACTTCGGTATCTACTTGATTCTTTGCGCATCCCAGTGATACAATTCCTACTTTCCTGTGCAACGTAAGAAGTACTCCTCTCTCCTACAGGTTCTTATACTGCTTCTCAAATTCTTCTTTCGTAATAAGTACATTTCTTGGCTTGCTGCCATCAAAACCACTGATTAAACCCCTTACTTCCATTTCATCAATCAATCGCGCCGCTCGTGCATAACCAACTCGCAGCCTGCGCTGAATCATCGATATGGATGCTTGTCCTGCATCTATGACTACTTCTATGGCATCGGGCAGCAATTCATCTGTAAAGCTGCTTCCGTTCCCATCCAGTTCTGCCGCAGTTTCCTCCAGAACTTCCATACGATATTTAGGACCTTCGTTCTGATTTTTTATACAAGAAACAATGGACTCCACTTCTTTTTCGGTTATTAATGTACCTTGTACTCGTATTGGTTTGCTGGCGCCGGAGGGATAATAAAGCATATCCCCGCTTCCCAATAGTTTTTCTGCTCCACCCATATCCAATATGGTGCGGGAATCTACTTGAGATGAGACAGCAAAGGCGATACGGGAGGTGATGTTTGCTTTTATGACACCGGTAATGACATCTACCGAAGGGCGCTGAGTGGCAATTACCAGATGAATACCCGCAGCTCTTGCCATTTGAGCCAGACGGCAAATGGCATCTTCTACTTCACTTGGTGCAATCATCATCAGGTCAGCCAGTTCATCAATAACAATGACAATTTGCGGCAGCCTTTTATCGCCTTCCTTAACTTGCTCGTTGTATCGTTCAAAATCCCTGACCCCTTTTTCGGCAAACATCTTGTAACGGGATGTCATTTCCTGAACCGCCCAGTTCAGCGCACCTGCAGCTTTTCTGGGATCAGTCACTACGGGAATCAACAGATGGGGAATCCCGTTATAAGTACTGAGCTCTACCACCTTGGGGTCTATCATGATAAAACGAACCTCATCAGGCGTGGCTTTATACAAGATACTGACAATCAATGAATTAATACATACACTTTTACCCGAACCGGTAGCCCCGGCTATCAGCAGATGTGGCATTTTGGCAATGTCTGCAATAATATTATTGCCTGCAATATCTTTTCCCAGGGCAAAGGCTATCTTTGAAGAGTGATTGAAAAAGCTGTCGGAATCAAGCACCTCTCTTAACACAACGGGTGCAATATCCTTGTTGGGTATTTCAATACCGATTGCAGCTTTGCCCGGGATAGGTGCCTCTATTCGAACACTTGATGCTGCCAGGTTCAATGCAATGTCGTCAGACAAGCTTACGATACGGCTTACCTTGACACCCGGAGCCGGCTGTAACTCATATCGGGTTATTATCGGTCCCCGGCTTACCTGTATAACTTTAGCAGAAACACCGAAACTATTTAATGTTTCCTCCAGCAGTCTGGCTTTTTTCTTAACAGCTTTTTCAGTTGATACGGCACCTTTTTTGTCGGTGGGTTCATTCAGGAGTTTAATCGGTGGGATCATGTAAGGCAATGATTCCTGGTGAAACATCACCTCCGGCTCCTGTATGGGTATATCAGCTTTCTCTCCATCTATTGTGCGTCGTGTCTGTTGTTCTATCGTCTCCTTTTCGCTTTCAGCCTGAAAATCAATTATCCTGATTTCTGAATCAAAATCCTCCTGTTTTTCATCAGTGGTGGTTTCAAGTATAACCGTTTGTCTGTCATCCGATTTTTTTTCTACTTTTACCGTTGATAAGCTTGTTTTACTTTTATTTGCTGTTCGTTGAGCACGGAATCTGGAAAAAGCACTCATTAACTGATCCAATTGCAAAATATTTAAAATACGGGTGATAATATTCTTAATGGAAAAGTTGGTTAACAGTAACAGACCAATCAATGCAGCGGTAATAAAAAAGATAAAGGCACCGGGAAAACCAAAAAGTGAGTATATCAGGTATACAATGGGCGCACAGATTGCACCCGTTCCTAAGGATACTTCCTCCTTGCCCATTATGTATGAATCTATGATAAAATCGCTGAAACCGCTGAAATTCATTTGATCAAAATAAAGCAGGTGGATAAAGCAGAGAAAAAAATATATCGTAACTATAGATAAAACCATTTTTGAACGGTTGAATTGCCTGTGACGTGCTACTATGATCAAAATTCCGGTTATAAGGATTATTATTGGTAAAGCATAGGATAATATGCCGAAAAGACCTTTTAACACAGGATAGAAAAGCTTCCCTATCACCCCTGCAGAATGACCTTTACTGTAAATCGTCAATCCAAAAAAAAGGCCCAGGGAAGCTGTTAACAGGCCGGTTATTTCATACATTACACTCCTTTTTGAGGCTGCGGTTTTACCTCTTTTTTTTCTCATAGTACCACCCCTCTGTTATCCATAATCACCAGCAGATGAATATATCCCGCCTATAGTTGACACGATATGGAAGTACTGGATACCCATTCAGTGCATATCATTATATCACTTCTTGCAATACGTTTCCATAAATACTGAGTAAAAATGTACCAGGATGTCACGGGCTTTGGGGCTGTAATGTATATATAATTGTTGAACCTGGTTGCAGCTCCGGATCCAGGTAATGATTTGGATCAGTACTTATAATCCTGTTGACAACTACCTTCCTTTCTTCTATTCTTTTAACTTCCAGTTGTATACCCTTGTAAGTAACTTCCATTAACTCAATAGTATCCGCTTCCTCCTTCCAAATTAATTCATGATCTACTATGGTATGCAGTATCATCAGTCTCCCCTCTTTCTCTCATTAATCAGCTTCTTCAGTCTGG
Source organism: Clostridiales bacterium (assembly GCA_012838915.1). Classification (GTDB taxonomy): domain Bacteria; phylum Bacillota; class Clostridia; order Caldicoprobacterales; family DTU083; genus DTU083. The sequence goes on from DUOI01000050.1 coordinate 18,526, forward strand.
ACAATGCCTGTTGCAACCCTCCGACTTCTCTTATCAGTCCGTTTTCTACTGCATCTTGTCCGATCAGGACTGTTCCCACATCATTGGCTAATTCACCTGTATTATAAAGCAGTTCGTTCAATCTTTTCCTGGTAATGGATGCATGTTCTATAATAAAGTTGGAGATCCTCTGTTGCATTTTATTGAAGTACTCATAAGTTTGAGGGCCGCCCACTACCAAACCGGTCATTCGTATTGGGTGTATGGTCATGGTCGCGGTAGATGCAATAAAGGAATAGTCGGTACTAACCGACAATGGGACACCAATGCTGTGTCCGCCTCCAAGAATCAGTGAAACCGATGGCTTTGACATTGTACTGATCATCTCAGCAATAGCCAGCCCGGCTTCTACATCTCCCCCGACTGTGTTCAAAATCAACAAAAGACCTTCAATTTCCTTGCTTTGTTCAATAGCAGCCAGTTGTGGCAGTACATGTTCGTATTTGGTGGTTTTATTCTGAGGAGGCAGTACCATATGCCCTTCTATCTGGCCGATAATTGTCATACAATGGATGTTTGACTCATTTGGAAGATTCGGCAGGCTGGTGCTGCCAAAATCCTTGATATTGGTTCCTGTCCCTCCTGTGGGCTGCACCTTGTTTGGCTGATTGGGTTGGGTGGGTTGCTCCGTCTGTGCCGAATGGCAGGGTTGTTGAGGGTGGCGTTCATTTTTCATATTGCTATTAATCCTCCGTACGATATATCTGATTCATTATACTTATTCCAGAATAATGTTCCAGGTTAGTGTTTCCGTACAGAAGAAAAAAATGAGCCCTTTGGCTCCAGATGATTTTACTGCATATATAATTTAAACTCTTCGTGTAGTGCTAAAACGGCAGGTATTGTATCCTCTCCTCTTACCAGACAGGAGATAGTGGTGTGTGAATCGGATGTTTGCAGCACATCAATCCGCCTGGCAGTCAGAGCACGAATAATCCGGGACATAACGCCTGGTACTCCTCTCATTCGTTCTCCCACTGCAGAAATTTTACTACAGTTTTCAATCACAGAGCAGGTATTGGAATAGTCTCCCAATATCTTCATTGCCTTTTCCGTTAAGTTTCCTTCTATGGTGAACACCATCTTTTTTGGAAATATGTTGATTATATCAATGCTGATATGATTATCAGCCAGCCTTTGCAGGATGTCATCCTGTTCTTCCAGTCCCTGTTCTGTATCGATGGATATCTGGGTTCTACCGGTAATATGAGCAATACTGGTAATTAACTGTTCAGCTCTCCGGCTTTTCGCCTGCTGTTTACGCTCTATGCGGGAGGAAATCATGGTACCTGGAGAATCACTCAAGGTATTCTTAATCAGAATCGGTATACCTGCATTCATGGCTATTTCTACAGCTCGGGGATGGATTACCCTTGCGCCTTGATCCGCTATTTGAAACAGTTCCGAATAACTGATATACCGAATCATGGAAGCATTGGATACAATACGTGGGTCGGCTGTCATGATACCGTCCACATCGGTAAAAATCTCAATTGACTCAGCCTTAAGCGCTTCACCAAGCACTGCGGCAGTAGTATCACTTCCTCCCCTTCCTAAAGTGGTTATTTCTCCGGACTCTGTGGCTCCCTGAAAGCCTGCTACTACGGGAATTTTACCCTGTTCTAAAGCGCGCAGGAGAAAAGCAGGCTTTACTTCCAGAATATTGGCATTTCCGTGATTTTGATCCGTTATAATGCCGGCCTGCCAGCCGGTTACTGCTATCGCATCATATCCCTTGCTCCTCAATGTATTTGCTATAAGTGCAGCAGATATCACCTCGCCAATGGACATTATTATATCCATTTCCCTTGGATGGGCTTCCCTATAGACATTCTGCATCAACTCTATCAGGGTATCTGTTGCGTAAGGCTCGCCCCGCCTTCCCATAGCGGAAACTACCACAACCGGCTTGAAACCGCTCTTTTGTGAATTGATTATTTTTTGTACTGCCATTTTCCTATTATCCGGTTTAGCGACCGAAGTACCGCCAAACTTCTGTATAATGATTCTCATAGGCAACCTCCCGTATATGCCAGCAAAATTTTCATTAGTATTATAGACTTTTTTCCCCGATAATTATAGGCTGAATCTGCGTTTTTTTCAATGCCAACAAAGCAGCATCTAAAATTTTATCCATATCGGCAACCAAAGAGTTTGGTTTTTTTACCGGATCGTCCTGCCTGAACGGAACAAAATAAACATTTTTAATATTTAAAGCCATTCCGATGTTTTTGGCATTGTTGCCCATCCCGTCATTGGTGGCTATTGCTAACAATAATGGTCTTTGATTTCGAAGATGTGCTTTTGCAGCCATCAACACCGGTGTATCTGTTATACCATTCACAAGCTTAGCCAGTGTATTGCCTGTACAAGGCGCAATAATCATCAGATCCATTTTATTTATAGGGCCGAAATGCTCAGCATCCACTATGCTGTCTATTGCCTTTCTTTTGCTGATTTCCTCAACTTGTTCCCGAAACGCTTTTGCTGTCATAAACCTGGTATCAGTGGAAGCTATTGCATTTGAAAGAACAGGGTAAAGTTCTGCGCCATGTTCCTTCAACTTTCTCATTTGCGGCAATACCGAATCCAGCGAACAAAAGGATCCGGTAAAACATATTCCTATCTTGGTTTCTTTTAAGAGCAAGTCATTCATCCCCCATTTCAATCATCAAATATGCCTTTCCAATATTTCGTCGGTAACCCGGCAAATTATCTCAGCGGCGGTTCTGGGAGCCACAAATCCTGGCAGACCCAAATCGAGTGAGGCAGATAATCCAAATTCCGTTGCTGCTTGAAAATCCACTCCGCCCGGACTGGAGGCCAGATCAATGATAATGCAGTCCTGTCTGACTTTTTTTAATCTGTTACGGTTCAATATCAGAGCAGGCACAGTATTGAAAATAATATCCTGTTCGACTATTATTGAGTCCAGTTTATCCAATGGAACTGCTGTATAACCGCTCTGCTCTATCCAGACCAGATCTTCTGTTTTTCTGGCTTCAACTGCTACTTTGGCACCGATTCCATACAGCATCCTTGCCAAAACCTTGCCAATTCTCCCATATCCCAGAATGAGTGCTTTTGATCCATGGAGAGTAAAGTCTGTTCTTTCCATAGCCCTTTGAATGGCACCTTCCGCAGTGGGAATGGCATTCAAAATGGAGAAGGTTTCCTCTTGAACAATATCATAACTATGAATGGAATATTTTTTTGATAATTCAAGAATTTCCTCATCTTGCTTTCCGTATATTACAATAGTATTGGGCTTCATAAGTCGGAACAGAGTTTCAGTTTCAAGATGTTCACGCTGATCAATAATGTTTATTCCACCCTCGTGATTTTTGTAGGGGACAGGGAGCATAATTACTTTTGAATTAAACAGTTCCGGTGATAAAGTTAAACAAGTGGTAATATTTTCATGATGTGTTGATATCTTCAAGCCATATGTTTGTACATGAGTACCGGATTTCGCTTTAATTAACGCAGCATGCTTCTGCCGGTTGTCACCGCCTATAATAGAAAGTTGTTCCATTTTCAAATCACCCTGCATCAGTTGTATTAATAGCATCATATGTATTTTAAATTGTTATGGTGCACTGTCCCGGGCTTGTTCTTTTTGATGAATATTGCATATGATTGGAAAAAAAAGAATTGATGATAAAAATGCAAAAATTACATAAAAAACGAGGAGCTATATACCTCCTCTGATTAATTCCCATATTCTATCCCTTTTGTCCTCACTGCCCACCAATGCGGCACATATACTCTCAGGTAGAAATGTCCTTTTGATTACAGCGCTTACCTCTCCCTGCTGTATGCAATTTATCTTTTCAATAATCTCAGCAGGTGTTAGTACTTCATCCAGAATTGATTTTGCTTTTCCAATTGCATTCATCCTGCTGCTGACGGTCTCATTGCTCAGTATATAATTCCCTTTTAATTGTTCCTTAGCTTTATTAAATTCTTGCGTTGTGAAACCTTTTTCTTTAAGCAGGTGAATCTCCTCCAGGATAACTTTCAGCACTTCTTCACATTGTTCAGGCTTCATACCTGCATAGATACTAAACATCCCGCCTGCCAGATAATTGGAGGGGTAAGAAAATACAGAGTAAGCAAGCCCTTTATCCTCCCTTATTCTCTGGAACAGCCTTGAGCTCATGCCGCCCCCGATAAGATTATTCATTACCAGCACGGGATAAATGTCTTCACTATCCACCGCTATTCCAGGGAATGAAATTGACATATGGTATTGTTCGATTTCTTTTTTGGCAAAAAGAATTTCAGGTTCGCATGAAGTAAATTCCTTTTCCTCCGGAATACTTCCTCTTCTCTGCCAGTTTCCCAGATAGGTATCAATAAGCGAAAAAAACCTCTCTTCCTGAAAATTACCTGCCACAGCAACTACCAGGTTGTCGGTGGTATAATATTTATTCCTGAAATTCAATAAATCCGTATTGTTGTATCGATATAATTGCTCAGATTTCCCAAGAATAGGCATAGCAAGGGGATGTTCTCCAAAATAAGCCTCGCACATCAACTCGTGTACCAAGTCCTCCGGAGAATCTTCATACATGCCGATCTCTTCTAATATTACATTTTTCTCCTTTTCAATTTCCAATGGATCAAACTTAGAATTTAGGAGCATGTCGGTCAATAGGCTCAAAGCTAATTCAATATGTTCATCCATTACTTTACAGTAAAAGCATGAGTATTCCTTAGCAGTAAACGCATTCATTTGTCCTCCGACGGAATCCATCGCCTCTGCAATCTGTCTTGCAGTTCTTGATTCCGTGCCTTTAAATAAAACATGTTCTATAAAATGGGAAAGGCCGTTTTCCTCCGAATGCTCAAAGGCAGAGCCGGCTCGAAACCATAGCCCGATGGAAACAGATCTGAAATACGGAATTCTATCTGTTATAATCCGAATCCCGTTATCCAATTGGTAATGCTTGTACATTGAGTCACCTATTCTTATCTTGTGCTCATTGAAGATTTATTCCTGCAGCGCCTCTGATACCGTACCAATCTTGTAGCCCTGGCTTTTTAGTCCTTCTATGACTACAGGCAGAGCAGTAACTGTATCGGCTGTGGGATGCATCAGGACCAATGCACCGTTGTGAGGATTCTTCAATACACGATTTATGATTTTGTCGGTTCCATCCCTTCTCCAGTCAATGGTATCAATGCTCCACATAATAGTTCGATACCCCAGAGAATCAGCTGCCATTAAAGTGGTATCATTGAACTCTCCATAGGGCGGTGCAAACAATCTGGTTTTTATTGCAGTAATGGACTGGATTTCTTTTTCCGCATCCAGGATTTCCTGTCTGTTCTGTTCCAAATTCAGTTTACTGTGGTGCTTGTGACCATAGCCGTGGTTGCCCAGTTCATGCCCTTCCGCCGCAATTCGCTTCAGAAGTTCCGGATTGTCTCTTGCCCATTCTCCCCCGATGAAAAAAGTAATCCGAATATCGTGTTCTTTGAAGGCTTCCAACATAGGGACGATATATTCCGTACCCCATACTACATTGCATTCGAATGCGATAATCGGATTGTTTTCGTTTCCCTTGTAAATCGGCGGTTCCACTGTAGGATTAAGAACAGTGGTGGCTTCCGATGAATTAAACAATAACAGCAGTATAATCAAAAACGAAATGACCAGCAATTGAATGACGGTATTCTTTCTCAAGGGAATAAAGACTACCTTCACCAAATCACCTCCATATCTTTACATATAATGTTATTCATCCAATGTAAAGATATGAGCAAAAGGAAACATAAACTTAAAAAGTTTATGTTCCGTTCTTAGTTGGAGCGTCGATTTCTGCCATGTCTTTTTGAATTTTCTCTGTTAGTCTTTTCCGGCGGGGGAAGCGTATCCTTGTGGGAAAGATTGATTCTCCCCTGGCTGTCAATTTCTGTTACCTTAACGGTAATCTCGTCTCCCACATTAACTACATCTTCTACCCTGTTCACCCTGTCATGTGCAAGTTTGGATATATGAACCAGCCCTTCCTTGCCCGGCAGTACTTCAACAAAAGCACCAAAATTCATTATTCGAACAACTTTGCCGGTATAAATATCTCCTGCTTCCACATCTTTGGTGAGCCCTTCTATTATTTTAAGAGCTTTTTGAGCTGCTTCCTGATTAGGCGAGGCAATATAAACATGACCATCGTCTTCAATATCTATTTTTACGCCGGTTTCTGCAATGATCTTGTTAATAACTTTACCACCGGGGCCAATAACATCGCGAATTTTATCCGGATGAATGGTGGTCTGGATAATTTTGGGGGCGTATGGTGACAATTCTTCTCTGGGCTTGTCGATTACCTGCAGCATTGAATCGAGAATATACAGCCTGCCTACTCTTGCTTGCTCCAGAGCCTGCTTTAAAATATCCCGGTCTATGCCCTTGATTTTAATATCCATCTGAATGGCGGTAATGCCGTTTTTCGTACCGGCTACCTTGAAGTCCATATCTCCAAGAAAGTCTTCCAGCCCCTGAATGTCGGATAAGATAGCTATCCGATTGGTTTCTTCATCTTTGATCAGACCCATGGCTATCCCGGCTACCGGCGCTTTAATGGGTACGCCCGCGTCCATCAATGCTAAAGTGCTTCCGCATACGCTGGCCTGTGAAGTGGAACCGTTGGAGCTCATAACCTCGGAAACCAGGCGGATTGTGTATGGAAATTCATCAATAGATGGAATCATTGGTTCCAAAGCCCTTTCTGCTAAAAAACCATGGCCGATTTCTCTTCGGCCGGGTCCCCTGGAAGATCTGGCTTCTCCTACGCTGTAAGGAGGAAAGTTATAATGATGAATGTAGCGTTTATACTCGTCTTCCCATAAGCCGTCAAGAATTTGCACATCACCCATAGCGCCTAAGGTGCATACGGTAAGCACCTGTGTCTGACCTCGTTTGAATAAGCCGGAACCATGGGTTCTAGGCAACAATCCTACTTCAGAGGATAGAGGCCTGATTTCTGTCATAGAGCGACCGTCCGGGCGAATTTTTTCATTTAGAATCCTACTTCGAACAACTTCTTTGGTAATATTATATATTACCTCATCTATTTCTTTTTCTCTTTCGGGAAAAATCTCAGCGAAGTGAGCCATGATATCTTCCTTGGTTTCCTTCATTCTTTCTTCCCGTACCTGCTTGTCAACAGCCTGAATTGATGCGGAGATCTTTTCGGTGGCGTATTCTCTTATCTGCTGCTCTAAATCAGCCTCAGGGATAAAAGTGATATATTCCATCTTGGGCTTTCCGACTTCCCCGATAATTTCCTCCTGAAAGACAACCAATTCCTTGATATGCTCATGAGCAAACATAATTGCTTCCAGCATTTCCTCTTCAGTTACTTCATTTGCTCCTGCTTCTACCATCATTATGGCATCCTCTGTGCCGGAGACTATCAGGTGCAGTTTGCTTTTCTCCCTTTGCTCACTATCGGGATTAATAATATACTCTCCGTCTACCATACCAACTGCCACTGAGCCTGTAGGTCCTGAAAATGGAATGTCGGATATACTGAGGGCGACGGATGATCCAATCATAGCAAAGACCTCCGGAGGATACTCCGGATCTATGGATAGGGCTGTAGCGACCACAACGACATCATTTCGAAAACCTTTGGGAAAAAGGGGCCGTATGGGCCTGTCTATCAGCCTTGAGGTCAGTATAGCCTTTTCTGTAGGGCGGCCTTCTCTTTTAATAAATCCTCCTGGAATCCGTCCCACTGCATAAAGTTTTTCTTCAAAATCTACGCTGAGGGGAAAGAAATCGATCCCTTCCCGTGGAGTATCCGATGCGGTCACAGCTACAAAAACCATTGTATCGCCATATCGCACCGTGCAGGCGCCATTGGCCTGTTCTGCCAGCTTGCCTACCTCTATGTACAGGGTTTGTCCGGCCAGTTCTGTGGTATAAATTTTATGTTCCAAACATTGACCTCCTTTCGCATCCTTCTATGCGATATCAAAACTTTGCAGATACAAAATGTATTATTTCCATAATGCTTGTATAAAATCTATTGGAAAAAATTATCCCAGTATCTTCCATATGCAACAAGCAAAATAAGGGAGCGGGAATTCCGCTCCGTTATTATTTTCTTAAATTCAGTTTCTCGATAATATCCCTGTAACGGTTGATGTCTTTCTTAGCCCGATAATTAAGCAGGCCTCTCCTACGTCCAACCATCATTAAGAGACCTCTTCTGGAATGATGATCCTTTTTATGAACCTTCAAATGCTCGTTAAGATGATTGATTCTTTCGGTCAGGATAGCAATTTGAACCTCGGCAGAACCTGTATCAGTGTCATGAAGCTTATAGGTTTCAATGATTTCATTCTTTTTCTTTTGATCCATGAAAATTCACCTCCTCTTATAAATCGCCAAAATCCCAGTAGAGCGTCGGAGAGTTCGCAAAACCGGGAAAATGGTTTGCTGAATTCTTTCAGCTATGAAAAGTATTCTATCATAGTTAACGTTTTTTGTAAATCAGCTTTTTCGCTTTGATTACGTCCCTTTCCATTTGCCTGGATAATTCTTCCGCACTGTCAAACTTTATTTCCTGCCTAAGCCGGTCAATAAAGCTGATTTTCATGTATTGGCCGTAAAGATTTTTATTGTAATCCAGTATATGGGTTTCAACATGTACGTTGTTGTTTGAAAAAGTAGGATTTATTCCTATGTTGGTTACACCCCAATATATATTTCTGTTTATGGTGCATTTTGTAAGATATACACCATATGCCGGCATTATTTTATGGGATGAGAAACCAAGATTGGCTGTGGGAAAACCCAAATCTTTACCTCGGCCAAAACCTTGTATAACCTTACCACTGATACTATAAGGCTGTGTCAACAGTTTGGCAGCATCTCTCATTTTCCCCTCTTGTATTTTTTTTCGTATCAAGGTACTGCTTACTACTTCACCTTCTGATTTAACGGGAGGAACTGTAATAAGATCCAGTTCTTTTTGTTCCGCTTCTTTTTGCAGGTAGATTATATTACCTGCTCCCTTATGCCCAAATCGAAAATTAAAGCCTACTACAAAGCTTTTAATCGGAATTTTCTTGTACAATTGTTCTAAAAACTCATGGGGTGCTTGATGCAGTAAAAAGTTATCAAAGGAGTTCAATAGCAGAATATCGACACCCAGTCTTGAAAATTCCTTAATCTTTTCCCGCAGTAGCATAATACGGGGCGGTTCCTTATCATGAGCCAGTACATGAAGAGGATGCTCTATGAAAGTGTATACTATTGTTTGGTATTTATATTTCCTCTTTTGCAGCAATAGCTCATTTATTAACTTTCTGTGCCCCATATGAATCCCATCAAATGTGCCAAGTGCAATTGCAGAAGGGAGGTTTGTACTGTAATCCCTATCATAATTAAATATTACCTGCATAAATTCCTCATATTAGTACCGATTTCATTTTTACTACCCGACGTTTTCCATCGTCGGACAAATAGCCAATGCCCATAAAAGTATTGCCGCAGAAAATGCTGCAATGCTTTCCTGGAACAATGGTGCCAATTGAATTATCAATATATTCTGTCCCAATTTTATTCCCATTGCTGATTTTCTCTTTACATGACCCATTCAGAATTATAGAAGGCAGTATCGATTCTAATGCTTTTTCCATAGGGATGATCAAGGTATTACATTCCCCCTGTCTGTGAGCATTCACTATTTCATCCAGTGTATAAGATTGAGGCAGTGAGAAATTTCCGCTGACTGTTCGTATTAAATAGGACATTACTGCACCACAGTCAAGAAAATTCCCTATATCCCTGCATAATGATCGAATATAGGTACCCTTGCTGCATACGGTTTCAAACAGTACCATATCCGGCGGATAAAAGGCAAGAAACTTGTTTTTATAAATCCAAATCTTTCTCGATTTCCGTTCTACCACTACTCCCTGCCTGGCCAACTCATACAGTTTTTTGCCATTCACTTTAATGGCAGAGTACATGGGAGGAATTTGTTCCATCTCGCCCTGGAAGACTGACAATGCATGAACTATCCTTTCTGTATCAGGTATGTTACCTGTTCTGGAACAAACCTTACCGGTTATATCATCAGTATCGGTGGTAATGCCCAGCTTCATCCAGCATCGGTATACCTTGTCCCCGTGCATAATATAATCAGCAATTCGTGTTGCCTTCCCCAGACATACCGGCAATACTCCAGCCGCTTCCGGATCCAGAGTGCCAGTATGACCTGCTTTTTTGATATTCAAATTTTTACGAAGAAAAACAACAACATCACTGGAAGACATGGCCGGAGGTTTCAGAACATTGAGAACACCGTTCATTGTTTCATTGCTCCAAGAATTTCATGAGCAGCTTTCAGTATTTGCTTCCTTGCTTGATAGATATCCACCGACATGCTGGCACCCGCAGCTGCATGATGTCCGCCTCCG
>DUOI01000148.1 GCA_012838915.1 Clostridiales bacterium
ATAAAAGAAAGTTGACAAAATGGAGATTTATAAACTAAAATTAAGACAAAGGTTCTGCTTTAAAACATTCTGCAATCACTGTTAAACGAATATCATCTATGAGGGATGTACGGCAATGAGTGATAATTTTATTATAAATAATGAATTGGATCTGTCTCCCGAATCCATTTGGATAATTGATGCTCCTACGCTCCGGGCTAAATCCTCTTTTGTTTATCTGCAGGAGTGCGGGGATTTTCTGTCCAACTCAAGGCATTACACAAGAAGAAAAAGAGGTTTGCAGTCTTATCTGATTGAATACACCCTGTCAGGGGAAGGCACTTTGGAATATGAAGGAGAAATCTATACATTAAGGCCCGGCAATTTCTTCTGGATTGACTGCTATGAACCCCATTGTTATTATACAAATCCCGATGCAGGCTGCTGGCACACTCTTTGGGTTCACTTCTACGGCGGAAACAGCGAACAATACTATAATCACTTTGTTTCACTGAATAACGGAAAGCATATTTATGAACAGGATAACAATATTCAAATCAGTTCCCTTATACGAGAGTTGATCCGAATCTATACAAAACAGGAAATTAATGCTTCAGACAGAATATATGCCTCCGGAATCATAACCATGACTATGGCTGAATGTATTCAGGCTCTGAATAATGAAAATCTGACAGAGCCAATGCCTGAATGCATAAAAGATGCTCTGCACTATATTGCTGATAATTACACCAGGGAAATTACTTTGGACCATTTGGCCGGCCGCTACAACATCAACAAGTTTTATTTTCAGAAGCTGTTCAAACGTTATACGAATACCACCCCAAATCAATATCTGATTACGAACCGTTTAAGTGCAGCCAAGGAACTGCTGCGTACCACCTCCCTCACGATAAACGAAATATCCTATGAGGTTGGAATTCCCAGTGTCAATCACTTTATAAATCTGTTTAAAAGACAGGAAGGCCTGACGCCTCAAGCCTTCCGTGATATGTGGTACAACAATCAGGGCTAAATAAATAATTTATTTACAAACAGTAAAAAATATATAATTTTCAATATTGGAAGTACTCAATAATGTTTATAAATTGCCATTTATGGTATAATTTAAGCAAGGTGGTTGATGATGCATATGGATAAAAATGAGCTAATAAAATATTGGATAAGAACTTCTGAACGAGACTACAACACTATGTTAAACCTGTATGAAAGCAAAGATTATCATTGGAGTTTATTCATAGGACATCTGGTTATTGAAAAATTGCTTAAAGCACTCTACATTATAGATATGCATGAAAATCCACCAAGAATCCATGATCTTCTGAGAATAGCAAATATGTTGAATCTTGAAACCACTGAAGAACAAAGAGACACTTTAGATCTGATTACAACCTTTAATATAAGCGCAAGATATCCAGATTACAAACAGTCATTTTATAAGATATGCACACGAGAGTATGCAGAGAAAAACATTAAGAAAATAAAGGAGTTAAGAGAATGGCTTCTTTCAATGATAAATCAACGGTAAAGAAAATTGCTGAAAGATACGCGGAATTGCTAAAAGAAGAAATTGATGTACAGAGTGTTTACTTGTTTGGTTCATATGTAAAAGGAACTAATACAAAAGACAGCGATATTGACATTTTAGTTGTCAGCGACAGCTTCGGTGATGATGTTATTGAGGACAGGGTCAAACTAATGAAAATAAGACGTAAAGTTGATTATAGGATAGAACCCCATCCCTTGAGGAGCAGCGAGTTTGATTTATCCAATCCTTTTGTTAGGGAAGTTCTAAATACATCTATACGAATAATGTGATCTTTACCTTGAGCTGTACTTAACAGCGTTTGTATAGAGTATCAGCCTCACTCACAAAAAGCCATCCTGCAAACAGGGTGGCTTGTGCAATTTTTCGTTCTATGCTATTACGCTGTTACGGATAGATTTCATCTATAGCAGCCCAGGTTTTGGGGCCGACTATACCGTCGGGGACAAGCCCGTTATCAGTCTGAAACTCTATTACTGCCTGCATGGTTCTTGGACCATAAATTCCATCAATGGGTCCCACATTGTAGCCGGCACCGGTTAGTACCCTTTGAACAAACACCACGTCCGGTCCTACAGCCCAAAGCCGGAGCACCCTCCTTCCGTCCTGTCCGATATACATAATCATGTTCCTCCTGCTAAGAAAATTATTCCCTCTTTTCGGTTTTATCCGGAATAAGACAATACGCTTTTGCGGCGTTAACGATATTCAACATGTGAATGAATAAGTCACATTTTCTATTTTTAGTATAGACAAAAAAATATAGCAGAATATATCCTCTGCTATATTTTATGAATCGCTTAATAAATTCGTTACTCAGCTGTTTGGGCGTATATGGCAACCGCAGTCATCTAACCGGGATTCCGGGATTCAGCCTACCGATATTCAGCCAACAGAAATCAAACAATCAAAGTTACAGTTCCATTATAAACTTACACAAATCCATGGATGCGTTAGGCCGTGCAATATCGTTTATACGCTGGATCAT
>DUOI01000051.1 GCA_012838915.1 Clostridiales bacterium
AAGCTAACAGGGCCGCTTGCTACCCCGCCGGTTGTTTTTACGGTATCATTTTCTGGTCTTAGATTGGAAAAAGAGAATCCCGTGCCGCCTCCTGATTTATGGATCAGTGCGGCGTCCTTCAGTGTTCCCATTATACTTTCCATATTGTCCTCAATCGGCAATACAAAACAGGCCAATAGTTGCCCGCCAGGTATTCCTGCGTTCATCAAACATGGACTGTTCGGCAGGAAATAAAGATTTTTCATCACATTGTAGAAATCTTTTTGTTCATCTTTATATTGTGTTAGTGCCGTTGCTACCCTGAATAGCATGTTTTTGGGTGATTCGGTTATATCCCCGTTTTCATCTTTCCTCAATATCCTGCTTTCCAATACCTTTTTAGCGTTTACTGTTAATTGCAAGTCAAACATCACTCCTTCTTATCATTAATTAGCTTTAATCGGCAGGGCAAGATACCTAAAACCCGCATCTTTGACAATAACCGCCCCGTCTTCACCATGAAAATCAACATACAGATCATCACCATCCACCGCTTTTACGCCCTCAAGCAAATATTTTGCGTTAATAAAGAGCCGCTCCAATGGTTTCCCTTTTGCTTGCATCGGCAATTCTTCGCTCATTTTGCCAATTTCGCTTTGTGCCTTAATTGTAAAATCATCAGCAATAGAGAGAGTTACCGCATCGTGTTGTTTACCAATTACCAGTCTGGCCCTGTTGATTGCATCGCTCAACGCTTGTTTATTTATTACTATCTGTGTTTCAGGGTTTTTAGGAAGAGCCTTTTTCAGATCAGGATATTTGCCATCAATCAGCCTGGCGGAAACCACATAATCATCGGTAACAAAAACCAATTCACTGCTATCAATATGCACTCTTACGTTATCGTCATCGTTTACAATCTTTCCGACTTTGGTAAGCAATGCACCGGGAACAAGTATCTCAAAAGGTTCAGCATAATCTATCTTCAGGTTTTTATACCACGACAAACGGTAGGTATCGCTTGCTATGCAATTCAACACGCCGTTATCATTGCTGATATAGACACATTCAAACGTGGGCCTACTGCTATCATTTGATACGCAAAAGGCTACCTTGCGAATCATTTCCTTCAATACTTTTCCCTCAACTTCAAAAAATGGTTTTTCAGTATAGCTATCATCAAATGTTGGAAATTCTTCAGCATTTATACAGTTTAGGTTGAACCTCGAATTACCACTCACGATTTCTGCCCTGTCATTTTCGACAGTTATACTTATTTCATCGCCCGGCAGCTGCTTGGCTATTTGCACAAACTTCTTAGGCAGGACAGTTGCGCCGTCCCCCCCACCTTTTACATCCCTTATGGACAGCCTAATTGCCATTTCAAGGTCATTGGCACAAAGGGTAAGGTTATCCCCTTCCCTACTCATGTAAATACCTTCTATGATAGCAAAGGAAACTTTTCCAGGAAGAGCCATTTCTAACACAGGCAGCCTGTCTATCAATCCCTTACGATTAATGACAACTTGCATTATTTTTTTCTACCTCCTTAATTAATTTTGATAACCTTTCGATTTTGTGCTTTTTCCATTTTCCGACACCTTCGGAAAGGTAAAACATAATCTTTAGTTGCTCAAGCATGATTTCCATGTCTGCGATTTCTTCTGCAAGGTCATTGACTGTTTCTTCGGTAACACCATTTCTTCTGAGTTTGCAGATTGCTTTTATTAGTTCGCTTGCTTCTTCTATTGCCATGCTCATTTGAGAATCTATACCCCATAAAGCTATGGCTTTTTTATAAATGGGATTGATGTTAGTTCGCCTCCTTAAACCTTTTCGCAATTTCATAAACAACTGGCACACTTATCGCATTTCCCGCCTGCTTATAAAGCTGTGTATCTGAAATTCCTGCGTCTTTTGCTTTTCGGAAAGCCCAATCGGGAAATCCTGCCGTGTAACAGTCTGATTCGGGAAGCTCCCAAGGGTCAACTGCCCTGATGTCATTTGATGTCCATTCCCCCTTTGTGTTATGAATAGCTTTGTATGATTGACGGGCATATTTATCAATCTCTATATATCCAACACACTCATGCCCCGCCATTTCCATACCTAAACGAAAACCACCTATACCAGAA
>DUOI01000052.1 GCA_012838915.1 Clostridiales bacterium
ACCGGATACCATATTACGGTTTCGGGCGGTCATGGCACTTTTCTCCCTTACCATGTCGGAAGACATCGTTTGGAAGAAATGGCCGGAATGTATGCAGACGGTGCGGACGAATGGAGGAAACTGGCCCGGCTGAATATCTGGAACAGGGTAGATAATTTAAAGGTGGTTGCCAGCTGGGGATTCATGGACGGCATAAAGAATATGCATGCAAGATATGCACAGGCTACAGTTGAAGAGCTGAGTGCCGCCATCAGAGAAGCTCATGCGGTTGAAAAGAGGGTATTGTCGCATGCGAACGGCAACGAAGCTGTTAAAAACTCAATCGAAGCGGGTGCTGATGTCATAACCCACGGTTTTTTCCTTACAGATATGAAGCTATTAGAGCAAATGGCAGAAAAGGGTATCTACTGGGAGCCCACAAATGCTGCGGCAAGAACTATGTTCTGGGCTGCCACTGATACATTCCCTAAGGAATATACAGACAGACACGAGAACAAGCTTGAAAAAGAGCCGTTACAAATCGGTAAAGAAAACTGGGAATACAGGCTTAAGAATTTCAGCAAGATGGTATCCGAAACAGGTGTCAAAGTAATAATGGGTTCGGATGCAGGATGCTCCTGGTTGGATCATGGTCTGAATGCAGTGGAGATCGAGGCATGTGTGGAAGCCGGACTCAGCACGAAGGAAGCATTGCTCGGCGCGACGAAGTATTCGGCTGAAGCCCTGGGAATAAGCGATACTGTTGGCACGGTGGAAGCCGGGAAGTGTGCCGATCTGGTGGTTGTAGACGGTAATCCTCTAGATAATGTTTCCATTCTGCTGCAGGAAGACAAGATCAAGATGGTCTACAGAGACGGCGAACTGGTTATTGAGAGATAAATAAAAAAGAATATAGAAAGCGGTTATATGTAATAAGGGGAACAAAGACTTCTTTCATTCCGCCGAATTTCGGCGGAATGAAAGAAGCAAGTGATTTATAATATGCAATTGCGATATGTCAGACAATGAATATGTCTCTTCGGTATATTTTCACTTACGGCGCAATATTTAATATCCAAGCTTATTTAAATCACTAAAAATAAAACCTTCCCGAATTTTGCAGTTTATGAATGAATTAGTTGAAAAAAGAATATTGAAAATTATGTTGAATCATAAAAATATACACTCGGTAACGTTCCCCATAGTATTAAATGCCAAATGGAATTAATGAGTAACACCATGTATTGGTATAGTGTAATTATTAGATCACTTGGTCAAATTTTTGTTATCTTGTTTTATGAAATGTAATGCTGCGAAGAAATCTGTAAAGGATGTATATGCGAATTCAGAATATCCGGTTTTGGAGCACATAGTTGATGTTTCACATGGACTTGATTTCCGCTTACGGTATTGATATCACTGAGAGCGGATAAAAACCTGACAATAAAAGCAGTTTGGCATAAAAATGACAAAAAAATAATTGAGGTAATATTATATGAGTGAGTTTTTTTTAGAAGCAAAGGGAATATATAAAGCCTTTGGGGGCATACAAGCACTGAAAGATGTCACTTTGAGGATTAAGAAAAACGAATCGCTGTGCCTGGTAGGAGAAAACGGCTGCGGAAAATCTACCTTGATTAAAATCATTTCCGGTGCTTATAAGGCGGACAAAGGACAGATTATCATCGAGGGAACAGCTTATAAGGAGATGACACCGCAGATATCCAGCCAAGCAGGAATACAGGTTATATACCAGGACTTGTCCTTGTTCCCTAATTTGACGGTTGCCGAAAATATTGCGATGACATATAACATGAGCAAAGATCACAAGGGATTGTTTAACGAGAAAAAAAATGTGGAAATTGCCAGAAAGGCATTGGATCAGATAAATGTTGATATCGATCTCAGTGAAATTGTTGACAACCTGCCTATCGCACAACGGCAGCTCGTTGCAATAGCCCGCGCGCTTGCGCAGGAAGCAAAACTGATCATCATGGACGAACCCACAACTGCTCTGACCTACAAGGAAGTGGACAACCTGTATAAGGTAATAAACGGCCTTAAAGCCAGAGGCATCGGCTTGATATTTGTAAGCCACAAGCTTGACGAGGTTTTCAGAATTGCCGAAAACATCATGGTCATCAGGAACGGTGAGAACGTAATCGAAGGCCCTGTAAGCGATTTCAATGTCAAGAGCCTGACATATCATATGACCGGCAAAGAGCCTGAAGCAAATCCATTCCAAAATGTGATCGACAAAAATGATGTAATATTCTCGTGTAAGGAAGCAAATGCAAAAGACGGGGCATTCAGAAATATAAGTTTTGATCTTTATAAAGGCGAAGTGCTGGGGATAACGGGGCTTTTGGGATCCGGCCGCGAATCGCTGGCGGAAGCGCTGTTCGGCTGCTATCCATACAGGGCAAAGGAATTGGTACTTTGCGGCAAGAAGCTGAAAATTAAAAGCCCTGAGCAGGCAGTTAAAGAAGGTATCGGATATATACCTGACGATCGCGCGTTGAAAGGACTTTATGGCAAAGCCCCGATTTTATGGAACATCATTTCGCCTATACTGCACACTAATTCAATAGCCGGTTTTATGTTGAGACGGACATTGAGGCAAGCAGCACAGACGGAATCTGACAATCTGCGGATTAAATCTGCGGGTCTGGACGCACCGGCTTCAAGCCTGTCAGGTGGTAATCAGCAGCGTGTTGTTATCGCAAAATGGCTGGCATCAAAACCCAGGCTGTTGATATTGAACTGTCCAACCGTGGGTGTGGACGTGGGTTCAAAGCAGGAGATCCACAAGATGGCTCGCGAATTTGCTGAGCAAGGAATCGGCGTCTTGTTGATATCGGATGACCTCCCGGAGATATTGGCTGCATGCAACCGTGTATTGGTGATGAATCATGGGGAAATCACGGGCTGCTATAATACCAATGAAATCACGGTGAATAAATTGTACGAGCAGTTGATACAAGCATAGAAGATGGATAAAGCATAAGAAAAGGAGATCGAAAGTTGATGAGTCTAGCCAAAAGATTTAAGCTCACCGATAATACTATAAGGCTGATCGTATTCATTGTAATTCTTGCAGTATTTGTGATTATTAATCCTGATGTGGTGAGTTTTGCAAATATTATTTCGTTTTGTAATAACATGGTGTATAACGGGCTCTTAGCAATGGCATTGATGATGCTGTTTGTTATGGGCATACTCGATTTAGCGGTTACCGGCTATGGCATCTTTGGTGCATATGCAACTATTGTCATTTGCATGAAATTTTTTATGGGGATCAATATATGGCTGATGATGCTTATGTCAGCGGTTATCGGCGCATTATGTGCTATGTGTACGGGTTATGTCATATACAAGTTCAAGCTCCCCGGCATACTGGTATCCGTGGCAGCAGGAAACATATTTACCATGGCACTGTTTCTTGAAGGGTCAGGGTCCGGTAATGTACCGGCTACCGTGCTGCCTCCGGACTGGATGAGTTACAACAACATAAATCTGTATCAGGCTTCTCTGGGTACTATGACAGTCAGGCTGCACTTTTCAGTGCTGATCCTGTTTGCGGTTATTTTTGCCGTATGGTTTTATACAAAAAAGACAGTTGAGGGCCGAAGCATCTATGCAATAGGCGGCAACACAGAAGCGGCAGTACGCATGGGCATAGATTTCCGTAAGACATACCTGATGACCTTTGCATTTGCAGGTTTTATAGCCGGCCTTGCCATAATGATGGAATACATGAGAGGGGGCGGAAATGTAAATCCGCTGGTTGTGCAGGGAAATCATGGTGATGCCATAGCAGCCGTTATATTCGGAGGCACTCAGCTCGGAACAGGCAAGGGCGGCTCCGTATTGGGCACTCTGATTGGTATCCTGACGATTACGCTCATCAAGACCAGCCTGATCATGCTGGGAGTTCCTTCATATGCCCAGACATTTGTCATCGGTCTGTTGCTGCTGGGCAGCGTTGTGCTGGCAGCCTATAAAGACTTTAACAAAGAATAATACATTTGTATATGGGAGAGGCTCTATGAAAAAGATATTGGAAGTTTTCAAGAAGTTTGATAAGAGGACGATTCTACTGACCGGGGTGCTCATTATTGTAACCCTGGCAATGTATTCCCTGAATCCGCAAAAGTTTGCCACAATCAACAATCTCAAGAGTATTGCTGTTCAGTTTGCGGAATACGGATGTTTTGCAACGGCATATTTTATCGTTCACATTTGCGGCGGCTTCAATTTTGCCTGCATTATGATCGGTAATATATCGACAATTGTATTAACCCTGATATACAATAATGCAAACCTGGCTGCGGCGATGTCTCCGGGCATGCTGCTGGCGGTCAGTGTGCTGGCAGCACTGCTGACCGGCATGGCATGCGGCGCTTTTATGTCGTTTTTTATCTCCAAATTTAAATTGTCGATGCTCATAGTTACGATTTGTGCAGCAAGGCTTTTTGAAGGCATTGGCACATTTATTACCGGCGGCTCCCCCGCCATGGGACCAAAAGAGCTGTTACAATTCAGCAGAATGTACATGTTTAATACCATACCTTACATGTTTATTGTCACGGTATTCTGTTTCCTGGTATCCAGCGTTTATTTGAAGTATACCCGTATGGGCTTTCAGGCCCGGTTATACGGCATGAACAGAACAGCCAATCGTTACAGCGGCATCAGCAACACGAAGACCTTGCTGGTTGCCTATACCCTCAGCGGATTCTTGTCTGCACTGGGCGGAATTGTGGTCCTTGCGAGAAATGGTGCTGCGCAGCCCGACTATGGTGTTACCATATCTACTTCGATTATTCTGATTGTAATGCTTTCCGGTATTATACTGGGGGGCGGCGAGGCAAAAATCCTGCCTGTGTTTATCTCTGCGCTGATTTTACAAGTGTTTGATGTGGGGCTTATGTTGGGCAAGTCAAACCTCTTCCTGGGTGATTTCCTGCAGGGCATCGTATTGTTGATTGTTGTGATATATCTGACTAAAGCCTATAAAAGACTTAAAATATTCCAGCCGAAAAAGCAAGATTTAATCCCGCTGGAAAAGTAACAAGCGGTAAAGAAGAGATGAGATGATATTTCAGCATGGGTTTTCCTGTGCTGTTTAAATCATAATCAAAAGATAGGAGGAAACGATATTGAAAAAACTAATTGCTTTAGCTGTAGCTGTGGTGATGATGTTCGGCATTTTAGCAGGCTGCCAGCCGGCTGCGGAACAGCCTGCTGCTGAGGAACCGTCAAAGCCGGCAGATCAGCCTGCCCCTGAGGAACCGAAGGAAGTCGAAACAGTGCCTACTGAGATTGAGGACACGGGTGATGTCATCAGACTTGAAGACCTGGGTTATACCAGGGAAGGTGACATCGTTACGCACACCGCCAGCGGACGCAAGATTGATTTGACCAACTATTCTGCTGCCTTGATCAACAAGGGCATGGGTTCTTTCTGGTTTGACGGTATCGGTGCAGAAGCCGAGAATTGGGTTGCTGCTCAGGGCGGTGCGGTTGAGTACGATTATTTCCCCGCAACGTCTTTCACCGATCCGGCGACACAAATCGCAGCTCGTTCAAGTGCTTTGGCGATCGATCCTGATGTATTAGTAGACAATC
>DUOI01000053.1 GCA_012838915.1 Clostridiales bacterium
GTTAAAAAACCTTTAACCGCCGCAATGGGAACAATGCCGACGAAAACAAAGCGACTGAAAGTATCAGCACTGAGTATCCCAACCACATTGATAAAACCGGAAAAACTGAGGTTATAAACAGGTATTTCTGGCAGGCACACCAGATCAGAATTCCGAGAAGTATGAGCGATGTTATGGCTCGCAAAAGCCTTGCTTTGACACGTTTTCCCTGACAGAAAGCCATGACCGTTCCGATGATCATCATCAAGCAGGACGATATCAGCATACCTATTATTCCGCTCATTACATAATGTCCCCAGATTATTTTCTCCATGCCAACAGAAGGAAATGCTCTCCATTGCGCCCAATCTCTGAGTATACAGGCTATGAATGGCCAGCTTCTCTGGCTGTTTGTAAGAATCACTATAGCATCCCCCGTTTCGGGAACAGCCTGAAAATGTGTCATTATGCCGTTGCCCTGGCCGCCATGTGAAATGCTTAGTAAACCGTTTGGCAATGTTTCTATATAATGTCCGAATCCATATCCATCAAATACAAGACCATAAATACCGATTTTTTTGCTCTCAGCCTGATACATCCGTTTGATGCTTCCGGTACTTAGCACCGGATTTTCCTTCAAGCCCGCCAACACAAAGCGCGCAATATCCTGAGCAGTTGCAAACAGACCACCCGAAGCTTTAGAGGGATAGAGATAGACCGGAACCGTTTTTTCTTTCAAATCATATCCCGTAGGCGGGTAAGGTACAATAGTCGTATCAATATTGAAGGTTGCGGTTTCCAGACCCAGCGGGAGCAGTATCTCATTGAGCATATAATCTGGAAAGCTTCGTCCTGTGACCTCCTCGATCATAAGCTCTAAAAGGTTATATCCTGTGTTGGAGTATGAAAAGCCCGTCCCCGGTTCTCGTATCAATACCGCCTCGCTGGTCATGACCTCCCGATTTGATGGCATATCCTCACCGGGAGCAAAGACATTGGTGAAATCACCCAGCGGCATCCCTGCAGTATGGCTTAAAAGCTGACCTATAGTTATATTTTCTGCAGGATAATCAGACTGCGGAAATTCCCAATTTTTTAGATATTGAGACAACGGTGCTTCCAAATCAATCAGGCCTTTTTCCACAAGTCTCATAACTCCCCAGGCTGTAACCGATTTTGTTATGGATTGAACGCTCATGGGGGTATCGACCGTCAATAATCTGCCACTTGCTACATCGGCATAACCATATGCTTCAGTCCATACGATTCTGCCGTCTTTAACCAGTGCTATGCTGCAGCCCGGGATCTTGTACACCTTCATAAGTAAGGTAATGCGCTCATCAATATGAACCTTGAATTCCTCAAGATCAGCGCCGGTCTGTATATTCCTTTTGATTTTCAGACTACCGGAAAAAAGCATGATAAGTAAACTAATCAGTATGGACAAAATGGTATAACACAGCCAAAACCAACAGCTTCTGATCAGCCCGGTATTCTTTATTTTCACATCTCGACGAACAGACAATTCCGACACCTCTTTCATACATTTACGATAATAACAGACCAACTGAATTGATATGATAAATGGTTTTCTATATATTTCTTGTGTTCCATTCCATGCGTTTTAGCCGCAATAGTGCGATAAGCATCATCAAAACAATGAGCACTATCGTTATTCCCAGCGGAACAAATAATGTTAGATCAAGAGAGGGCGTCAGCATATTGGCATGTGCAAGCAGCCCGGAAGGAGTCCATTCATAAATCTTTAACAGCGATGAGCTAAAATGTATCCCAAAGGCTGTTGCTAATGTCATGAATCCTGCAGGAACCGGCTTTTTCATTAAAACTCCCCACATGATCAGGCATGCAAGCAAAAACAACATATAGATTCCCTGCAGCAGACCTCCATATAAAACTGGCATAACACCGACCTCAAAGCCAAAAAGAATGCCAGAATAACTATAATCAGCAAGAAGAGCAATGATTGGAATAGTGATCAACGCTGCTCCAAAAACCAGCAGCTTTGCCCCAAGCATCGGTCCGAACTGTTTTCCAGCGCACAGAGGCAGCA
>DUOI01000054.1 GCA_012838915.1 Clostridiales bacterium
TTAAACAGATAATTCAGCACAACATTGGGATTGACGTCCCTTTTGATGTCAATCACAATGGACATCCCGTTCCGGTCGGATTCATCCCGTATGTCGGATATGCCTTCCAGCCTTTTATCCTTAACCAGGTCTGCAATTTTCTCAATCAGCCTTGCCTTGTTTACCTGATAGGGAATTTCACTGACCACAATGCGGGACCGGTTATTGGGCAGTTCCTGAATTTCAGTTTTTGCCCTCATCACTACACGGCCTCTTCCGGTACGGTAAGCGTCCCGAATGCCGGATTTACCCAGAATCAATGCACCGGTGGGGAAATCCGGGCCTTTGATAATCTGAATGATATCTTCCAATCCGATATCGGGGTTGTCAATCAAAGCAATGGTTCCGTCAATTACCTCTCCCATATTATGAGGAGGGATGTTGGTTGCCATACCCACTGCAATACCTGAGGAACCGTTTACCAAAAGGTTGGGAAACCTGGACGGCAATACTACCGGCTCTTTCAGGGATTCATCAAAGTTGGGCATGAAGTCTACCGTTTCTTTTCCGATATCCGCCAGCATTTCCGTTGTAATTCTGGCCATGCGGGCTTCTGTATAACGCATGGCTGCAGGAGAATCGCCGTCTATGGAACCAAAGTTTCCATGGCCGTCCACCAATGGATATCGTGTAGAAAAATCCTGTGCCAGCCTGACCATGGCGTCATATACAGCCGTATCTCCGTGGGGATGATATTTACCCAAAACATCGCCCACAATTCTGGCTGATTTCCGATAGGGCTTATCCGATGTCATCCCCAGCTCATGCATGGAATATAAAATCCGCCGATGAACCGGTTTTAAGCCGTCCCGTACATCAGGAAGTGCGCGTCCTACAATTACGCTCATGGCGTAGTCGATGTACGATTTTTTCATCTCCTGTTCCAGATCAACATCTATTATTCTTTGATTCAATGAATCCATTTAAGTCGTTTCTCCTTCTTAATTTATATGTCCAGGTTTTTTACCATTCTTGCGTTGGCTTCGATGAACTCCCGCCTGGGCTCCACTCTGTCACCCATCAGGATATTGAATGTTTCATCAGCGGATATGGCATCCTCCAGCTCCACTCGCAAAATGGTACGGGTCTCAGGATTCATGGTGGTATCCCAGAGCTGCTCCGGATTCATTTCTCCCAGGCCCTTGTATCTCTGCAATTCAACCCCATCCCGTCCGATTTCATCAAGCTTTTCCTCCAATTCCCTGTCGCTGTATACATAAAACTCCTTTTTATTCTTTGTCACCTTGTACAAAGGCGGCTGAGCAATGTATACATGTCCGTTTTCTATTAAAGGAGGCATAAACCTATAGAAGAAGGTAAGAAGCAGAGTACGGATATGACTGCCGTCTACATCGGCATCGGTCATACAGATGATTTTATGGTATCGCAGCTTGGATATATCAAAGTCGCTGCCGATTCCCGCTCCAAATGCGGTAATCATGGTCTTGATTTCTTCATTAGCCAGGATTCTGTCCAGCCTGGTTTTTTCCACGTTCAGTATCTTCCCGCGCAGGGGAAGAATTGCCTGGTATTTCCGTTCCCTGCCCTGCTTGGCAGAGCCGCCGGCAGAGTCTCCCTCTACAATGAATATCTCGCATAAGGCCGGATCTTTTTCGGAGCAATCAGCCAGCTTGCCGGGCAGGGATGCGCTTTCCAGTACACTCTTTCTTCTGGTAAGTTCCCGGGCTTTTCTGGCCGCTTCCCTGGCCCTGGAGGCACTGAGGGCTTTTTCCACGATTATTTTTGCCACCGAGGGGTTTTCCTCCAGGAAGCTGGAAAAGCTTTCACATAATGTATTCTCCACAAAACCCCTGATGTCGCTGTTGCCCAATCTGGTTTTGGTCTGTCCCTCAAATTGAGGCTCGGTAAGCTTGACGCTGATAATGGCTGTCAGCCCTTCCCGTGTATCCTCACCGGAAAAATTCGCATCCCCCGGCTTTAATACATTGGTTTTCCTGGCATAATCATTAATTGTTCTGGTAAGCCCGGATTTAAACCCAACCAGATGGGTTCCTCCCTCCGGGGTGGAGATATTGTTGGCGAAGGGAAATATGTTTTCAATAAAGGAATCATTATATTGCAGGGCAATTTCCAGGGTGGCATTTTCCTTTTCCCCGGTAATATAAACCGGCGGGCTGTGCAGTGCCGTTCTGTTTTTGTTCAGGTATTCCACAAAGGAGACAATGCCTCCTTCATAGTAGAATTCATTGTATAAATCCTCCCGCTCATCCTCCAGAATAATGGTAATGCCCTTGTTCAGGAATGCCATTTCCCGTAAGCGTTTTTTCAGTATGTCGTAGGTAAAATCCAATTCCTCGAATATTTGATAATCCGGCTTGAAATGAATTTTTGAACCGCTTTCTTCCGTATCCCCGATTTCCCGAAGAGGTGATGTTGTTTTCCCCCGTTCAAATTTTATCTGATATTCCCTGCCATCTGTCCGGACATCTACCACCATCCATTCGGATAGGGCATTTACAACAGATGCACCTACGCCGTGCAGGCCACCGGATACCTTGTATCCTCCGCCGCCGAATTTACCTCCGGCATGCAGCATGGTAAATACAATTTCCACTGCCGGTATACCATATTTCGGATTAATACCCACCGGTATACCCCTGCCGTTATCACTTACACTGACAGACAAATCCTTGTGAATTACCACATGAATTCTGTCACAAAAGCCTGCCAGTGCTTCATCCATACTATTATCAACGATTTCGTATACCAGGTGATGCAGGCCTCGAATGCCGGTGCTGCCGATATACATACCGGGCCGCTTCCGGACAGCTTCCAGGCCTTCGAGAACTTGGATATCTGATTCGTCATAGTGGTTGTTGTTCTTTTCCTGGTTGGTCACTTAGTATCCCCCTTGTTTTCCAACATATTGTATGAAATATCTATAGCATTCCTGCTCCGTTTCATCAGGGTAACAGATGAGATGGGAGACAGAAACACCATTGTTTTCTTATTTATCTCTGCCAATACCAGGGATTTGGGAGAATCCTCCGATATGTTTTTAATAATACCCTCGCTGCGGGCAATATTTATAAACTCCCGGTTGACAGCGCTATCGCAGGAATTTTCCATATCGAAGATTGCAATGATATACTCCATGGGAACCACTGCATCTCCTCCCAGATGTAGTATCATAGCATACATCCTTCCGTTTTTCACATATCTATTCTATTATATCCTATTTTCTTCCTGCTTAAAAGGATATACTTGCCATTGGTTGGGCTGTACCGGATTGAATCTTGAAAATCTGAGCATTTTTACGCTTTTGTTCAGGTATCTGGTTTACATCCGTCAAGGTGATAAAGGTTTGAACCTTTCCGATGTACTCCATCAGCATCTGCTGCCTGTCCTGATCCAGTTCAGACAGAGCATCATCCAGCAAAAGCAGGGGATATTCCCCTGTTTCCTTAAACATATATTCAAGACCTGAGAGCTTAAGCGACAACACTGTCGTTCGTTTCTGCCCCTGGGAGCCAAACACTTTTACATCAGCCCCATTAATTTGAAACAACAAATCATCCCTGTGACAGCCTCTGCCGGTAATGCCCCTTTCTATGTCTTCCTTCCGCCTTTCTTCCAGCACCTTAAGAAATTGTTCCCTGATTTCATCCATACTGCCTGTTTGAAAGGGAATGGAAGACTTGTATTCCAATGTCAGCTTTTCTGAACCATGGGTCATTTGGTTGTGTATTTCCTGTGCAATAGTCTGCAGGGAATCATGAAAAAGCTTTCTTTGCCGGATAATATAACTGCCCGCCTCCGCCAGCTGATTATCCCATACGGGAAGTGTCCCTGCCAGGGAAGGTTTGGTTTGGATGCTTTTAAGCAAATTGTTACGATGGCTCAGAATCCGGTTGTATTGCTGCAGATAATAAAAATACCTGGGCCGGATCTGAGATAACTCAATATCTATAAAGCGCCTGCGCTCAGCAGGGCCTTCCCTGATAAGCTTTAAATCATCCGGAGAAAACATTACAGAATTCAGGTGACCCATTAACTCTCCCAGCCTGTTAACCGGGTTTTGATTGATTAATACCTTTTTTTTATCCCGGGCATGGAGGGATATGGCAATCTCGCTTGCACCAAGCTGCTTATCCACCATGGTTCTGATAGAAGCTTCTTCCTCTCCCCATTTAATCATTTCCCGATCTTTGGATGTGCGATGTGAGCGTCCGGTACAGGACATGAAAATGGATTCCAGGATATTGGTCTTGCCATGGGCATTGGGGCTTACAAAAAGAATCAGATCGGAATAAAAGGACAGCTCCAGATTTTCATAATTTCTAAATTTTCTTAGAATCAATTGCCTGAGCCGCAAAACCTGCACCCTCTCCTATTCCACAAGAAAGCTGCCCACCTGCTCTACCTCTACCAAATCCCCGGCATGAATCTTTTTTCCCTTTCTCAGCTCCGGCTCTCCATTGACCTTTACCATACCTTCTGCAATCATATGATTGGCTTCGGCACCGGACTCAGCTGCATTTACCCACTTCAGCAACTGGTTCAATTTTATGAACCGGGTATGAATCCTGACTTTTTCCATTATACTTCCGCCTTACGCATAAATTCTTACCGGAAGAAGCAAATAGGTAAAATTGCTGCCCTTAAGGGGACGAACAACGCAAGGGCTGACACTGGTTGTAAAATCCAGGCAGATTTCCTGATCTTCGATAACCTTAAGAATATCCATGAAATACCTGGCATTGAAAGCAATTTCCAAATCCTTGCCTTCCAGCAGGATGGGAATTTCCTCGTATACCTGCCCGGATTCCGAATTGGAGGTAATAATCATTTTTTGGTCCTGCAGGGACAATTTTATCAGATTGTTCTTGCCTTCCCTGGCAATGAGAGAAGCACGGTCAATGCTGGATTCCAATATTTTTGTGTCTGCCTTGACTCTTGTCTTGTAACCCTCCGGTATAATCTGTTTGTAATTGATATACTCCCCTTCCAATACCCGGGATATGATTCTGGTATATCCCAAGTCGAATAAAACATGCCTGTCCGAAACAATAATGCTGATTTGCTTATCATCATCGTCAATAATCTTGCTGACCTCCGATAATGTCTTACCGGGTATAATAACCTTAAGATTTTCATGGGCAGTTTCAATCATGCCTTTTCTATGTGCCAGGCGATAACCGTCCAGACAAACCATTGAAATATTTTTGCCTTCCACTTCAAGGAGAGCACCGGTAAGGATAGGACGGGCCTCGTCTACAGCCACTGCAAAAATCGTTTCTCGAATCATGTTGGACAGCAGCATCTTATTAATTTCAATGAATTCCTTTTCACTAATTTCCGGCAGGGAAGGAAATTCGTCAGGCGCAAACCCCTGAAGGGTAACGGTTGAATTCAGGCAGGTAAACTTTACAGTGTTATTTTCGGAAACCTTAACCTCTATTTCCGCTTCAGGAAACTTTCGAACCACTTCAGACATCAGCCTGGATGGAATCACTACACTGCCTTCCTGCAGGATATTCGCTTCCATATAGCTTTCAATTCCGAATTCCAGGTTGGTACCTACCAGCTTTAAAACGTCTTTTTCGGTTTCCAGCAGGATGCCCTCCAGAATGGGAGTATTGGTTCTGGTGGAAACGGCTTTTTGTACCGTTAAAATGACATTTAAAAAATTATTTTGCATACATGTGAATTTCATGGAATACCTCCTGGAGTTATTGCATATATTTATAATTTAGTAGTAATAGTAGTAGGGCTTGTGGAAATGTGAATTATACTGTCGAATCAAGTCAATCTCACATTATCCATGTGGATACTCTGGGGATAAATTGAATTACGGATGCTGTTATTGTCCACAACCCCTGTTAGTTCTCATTGATTCTCTTGATTAACTCGTTTACAGTGCGCTTGACCTGTAAATCGTTTTCCATTTCATCGGCGATCTTGTCGCAGGCATGAATTACGGTGGTATGGTCCCGTCCGCCGAATAAATCACCTATCTTGGGAAGGGATAAATCCGTAAGTTCCCTGCACAGGTACATGGCGATCTGCCTGGGATAAGAAATGGGACGATTTCGTTTCTTGGATATTAAATCCTCTACCTTTAACTGATAGTAATCAGCAGTTACACTTTGGATGAGTTCAGGTGTAATTTTTCTCGGCCGGTGATTGGAGATAATATCCTTTAATGCTTCATCCGCCACGGCTACATCCAGGGTGCTGTTAGTGAGGGAAGAATATGCCACTATACGGGTGAGAGCTCCTTCCAGCTCACGAATATTGGATTCAATGCGCCTGGCAATAAAGGCCAGAACTTCATTGTCTATTTCCAGGTTCTCCATGGTGGCCTTTTTCTTTAAAATGGCAATTCTGGTCTCCAAATCAGGAGGCTGAATATCGGTAATAAGGCCCCACTCAAAACGGGAGCGCAGCCGATCCTCCAATGTAGGGATTTCCTTGGGAGGACGGTCGCTGGACATAATAATCTGTTTATTGGCTTCATGCAGGGCATTGAAGGTATGGAAAAATTCCTCCTGGGTACTTTCCTTGCCGGCAATAAATTGAATATCATCTATCAGGAGTACATCCACATTTCTGTAACGATTACGAAATTCCACGTTTTTGTTGGTCTGGATGGAATTAATCAATTCATTGGTAAACTTTTCGGATGTAACGTATAAAACCTTCGCCTTCTGATTCTGGGACAAAATATAGTGGCCGATAGCATGCATCAGGTGAGTTTTTCCCAGCCCCACCCCTCCATAGATAAAAAGCGGATTATATGCTTTTGCAGGAGCTTCAGCAACAGCCAGAGAGGCGGCATGGGCAAAGCGGTTGCTGTTACCTATAACGAAGGTGTTGAAGGTATATTTGGGATTTAGGAGGCTGTCAAACTCATTTGCTTCAGAATCAGTCTTTTCCGGCTTTTCCATGTACTTGTCGGCTTCACTGGTCAGCACAAAGGTTATGTAGTACGATCGGGATGATACCTGTTTTACCGCATTGGAAATCAAACTGGTATAACGTCCCTCCAGTATGCTCTTGGTAAAGTCATTGGGGACGCAAAGATAGAGCTGATCTCCTTTTATGGAAACCGGCTCGATTACCTTTATCCAGGTATCGAAGCTGACATCGGTAATTTCATTTCGGATCAGCCGAAGGGTTTTTTGCCAGAGTTCCTCTAAATAGTTATCCATAACAAACCTCCTACGTAAAAAAGAAAAAATGAAGAATAAAATTGCTGTACAATGGTTTGCTCTGCACAGCATAAATAAAATATGCGTAAGCATAATTGGATGGATAGAATGTAACTCATTATGGAAAACTTATACACAAAGATAAGTTATCCCATTCACAATTTCAACAGCCCTGAAGGATGGGTAATACGAAAAAAGTCGAACAGAATGACAAGTTATGCACAGGATTATCCACAGAATGTGCAAAACTATAGTAATAATTCCTTCTATTATTATAATGTAGAAGTTATCAACAGTAAAGCATAATAATTTAAATATCTGTGGATTATTGATATGTAAACAGTCATGAACCATTATAATACTTGATTTTCTTGACACATGGAAGCATGATGACTTATAATACTATACGTAGTAAAATGCCGTTTCCCTTTCTAATGCCAACAAGGGAAGAATGGTGAGATATAGCTTATTTAAAATAGAATTGGAAAGGGGGCTGTGCATAATGAAGAGAACATACCAGCCAAAGAAAAGACAAAGAAGCAAGGAACACGGGTTCCGTAAAAGAATGAAAACCAAGAATGGCAGATTGGTGTTAAAGAGAAGAAGAGCAAGAGGCAGAAGAAGATTGACAGCATAAGGCCGCCTATGAGTGGCCTTTTGTATCAATTGAGAATCTTTCTGGAGGTATGGGGTGAATAAAAAATACCGACTCAGAAGGAATAGGGATTTCCAATACACTTACAGGAAGGGGCGGTCACTGGGGCACCCTTTACTTGTATTGATTTACAGGGAAACCAATCGCAATGAAAACAGAATTGGTTTTTCCATTACTAAGAAATTTGGAAATGCAGTTCAGAGAAACCGAATCAAGCGGCAATTACGAGAAATTTTGCGTTTGCAACTTCAGCATTTGAGACAGGGATATGATATGATATTTGTTGTGCGCAAGGAAGCCGGAGAGGCTTCCTATCATACTTTGGAAAGCGCAGTAATCAATCTGTTAAAAAGAGGAAAATTATACAAACAAGGTGATTTGGCACCATGAAGAAAATACTGCTGGGTCTGATACGATTTTACCGAAGGAGAATATCTTCCTGGTTTCCCCCAAGTTGCCGCTTTTATCCTACATGTTCGCAATATTCCATGCAAGCTATTGAAAAGTATGGGTCGCTGAAAGGGATAGTTCTTTCATTGAAAAGGATATTAAAATGCAATCCCCTGCATCCCGGCGGATATGACCCATTAAAATAAACCACGGGGGTAAAAAAAAATGAATTTACCGATTATATTGATGAATGCCGCCCAGGAAGCACAAAAGACCGGTTTGTGGGCAGCTTTTGTGAATTTTTTGAGCAGCATCCTTGAAAGCCTGAACAAGATAACCGGCTCCATCCCCGAGCCCTTTGGAGGTTATGGCCTGGCAATTGTCCTGTTTACTTTATTGATGCGCCTTGTTCTTCTTCCTCTTGATTTGAGATCCAGGAAAGCAAATTATAAGATACAGGAAATCCAGCCTCAGCTCAGTGAGCTGCAAAAGAAGTATAAGAATGACCCGGAAAAGCTGAACAAAAAGACAATGGAATTGTATCAAAAGCATCAGATCAATCCGCTGGGCGGATGTCTGCCCATGCTGCTGCAAATGCCCTTGTTCTTTGCGTTGTTTGCCGCACTGCGGGCAATAGCTGAGGGGGCGGTAAAAAACGGTACAGTCAGCGCTTTTCTCTGGATAAGGAATATATGGCATCCGGATTCCCCGCTTATCAACAGTGCAAACCAAAAAATTGCACCTTTCGGTCCGGGTTTCAATGGTTTGTTTATCCTGGCCGTTTTAGCCGGTGTAACATCCTATTTCCAGATAAAATTGTCTCAGCCCAAGGACAGCTCTAACCAACAGATGAAGGGCTTTGCTGCAATTATGCCATTGATGTCAGTATGGTTTTGCGTGCAATATGCGGCAGCCTCTGCGATCTACTGGGTTACTTCGAATGTATTTCAGATTGTACAACAGTTAATATTGAGAAAGCATCTCACACCGCAACCGGAGGCAAAGGAAGGTGAAAAGAAGTGAGATCTGTAATTACAACGGGTAAAACTTTGGAAGATGCAATTTTGGCAGCTGCAATACAATTGGCAGTACAAAGGGATAAGTTGGAGATTGAAGTGTTGGAGGAGCCGGTAAAAGGTCTGTTTGGTGTGTTTGGCGGAAAGGATGCAAAAATCAAGGCATCCGTTATGCAATCTATGGGAGAGGTTACCCGTAATTTCTTGAATGAATTGTTTGAAAAGATGAACCTGGAAGCCATAGTGGATGTTACTGAAACCGATGATTTGATATCTGTAAATGTCAGCGGTCCTAAGATGGGCATTCTGATAGGGCACAGGGGTGAAACCCTGGATGCGGTTCAATATCTGACCGGTCTGTCTGTCAATCGGGAATCAAAAACATACAAGCGGGTTATCATAGATACGGAAAACTATCGAAAAAAACGGGAAGAAACCTTAATCAGGCTGGCTAAACGTCTGGCTCATAAAGTGCATAAAACCAGAAAAAAAATTGTACTGGAACCCATGAATCCCTTTGAACGCAGGGTTATTCACTCCACCCTTCAAAAAGACCCTTATGTGATTACCCACAGTGAAGGAGAGGAACCCTATCGTAAGATAGTGATTGCTCTAAAGTAGGCTTCAAGCAAAACAACATGATCATCAACAGAAACGTTTAAACCCAGTAGCAATACTGGGTTTCGGATTTTCAGGGAAAGCAGCAATGCGGAAGGTGGATCATATTAAAGGATGAGGAATATGGCAATGGAAGACACAATTACGGCCTTGGCTACCCCGCCAGGAGAAGGGGGGATAGCGGTAATTCGTCTGAGCGGGCCTGAATCTCTGCAAATTGCAGGAAGAATATTTGTAAACGGAAAAAAAGAAAGGATGGTCCAATTCAGGGACAGGTATTTTAATTACGGTTATATTCTGGATCATAATAAAAACTTGGTCGACGAAGTGCTGTTGGTTTACATGAAGGCTCCAAGAACCTATACAAAAGAAGAGGTGGTGGAGATTCACTGTCATGGTGGTATGATCCCGGTACGAAAGATACTGGACCTTTTATTGAAGGAAGGAGCACGACTGGCGCAGCCCGGCGAGTTTACCAAAAGGGCCTTCTTAAACGGCCGCATAGACCTGGCCCAGGCGGAAGGCGTCATGGACCTGATTTCATCCAAAACCGAGCATGCTGCAAGAGCGTCCCTGCAGCAAATGGAAGGTTTTCTGTCAAAGGAAATCAAGGCAATAAGGGATGATATGCTGGATGTTCTGGCTCGAATAGAGGTTACGATAGATTATCCGGAAGAAGACATCGAGAGCCTGGTAGAGCATGAGATACGAAAAAGGCTGTGTGCAGCCCGGGATAAATGCAAAAATCTGCTGGAGTCCGCTCACCAGGGACGCTTGATCCGGGAAGGAATTAAAACCGTTATCATAGGAAAGCCCAATGTAGGTAAATCTTCTTTGCTGAACGCCCTGGTGCGGGAGAACCGTGCCATAGTTACGGATATTCCGGGAACAACCCGGGATGTTATTGAGGAGTATGTGAATATAAAAGGTATCCTGGTTCGTATACTTGATACGGCAGGTATACGTGAAACCAGAGATTTGGTGGAGAAAATCGGTGTGGAAAAATCCAGGGAAATGACCCAGGATGCAGATTTGATACTGTTTATACTGGATGCTTCCCAACCCCTGGGCAAGGAAGATATGGAGATACTGCAATTGCTGAAGGACAAACAGGTGCTTATTTTACTGAACAAGTCAGATCAGCCTCATGTCATAGATGAAGAAGATATCAGAAGCCTGACAGACAGCACTATATTGAAAACATCCATGGTGGACGGCACAGGGCTGGATCAGGTGGAGAATTTCATTTACAATATGGTTTATTCCGGCAGGGTTGAACAGAAAAACCCTGTTATGATAACCAACAATCGCCACAAGGAGGCACTTATCCGCGCTGAAAGACATCTGGGAGAGGCATTGGAGGCAATGGATGCATCCATGCCGCTGGATATGGTCACCATAGATATCAGGAATGTATGGGAAGCTTTGGGCGAGATAACCGGAGAAAGTCTTACTGAAAACCTGATAGACAGGATCTTTATGGAATTCTGCTTAGGAAAGTAGGAGATTTATGGAATTTCAAGCAGGAAAGTACGATATTATTGTAACAGGTGCAGGCCACGCAGGCTGTGAGGCTGCTCTGGCGGCTGCCAGAATGGGAATGAACACCCTGGTGGTTGCACTTAATCTGGATGCAGTAGCCCTTATGGCCTGTAATCCTGCCATAGGAGGCACTTCCAAGGGACACCTGGTGCGGGAAGTAGATGCCCTGGGCGGGGAAATGGGGATTAATATCGACAAATCCTTTATCCAAATAAGAATGCTGAATACCGGAAAGGGCCCGGCAGTTCATTCACTCAGGGCACAGGCCGATAAGAAAAAGTATCAGGCGGAAATGAAGTTCACCCTGGAGAATCAGAAGAATCTTACATTGTGCCAGGGAGAGGTGGAGGAAATCCGGACCTCAGGCGGCCGGGTTTGCGGAGTGAAGCTGGCCACAGGTGAGGTGTATTCATGCCGCTCTGTTATCGTTGCCTCCGGTGTTTACCTGAAAAGCCGGATTATAATAGGTGAATACTCTGTTGACAGCGGACCCAACGGCCTGTTTCCGGCAAATCGTCTGTCTGAAAATTTGAAGGACCTGGGATTCAGGCTGCAAAGGTTCAAAACCGGTACTCCTGCCAGAGTAAATAAAAAATCGCTGGACTTTTCCAAAATGATCATTCAACCGGGGGATCCCAGGGTATATCCCTTTTCGTTCCTGAATAAACCCATTGAAAGAGAACAGGTTCCCTGCTGGCTTACCTATACCAATGAACGTACTCATCAGATTATCAGGGAAAATCTGCACCGATCCCCCATGTATTCAGGAGTAATTGAAGGTATTGGAGCACGTTATTGTCCTTCCATAGAAGACAAGGTGGTCCGATTTCATGAAAAGATGAGCCATCAGATATTTATTGAACCGGAAGGACTTCATACAAATGAAATGTATGTACAGGGCATGTCCTCCAGCCTGCCTGTGGATGTTCAGATTGCTGCCTACCGGACCATCCCGGGAATGGAACAGGTAGAGATTATGAGGCCTGCCTATGCTATAGAATATGACTGTATAGATTCAACTCAGCTTAAACTATCCCTGGAATCCAGAAATATTGAAGGCTTATTTTTAGCGGGACAGATTAACGGCAGCTCGGGTTATGAAGAGGCTGCTGCCCAGGGAATAATTGCCGGTATTAATGCAGTACAGTATATAAGACAGGAAGAACCACTTATTTTGGACAGGTCCGACGCCTATATCGGCGTTTTAATAGATGATCTGGTAACCAAGGGAACGCCGGAGCCCTACCGGATGATGACTTCCCGTGCTGAATACCGGCTTCTGCTGAGGCAGGACAATGCAGACATGCGTTTGACAGAAAAAGGGTATCGAATCGGCCTGGTTGAGGAAGAGCGATATCAAAAGCTGTGCACCAAGCAGGAAACAATTCAAAGGGAATTGGAAAAATTAAGGAATGCTGTGATTCCACCTTCGGAATGGGTTAATGAATACTTGGAGGATAAAGGCTCCTCCCCATTGAAGAGTGGAATACAATTGTATGATTTGCTGAAACGTCCGGAAATCAGCTTTTCAGATATTATTAAACTGGGGGAAACAACGGAGCAAATACAGCCTGAAATCCAGGTGCAGTTGGAAATTCATGCAAAGTATGATGGATATATTCAGAAGCAGTTAAAGCAGGTTGAGCAGTTTAAGAAAATGGAGAAGCTGAAAATTCCGCGAGATTTGGACTACAGCAATATCACCGGGCTGAAGACAGAATCCATGCAAAAACTGCAGAAAATGCAGCCGGAAAATATAGGACAGGCCTCAAGGATTTCCGGAGTGTCTCCTGCGGATATTTCGGTGTTGATGGTATACCTGGAAAAGCGCAGAAGGGAGAAGAGAAGCAATGAAGCATGATATGCAGCCTTTTGTTGAAGGCTGTGCTGCAATGAAGATAGATTTGAGTAAAAGTCAATTGGCTGATTTTGAAGCCTATCTCTCCCTGCTTTTGGAATGGAATCAAAAAATGAATTTAACTGCAATCAGGGATCCAAAGGAAATCATGGTACAGCATTTCTTGGACTCCATATCAGTTTTGAAGCTGGATATCGTCAGGGATGGTTTTAATATATTGGATGTTGGCTCCGGAGCCGGCTTTCCGGGTATACCCATAAAGATTATGTGTCCTGAAATATCCCTGACCCTGGTTGATTCAGTACAGAAAAAGACGGGTTTTTTAAGTAAAGTAATTGAGCGGCTGAAGTTGGAAAACAGTAAGGCCGTCCACGCCAGGGCGGAAGAGCTGGCAAGGCAGTCCGGCATGCGGGAAACCTTTGATATGGTTGTATCCAGGGCTGTGGCCGAACTTCGCGTGTTAGCAGAGTATTGCCTGCCCTTTGTAAAGCTAAACGGCTGTTTTGTTGCTCATAAAGGGCCGGGGGCCGGTGAAGAATTGGAACAGGCAGAAAATGCCCTTAAAATTCTGGGAGGGAAATGGATGGAAACAAGGCTTATGAATATCCCCTTTTCGGAAAGAATCCATAACCTGGTTTTTATAAAAAAGGTTAACAAAACGCCAAAACAATACCCAAGAAATGTAGGCAAACCAAAAAAATCACCCCTGTGAGATGCAGAAAACCGCTTTTATAAGAGCGGTTTTTAGTTTTTTATATGGAATTATACTAAATAATGATGAAAAATAAAGAATAATGGAATAAGTAAGAGTAAATGAGATGTAGAAAGAGGTAGATAAAAAAATATGCCTAATTAGAAGGAATATGATAAAATATGAAGAATAGTACTGGTAATGAAGCATGGAGGGATAGCAATGAAAAAACTATCACGCATCCATAGCAGCAATACAGCATCCGAAAACCGGAGCATGAAAAGAATAGAAAATATACCGGTACATCTTATTAAACCCAATCCCTATCAGCCGAGAAAAAACTTTTCCCTGCAGGGCCTGGAAGGGCTTGCCCAATCCATTAAGCAATACGGTGTTATTCAACCCATTACGGTCAGAAGTTCTCCTCACGGAGGTTATGAGCTGATTGCAGGTGAAAGAAGACTTCGTGCCGTAAAGCTGGCAGGGCTGGATTACATACCGGCTATCATAGTCTACGCCTATGAGCAGGACTCAGCCATTATGACTATGATAGAAAATCTGCAAAGAGAAAACCTTCACTATTTGGAGGAAGCAAAGGGGTATGTAAGCCTGATTCAGGATCATGGGCTGACACAGGAAGAGCTGGCAGTCAAGCTGGGCAAGAATCAATCAACAATAGCCAACAAGCTGCGAATTTTGAAACTCTCCAATGAAATAAAGGAAGTGCTGATACGGGAAAACCTGACTGAACGGCATGCCCGGGCATTATTAAAGCTGCCGGACGATGAATTGCGAATGAAGGTTGTCAGGCAGGTTGTAGAAAGCAAGATGAATGTCAGGGATACGGAAGAAGTTATTGAACAAATAATTAAAAGCCTGCACAGAGAGCGGGAAAATGAAAGCCATGCAGGAGATGAACAGATTAGGAAAGCACAGAAGAAAATATTCAGGCGAACAAAGGATATCAGGCTGTTTATTAACACCCTTCGCAATGCTGTGAATTTGCTGAAAAGCTACGGATTGGCAGTACAGTATACTCAGCTGGATAAGGGGGATGCGATCGAAGTAGTTGTAACTATCCCCAAAATGTAATAATTAAAAGCACATCTACATCAGATATTTCCGCTGATCAATAATATACCTATGATAATAAAGGCAACTCCTGAGGCATAATGTATATAGCTTTGAGGGATATACTTGGTTAATATGCTGCCGGCCAGTACACCAATCAGCGAGGAGGCGGCAAGGGCAAGGGTGGAGCCGAAAAAAACCAACCAGATACAATTTGATTTGGCAGCCATTAACATGGTTGCCAATTGTGTTTTGTCGCCTAATTCGGCTAAGAATACCAAACAAAAAGTCAGGATAAATGTTTTCATGACAGCCCTCATATATCTCTTTTTTTCTGTTATATATACATCTATACGATAATAAATAGAAAAATATGACTTAACCCTTTCAACTATATAAAATATCATCTATAATAGGTATAACAAGAATTAAGGGAGTGCATTTCATGTCCAGGATTATTGCAATTGCCAACCAGAAGGGCGGTGTCGGCAAGACTACTACCAATGTAAATTTAAGCGCCTGTTTGGCTGCGCTTGGGAAAAAGGTGCTGACAATAGATATAGATCCCCAGGGAAACACAACCAGCGGCCTGGGAATAGATAAAAATCAGATTCAGACATCCATCTACGATGTCATGATAAACGGAGCACCTATTAAGGACACCATCCATCATACCGATTATGACAACCTGGATATTATAGTTTCCAAAATAGAATTAGCCGGAGCGGAAATAGAAATGGTACCCATGATGGCCAGGGAGACCATCCTGAAAAAAGCTCTTGAAGAAATCAGGGATGAATATGACTATATCCTCATTGACTGCCCCCCTTCTCTGGGGTTAATCACCATCAATGCGCTTACTGCAGCTGATACGCTGCTGGTACCCATTCAATGCGAATACTATGCATTGGAAGGCCTGACTCAATTGCTCAGTACTTTCGAGTTGGTCAGGATGAATTTGAATCCCGGCCTTGAGATCGAAGGCGTAGTTTTAACCATGTTTGATTCCAGAACCAACCTTGCCATTCAAGTGGTGGATGAAGTAAAAAAGCATTTTCGCAACAAGGTGTATACCACAATAATTCCCAGGAATGTGCGGCTGGGCGAAGCCCCCAGCCACGGTGTTCCGGTTATAGTATACGACCCTAAGTGTTCAGGTGCAGAGGCCTACATGGATTTGGCACAGGAAATGATAGATAATGAAACGGAGGATGACGGATGGCTGTAAAAAAGGGTTTGGGAAGAGGACTGGATGCCTTGTTTGAAAGCTATAAGGGAGAAATAAGGCCGGATGTTAAAAAAGATTCCAGGGTACAGGAGATTAAATTAACAGATATCGATCCCAACCCCAAACAACCCAGAAAGCAATTTGATGAGGAAAAGATTGAAGAATTGACGAATTCCATTCGAGCCCATGGTGTGGTCCAACCCATCATTGTACGTCCCTCCGGAAACAGATACATACTGGTAGCCGGTGAACGAAGGTGGAGAGCATCCCGGGCAGCCAATAAGACTACCATCCCGGCCCTGGTTCTGGATTTGAATGATAAAGAGGCCTTGGAGATCAGCCTGATAGAAAATCTTCAACGGGAAGATTTAAACCCGATTGAGGAAGCCAGGGGAATACAGGAGATGATTGATAAATTGGAGCTGACCCAGGAGGAAGCTGCAGAACGGTTGGGGAAAAGCAGGCCGGCAATAGCAAATGCTTTAAGGCTGCTCCAGCTTTCAAAAGCAATACAGGATATGCTTGCGGAGAATAAGCTGTCGGCAGGCCATGCGCGGGCTTTGCTGTCCATATCCGACGAGAGGAAAAGAGAAGAAGTTGCAGCAATGATTATAAGCAAGGGTCTCAGCGTCAGGGAAACAGAGAAGCTGATTCAGAATCTGAACAGGAGAAAGAAGAAATACAAGGCAGTGCAAAAGCCCAGCTACATATTGGAAATTGAATCTGAACTGGAAGATTCCCTGGGCACGAGAGTGAAAATAAATCCGGGCGCTAAAAAAGGAATTATTGAAATCGAATACTACAGCAACGAGGATTTAGAAAGAATTTTAGAAAGAATAACATCCCATTAAATAAAAATGTTTCACGTGAAACGCTGTCGAAAATTTGTTTCACGTGAAACATTTTGTTTGTTCCGGTATTATTAACAGGATATAACCGGACCGGTCAACGGGAGATAATCCTTTATCGGATATTTCATTGGCCGGTCTTATTTTATTTTTTATCGGCCTCTTACGAAATTTGTGAAGATGTTGGAGAGGTGGAAAAAATCGGCCAGCTTGGAGCCGTCCAGGTATTCGTTGACTATATCGGTGGGGACTAACACCAGTAATATAGGGATTAATGCAAATATCAGATAAACAATAAAAAAACCTCTGAATATTCCCAGTGCTGCACCGGCAGCGCCGTCAAACTTTTTAAGCACCGGCAGGTTGCTGACGGTTTTGGAAATTGAAACGATGATGGTAAATATAACCTTGGCCAATAAAAATAATATAATAAAACTGGCAATATTAATAATAACAATCGCTATGGTGGAATCAAAATACTCTCCCAGGGTGCTGATGCCCTCCAATGGCTTATTGAAATCCGACACCAGTATATTGCTGAATGGGTTGGGCAGCTGTGATTTTTCCACTATTGCTTTGAGCTGCTCAACAGAAAAGGTCTGGATGCTTGCCCTTCTGTCTTCAATACTATGGATATGAACGCTGCCTTCCGCATATAAGATCATTATTTGAATCAGGGACGGAAACATGCCCAATATCAGCTTTGTTATAAAGGGATAGAATATAACAGCAATCAGCCAGGATAAGAAAAATGAAGCCGTATGCAAGGCGGACAGAATAAACCCATTATACGAGCCAACCACCATGCTGATGCTCATAATTAAGAATATAACCATATCAATAATATTCATTCGCTGTCTTCCTCCTGTTTATCGGATGTATACAATTGCAAAACATTGCTTTCTGTGCGTACATATAGATATTCCGGATTCACGGGGCTGAACTTCATCCAACTGACCGGATGCTGTAACCTTTGTTTCTTTATCATCTCCCCCTTTTTATCCAGAAAGACTAAATTTTGTCTGAACTCTGCAGCTGCATATCCCGACCTGTAAATATTCAGTTCGGAAAGGTATTTGGGGAAAGTTTTCATGTAATAACCCTCTTTATCAATTACAAGTACATTTCCTTCGTTTTCCCCAATCCTGGATTTTTCGGGGAAATAAAAAAGCAGTTCATTCCCGGCGGGCAAGACTTCAAAGACGCCTTCTGATTCATGGGGAACAGACCATTGTAATTCACCTTCCACATTGTAACACAGAATGTCCTTAATTCCTATCAAAATAACGGTATTTTCCATCCTGTAAATTTCATATATAAATTCATTTTCCAGGCTTAGCACTCCGTACAATTCATTTCGATTTTTGTAATGGAAAACCCGGGTAATAGGCACCGGGGAATCCAGGCTGAGGGTAAGCAGCGACAAGTCCGTCCCATAAGCATCAACCGAAACATAATTTGCATTGCCTGTTCCGTCCAGGGAAATTAAAAAATCGCTGCCCTTTACCAGGATAAAGGGGCAGGCCGGTGTTGTATCCTCTTCCTGTAACAACAGGACTAAATAATCTTCATATTCTTTAAGGTCAAATATCATTGCGCCCTGGTTTTCATATACAAGAGTGAAGGGCACGGTCTGGGTATTGTATATCCGGTTGTTTGCCGTAGCTATATAATTATCGGTATGGGCAATGATATTGATTTCATTGTTTTCGGCAGTTAAATCATCCTGGGTGAAGGGCGGTTTCCTCTCGGTCTGATCCCAATTGTAAAATCTGGAGGGAGAGCCGCACACAATCCATCCCTCGGCAAAAAAGCGAATATCCTCCTGTTGGGTAAAGGGAATGGACATATCAGATAATACCGGGCAAAAGTCCGGTGTAAGCCGGCCTTTTATTTTTGGAAATAAAAAATAAATTGCAGCAATTGCAATTATCAAAATCGCTGTCAATAGCATTTTGGCCTTGCGTCGCATGGCTTTCTCCTTAAACACGTTGCACGTTCTCATATATAATTCGTTGTAAATCGATAAATTCCTTCCTGATGCAAAATATCTTCTGTCTATAAACAGGCATATTCCCATGCCGGCGTACATGCATAAATGGACGATTCCTCAACATAAAATACTATTGAACCAGGCATTTCATTTCATCTGCGCTACATTCTTTTCCCCTGATCGGGGAAAATATAGTACAGGTGCAATTACATCAGGAGGCAGGCATGGAGAAAATCAGGGATGAGTTCTCAATAGACATTAACCATTCACATGCATTAACTCTTTTTGGCAGAAGTTTTAATAAATTGTTCAAGCAGTATTATACTGAACAATACAGCGATGTTGTTATACTATGCATTGGTACAGACCGATCTACCGGAGACTGTCTGGGCCCCCTGGTGGGACATAAGTTAAAATTAGTACCATACAGAAAAATTGAGATATATGGCACATTGGATAATCCCGTTCATGCGAAAAACCTGTGCGAGGTAATCCAGGAAATTAAGCGTAAACATGTCCGGCCCTTTATAATAGCCATAGATGCCTGTCTCGGCAAGCCGGAGCGGGTGGGTATGATAAGCATCGGCAAAGGGCCTCTGCGTCCCGGGGCGGGAGTGAACAAGTCATTGCCGGAAATTGGGCATATTCATATTGTAGGCGTTGTTAACATGAGCGGTTTCATGGAGTATTTGATTCTGCAAAACACCAGGCTGAATCTGGTTATGCGGATGGCGGATATTATCAGCAGTGGTATTCATTTTAATATTTGGAAATATGTTAAGGACAATAATGTAGAAGATCAGTTGGATCAAAAACACGGCGAACAATCGAATTCATCAAAGTGCGTGGAGTTGGGAAATCAATAATAAAACAACGGGCTGTATACCTTGTTTTCTATCATAGCCATGATTTGCTCAGGCGTTTTGTCTTTTGCCTGAATGAGCAGTATTCCGGCGGATTCCGATTCAGACTGCATGTAATTATCCAGGGAAGAATATAAGCCTGCCTGTCCCGGGGAATTCTGCCCCTGGTAAATATAAACCGAGACAGGAGTATCAATTTCATCGGCAAAAACAGTATTGTATCCATGCTCTTCCAGGGCTTGCTTTAATTCTTCCAGGCCTCTTTCCAAAGCAATTGTTTTCATTAAAAAAACACCTCCCGTTTTATTATGGCGGAAAGGTGTTCTGTTTATGCGTTTGAAACAGCTAATTGAATGCCCTTCTGATTGCTTCCTGTTCCTCGTTGGACAGGGGATAGTCAGACTGTCTGTTCTTTATGGGCTTGGCAAATACAGTGGAAGTATTTCTGCCATACAGGCTTGTTATTACAAAACCATCACCATATTCATTCAGCATTGCAATGGAAA
The DNA here is from genome assembly GCA_012838915.1 of Clostridiales bacterium. Taxonomy (GTDB): domain Bacteria; phylum Bacillota; class Clostridia; order Caldicoprobacterales; family DTU083; genus DTU083. The sequence goes on from DUOI01000054.1 coordinate 20,494, forward strand.
AGCTTTGATCGCTGCCCATGTAGTCAAAGGCATTGTAACGAATCACGCCAACATGCTGGGTGCTGAGATTCAACCGGCTTATCAGTCCGGATTGGGCATGCTCCAAATCATCAATTTTTTTCAGAACGGATTCAATGGAATCCAATTGATTATTGAGCATGGATTCCAAATTTTTGTTGTCTGCGCCCCTCATCAAGCGCTTATATTTCCTTATGATTTTACTGGTACGAGAAAAGTTCAGAATAACCAGCACAAGGGAAAACAAACTGAATAAGGCAGCAATACAAATAATTTCCAAATAATATATCTGTATGAATTCAAAAACCAGGTCCATACTTCCTCCTATTCAATATTACCAATTACTCGCATGGAAAGCGGTGTCAGTCCCAGGATAACCGGTGTGGTCAGAGGCAGCTCTCCATCTACATTGACAACCAAAGGTTCCGGAGAGGAAATCCTGACCTCCCTGCATTGATAGGAAGACACGAAGGGAAGGCTGAGATGCTTGCCTTTGATGAATTTTTGCAGCAGTATTGGTATTTTGTACCGGGCAACCGGTTTGATTAGTATTACATCCAGCAATCCGTCGGTTATGGAGCCGTTAGGATTGACCATCATGCCGCCTCCGTAGAAATTTCCGTTGCATATGGCAACTAAAAAGGCTTTAGTGGTGATCTTTTTGTCATCCAGCAGCAATTCCACATCCTTGGGTCTATAAGTAAGAAATTTTGCAAACACTGACAAAAGGTATGCGCCTTTTCCCTTTATAAACCTTTTGATCCGGTGGAGATCACGGATAATTTCGGCATCAAAGCCAATACTGGCTATATTCAAAAAAACCCGGCCGTTAAAACGGGCAAGGTCTACCGGTTGGGCAGGTTTTTCTGCGATGATTTGCAGGCATTCTTCGATATTTTCAAACCCCATGGGTATATTTACAGACCTTGCAAAATCATTGCCTGAACCCAACGGAATTACACCAAGAGGGATATCCGTCCCTGCCAGGCCGTTAGTTACCTCCAAAACCGTTCCGTCACCGCCCACGGCTACAACGACAGAATAGCCGGCGCAATTGTCCCTGACAATCTGCGGAGCTTCTCCTTGTTTTGTGGTTTGTATTATGCTGTACTCCAAATCATTGTTTTCACAGAATTTTCGGATATAAGGAACGGCTTTCCTTGTGTTACCCTTTCCAGCTATTGGATTTACGATAAATAATAATTTCATGCTGTTCCCCCGGGCCGGTTAACGGAATAAATAGCCCCTGCTTTTATATTTTCTTTTTCTTCTTCTGCTGATAATTGTGGTTAAGATAATAACGATGGCTAAGATACCAAGGAAAAGAATTTCTACTGATATCTCATATTGACCGATGGTTACAGTTTTAACAAGCTTATCATCTGCATCTTCTTCCTGTGTTTCTCCCGGTGAGGGTATTTCCTCTGCCGAAGGGTCGGGAACAGCCTCCGGCGCAGCTGAGGAAGCGGGTCGAAGCAGATTCAGCTGCTCTTCAATCCACATCAGGAACATGGCATTGTCCATGACATAGCTCCTGGAGGAATTCAGGTAATCAAAAAGAGTATCTTCATCTGTCAGCAGGGATTGCAGATAGTTGAACTTGTCGTATATAATTTTATTTTTAAAGGTACCTTCCAGTTCTCCAAACATGGGCTGGGCTTCCAATTGATTGAAAATCTCAACAGCTTCAGCAGTTTGAAGCAATCCCTGATGGGACATAGCTGCAATATATAAAAGCTCATTTCTCAAGGCGCTTTCACTTTGGGATTCCAGGTATTGTTCAATCTGGCTGATTGTAAGGCTGTAGGATTTTCCGGTGAAGGAATTTACAATTGAAGAGATAGCCCGGTCTTTTGGTGCCTGAGCCGATATATACTCCACCGCCATCAGGTTGACGGGCTGATAGAACACCTGTATATATTCATTAGGATAGGTATTGTCATATATCCAGGTCAGCCTTCCGGCATTGTCATATTCATGGGGCAAGGCCGAAGGGTTGGGTTCAAACATATAAGGCGGGGCATCCCCCAGATCCGCTGTTATTTCCACCCTTTGCGGCAGGCCGTACCAAAGTGATAAATACTCCAGGGGAATATATATCATATCAGTGCCGTTGTCAGCTTTTTGGTTTTTTGTGGTATAGGTAATATCAATTACTTTGTACTCACCGGGTTCAAGTTTGACAGTCAGAGTGGACCATCTGGAAGGCAGGTTCACTGCTTCGCTTTTTTCCCTTTGAGTGCGATCCTTGCGGCTGGTCAGGCGTTGTCTTCTGCCATCCATAATTACTTCAAGGTTATCCAATTTGACAGTATTCTGGTTGATATGGGAAGGCATACCCACCATTATACTGGACTGTTCTTCATCGCTTATGTTCTTTATGATTGCGGTGGCATAGGTTCGGGTAATGTCTGATTCTACTTCTATATAAGCTTTGTAGGATACCAGCTGTATGTTTCCTTCATCAAATACTCTGGCAGCGGAAGAAACCTTGGTTAGGGGAGAAGGCGCAGCCAAAGCTGATACGGGCATGATCAGTATCAGAAATGAAAACAACAGCACCAGCATTTTTTTCATTCCAACAACCCTACCTTTCTATAAAATCATTTCCGCTTATATAAAAGTATATCCAAATATTATACATTTTTACATAAAACAAGTTTATCACATTATATAGCAAAGAACAAGACAACAGCACCACAGAAAATCAATGGGAAATTATATAATTTTGGCATTTTGAGTAATAAATTGGAAATCGAAACAATGGGCAATAATATGGGAAATAAAGGAATATTCAGGAAAAGAATGAAATAAATATATACTTTAATCCTTGTAATTTGTTTTCAATAATTTGGAGGAATAAAAATGGAGACAGAAAGCAGACAGGCCGAATTAAACAATACCTCACTTTTTATTTTGCTGATGTTTCGTGTCGGTGTTCTTTTGTTTTCTGTATTGCTTACTCTGAAAACAGATATACGGGCTTATCGTTATATAGACATAATTCTGCTTGGCCTTGCCATATACCAGTTTCTTACATTTTGTATATACTGGCCGGCTATGAAATTAAATATCACCCGCCTGCTTCTATGCGCTTCCGATCTGCTCATTGGCTATACTTTGGTTTTGCTGACGGGAGGTATAAGCAGCCCTTTTATTCCCTGTGTTTTCATACCCATTTTTACTCTGCACTTTGTATATGGCTGGAAGGGTCTGGCAGGAGGTTTGGCAGGCCTGGCCCTGAGTACAGCTGTCAGTGCGTTAACTGCCAAAGCAGCTTTTTATGCAAGCGGTGGTGAAAGCAGGGCAGGTATGATTGTATCGGGCATCAGCCTGATTCTGTTCTACCTCGTTCCCTTCCTGTGTTTCTCTCAGTATTGCCGATTGGATAGTCAGCTGCTTAGTCAAAAAAAAAGATACAACGAGCTGGACAGCATGAACAGCAAATTATTGGTGCTGTATGAGATGACCGGGCGGTTTAATTATGAGAATGGAATTGCCCAGGTCATGGACAAGCTGTTGGCATTGTGCGGAGAAGTGTTTCCCGCCCAAAGAATATGTATTTTCCTGATTAGAAGCGGCGAGGTGGAGATATATGGGAGACCGTCTCCACAGGAAAAGGAGGAGATTTATAGATTAATACTGGAACAGAAAAAAACAGCTGCAATAAACGAAGAAAACGAATACATAATTCGTGATGATGCGCTGGTTATTCCCCTGATCAGAGGGGCCCGGACTGATGGTGTGCTCTCCTTTAGTGGCTGGAATCAGAAGGAAATTACCGATCGGGAGGCAATTATGCTTTCCATGATTGCCAATATGGTCTGCACCTACCTGGAAAATCTGGAGTATGTGGAATACCTGAAAAACAAGGCACTTCCGGATACCAGTGTAATACTAAATCAGCTGGATTCAGGCAAACCGGTAAAGGGTATATTGGACAAACGCATTGTCAGCCCTAATTAATTCCCATTTACTCATCATGGAGACTGCCTTCCTTATATGGCTCCAGGTGGGCAGTCAGCTGTACGTTTTCGTTTATTTCTTTACGAATTTGGTTTTCTATGTCATGAATCAACTGATGGGAATGCTCGATGCTCAATTCGGGCTTGGTCATTATATGCATGTCGATGAACAGGGTATGCTCGTCTCCCCGGCTTCTGATTAAGTGTGTATCCATAACCTCCCGGAAGCCCATGGTAATGGATCTGATTTTCTCTGCATCCACAACGGCTTTGTCTACCAACACATCCCGATTGAGCCTGAATATTTCATATGCTGCATGGACGATAAAGCCGGCAACTATAAGGGAGACTATCGGATCGATTATGGGAGGCAGTCCCAGCCTGATGCCTGTAAGAGCAGCCAGAACGCCCAGGGAAATGATAATATCGCTGCGGGTATGGAGTGAATCTGAAATTAGAATCTGACTGCCCAGCACTTTCCCTTTTCTGTATTCAATTGTGCTGACCAGGATATTTATAACCAGAGTTGCAAGCAGCAGGATCAGGCTTTCCATAGTGATTTGCGGGATAACGGGCTGAATGATTTTCTGCACTGCTTCTACTGCAATCCGGCCGCTCAGGGCAAACAAAATACCGGAAATGAGCAGCCCTGCCAGGGTTTCAAACTTTTTGTGGCCGTAAGGATGATCTTCATCAATCGGCCGGGAAGCCAGGCGTATGCCTATCAGCCCTATGATATTGGATGACCCGTCGGTCAGGGAATGAAATCCATCGGCAGTCATGCTGCTGCTTTGGATCAGGATTCCCATAACTATTTTTACTGCAGCCACTGTCAAATTGACGAACAGGATTACCCAGAGTATTTGTCTGACCTTGTTGAATCTGCTGATTAACCCTTCTTTAACCTTATTTCTATTCATATTTGTTCTGAGTGGGGCTTTTCCCGTAATAAAAGAAAGGTTTCACTCAGCACACTCCTTTTCAATTAATAATCATCAGACTATCATTATAAATCATTTCCAATATATAAATCAATGTATTTATCTATATTGTACTCATATAAACTCAGTTTGTGATATTACAAAACCATTCTCAATTGATAATACATATTGATTATGATAATTGCGTCCATTGAATTTTTTATCTGCTTCGGAAAGAGGCACTCATACAGCCTTGCAGGAGCGTTGCTTTTTGTTGCAATTCAGACAATAGATGATATAATAAAGTGCAATACAGCGTCCTTTTAAAACCAATACCGGGAGCGTGTAATATGACGAAGCATACAAAAGAAAGCATTATTGAAATGTGCAGGGAACAACAGGTTCAATTTATCCGCCTGCAATTTACCGATATTTTCGGCACCCTGAAAAATGTGGCGATTACCGTAAAACAGCTGGAAAAGGCATTGAACAACGAAATCATGTTTGACGGCTCTTCCATTGAGGGTTTTGTACGCATTGAAGAATCCGATATGATTCTGCACCCTGATCCCAATACCTTTGTTATTTATCCATGGAGTGTATCTGAGGGCAAGGTGGGCAGGCTTATCTGTGATGTATACAATGCAGACGGCACGCCCTTTGAAGGTTGTCCCAGAAACACGTTGAAGAGGGTTCTGAAGGAAGCGAAGGATATGGGCTATACTATGCAGGTAGGCCCGGAAGCCGAGTTCTTCCTGTTTCATACCGATTCGGAGGGTAAGTCCACCATGTCCACCCATGACAATGCCGGATATTTTGACCTGGGCCCGGTGGACAGGGGAGAGGATGCCCGCAGGGACATTTGCCTGATTCTGGAGCAAATGGGCTTTGAAATCGAGGCATCCCACCATGAGCTGGCTCCCGGGCAGCATGAAATTGATTTCAAGTACGACGATGCCCTGACCACAGCTGATAATGTAATGACATTCAAAATGGTGGTTCGTTTTATTGCCAGGCAGCATGGCCTCCATGCCACATTTATGCCCAAGCCTATCTATGGGGTGGCAGGTTCAGGCATGCATATCAATCAATCCCTGTTCAGGAACGGGGATAATGCCTTCTTTGATCCCAATGATGAAAGGCAGCTCAGCAGGGAGGCCTACTATTACATAGGCGGATTGCTTAAGCATGCACCGGCTATTACCGCCATTACCAACCCCCTGGTGAATTCATACAAGCGCCTGGTTGCAGGCTATGAAGCACCGGTATATATAGCCTGGTCTTTTCAGAACCGCAGCCCCCTTATCCGGATTCCGTCCAAAAGGGGCAGGGCAACCCGGTTGGAGCTGAGAAGCCCGGATCCGTCCTGTAATCCCTATCTTGCCCTGGCGGTAACGCTGAAGGCAGGGTTGGACGGTATTCGCAATAAAATGGCACCTCCCCCGCCGGTTGACCGAAACATTTACGATATGACCGATAAGGAACGGGAAGCTCATTGCATTCGCTGCCTTCCCTGCAATCTATACGAAGCCCTCAATGCCCTAAGCAAGGACGCTGTTATCCGAAATACCCTGTGTGATCATTCCTACAGCAGGTACCGGGAAGCCAAGCTTATTGAATGGAATGAATATAAAATGCAAATCAGCCAATGGGAATTGGATAAATACCTGAATAAATTCTAGCCATAATAATACAGCCTGTGAAGGCAATCATAATGATGATATAAACACGGATAGTGTATGAAGGCATCCATATTCAATGAGAACAGAGGTGGGCACCGTATGAAGCCGGTTATTGGAATTACCTGTGACTATGACTGGGAAAAGCATACCTTTCAGTTAAAATCCGGCTATGTGGAAGGTATATACCGCTGCGGCGGGATGCCCTTTCTGATACCGCCTTTGTTCTCCGATGAGGCATCAAATGGCAGTAATATTGTAACCGGCATAATTCACCGGATTCATGGCCTGTTGTTGTCCGGCGGGCAGGATGTTCATCCCCGATACTTTCAGGAACAGCCCCATATCTCCATTGGCAGAGTCAACCCCTTCCGGGACCAAACAGAGTTGTCATTATGCCGGCAGGCAGTAAAGATCGGTATACCGGTATTTGGCATCTGCAGAGGTATACAGCTTATGAACATTGCCCTGGGTGGTGATATTTATCAGGATTTGATGGCCCAGGCCGGGGATAAGGGCTTGATTTGCCATGATCAGCCTGCCCCCAAATGGTTTGGCTTTCATAATGTGCATATCAAAGAAGGATCCAGGCTGCATCATATATTGGGCACAACAAAGCTTTCAACCAATACCTTCCATCATCAGGCTGTTCGAAGGCCTGCCCCGCAGCTGGAGATTGCAGCAACAGCTCCGGACGGCGTCATTGAGGCAGTGGAGTGCAGCAGTCATCCCTTTTTGATAGGTGTACAATGGCATCCGGAATGCATGCTGGAAGATCCCTATATGATTAAACTGTTTCAGGCCTTCGTAGAGGCAGCCGGTAAAATATGCGATGCAGGCAATCAGCCTTGAATCTTTGCACAGAAAAAGCACACAATGTATATGAATACTGTATTCCTTATCCCCGATGGGTGAAATGGGTGTAAAAGGAGGCTATTATGAGTAACAGGATTGATATCCGGGGTATGACTGCCAGTCAATCATTGCCGCTTGTTTTGAAAAATATTACGGAGACAGAATTCCATCCTGTAACAACTGTGACAGACAGCCTGGAGCAAGCTCAGCAGATACAGGAGATGGCACGTCAAAGGGGCATTGACGCCTTCCTGGAGGAAACCGACGGGGAATATCTGATTCACTTGAATCAAACTGCACTCCAGGAAAGGGATAAACCTGCCGCTCCCCAGGTTTGTGTTGTGGTAATCACCGGCTGTACCCTGGGACGGGGGGAACAGGCATTGGGGAAAACCCTGATGAAGAGCTATTTTTATCATTTAAAACAATGCAAGCCATGCCCCAGAACCGTAATTTTCGTTAATGGCGGGGTGGCATTGACGGTGGAAGGTTCAGAGCTTTTAGCAGACCTTCGTTTTCTTGCGGAAAAGGGTGTGGAGATTCTTACCTCCGAGACCTGCCTGGAGTTCTATGGATTGAAAGACAGCCTGGTTGTGGGAAGAACCGCCGGAATGAAGGAAATTGTTGAGAAAATGCACAAAGGTGAGAATACTCTCATATTGTAATTGTCAATACAAAATGGATGAGCATACAAACCAGGACTTGGAGAGGATGTATTATATGACTGTTGAGTACAGCGTGGGCGATATCATACAAACTCGAAAAAAACATCCCTGCGGCAGCGATCAATGGACAGTCATCCGGACTGGGGCAGATTTTAAGATCAAGTGCCTGAAATGCAGTCGTATCGTAATGCTGGATCGTGAGACCTTTATGAAGAGAGTAAAAAAGGTAATTAAAAAAGCTGATGGGACACCCTGAAATTGGCGAAGCCGCCTAATAAACGAGAGGAGGAGCCACTATCAAAGAATACTTTGAAAACATTAAAACAATCCCTTATGCGGGGCCGCAAAGCAAAGAACCTATGGCTTTCAAGTATTATGACGCGGAGCGCCTTGTCATGGGAAAACCCATGAAGGAACATCTTCCCTTTGCCATGGCCTGGTGGCATAACCTTTGCGCCGCCGGTACGGATATGTTCGGGCGCGAAACGGCGGACAAGTCCTTTGGCACTGTCAAGGGTACTATGGAGCATGCCCGGGCGAAGGTGGACGCGGGCTTTGAGTTCATGAAGAAGCTGGGCATCAGGTATTTTTGTTTCCACGACGTGGATTTAGTCCCTGAGATGGATAATATTAAGGAGACGAACCGCTGTCTTGATGTCATTTCCGACTATATCCTCGAAAAAATGCAACAAACGGGCATTCGGTGTTTGTGGGGTACAGCGAACTTATTTTCTAATCCATGCTTTATGAACGGTGCAGGCAGCTCAAATTCGGCGGATGTGTTCTGCTTTGCCGCAGCGCAGATTAAAAAAGCGTTGGATATCACCGTGAAGCTTGGCGGTAAAGGTTATGTGTTTTGGGGCGGACGAGAGGGCTATGAAACTCTATTGAATACCGACGTTAAATTTGAATTGGAGAATATTGCGCGGTTGATGCATTTGGCTGTCGCCTACGGCAGGAGTATCGGATTTACGGGGGATTTCTACATAGAGCCAAAGCCTAAAGAGCCAATGAAACACCAATATGATTTTGATGCGGCGACTGCCATCGGTTTTTTGAGGCAGTACGGCCTGGACAAGGATTTTAAACTAAACATTGAAGCAAACCATGCTACCTTGGCTGGACACACGTTTCAGCATGAATTGCGTATAGCCGCCATCAACGGTATGCTCGGATCCATTGATGCAAATCAGGGAGATTACTTGCTTGGCTGGGATACGGACGAGTTCCCCTTTAACGTCTATGAAACGACCATGTGTATGTATGAGGTTCTCAAGAACGGCGGCCTTACCGGCGGATTCAATTTCGATGCAAAAAACCGTCGCCCAAGCTACACAGCAGAGGACATGTTTCATGCGTACATTTTAGGTATGGACAGCTTTGCACTGGGGCTCTTAAAAGCTGCCAAGCTGATTGAGGATGGACGCATTGATGCTTTTATTGAGGAGCGGTACCAAAGCTATCGCAGCGGCATCGGTGCAAGAATTCGAAGCGGTGATGTAACCTTGGAGGAACTTGCCGACTATGCAGAGATGCTGGGCGCACCTGAACTTCCGGGCAGCGGTTCTCAGGAGTATTTGGAGGGCATTATTAATACCTTGATCTTCGGCTGACATTCCTGGTATATATTGTTAAAAGGTTGTCAATTTAAATTTAAAAATACTATTGACACCGGGGTTGACCCTTTGGTACAATACAAGGCAATTCAACATTTTTCAGGAAGAAAGTGTACCTAGGGTTCCGCCGCATATGCGGGTCAGCGACCGAGCGGTACAAAATACACCGTTGGTGTATTACACCGTGGGAATAAAAGACCCGGCGGCAAGTTTCTTCAACAGAAGCTGTTGCCGGGCATTGTTATATCCTGAATTCCAATCAGTCACACCCTATGACGGAGAAAGAAGACCCGAAGCAATCAACTTCAGTGAGCCGGTGGTTGGTGAGAACCGGTGGGTTGTCGGGTTGTATGCTCACTCCTGAGGGGTAGCCTGAAAAAGCCGTCTGACAGGCTTTAGTAGGGCTTACCGGGGGGTCCCGTTACAGGCCGGAAGTTTGATGGAACTTCGCAAGGTCCGTCCCGTGAGGGCCGGATAAAATCAGGGTGGTACCGCGGAAGCAGCCTTTCGCCCCTTGTACAAAAGCTTAACTTGTATAGGGCGGAAGGTTTTTTGTTTTTATCAATAAATTATGAGGAGAGAAGACAGATGAAATATGTATTGGGTGTATTGGTAGACAATCATCCCGGTGTACTCTCCAAAGTGTCGGGGCTGTTCAGCCGCAGAGGCTTCAACATCGACAGCCTGGCTGTGGGTGAAACCGAGAACCCGGAAGTTTCACGAATCACCATCGTAGTGGACGGGGATGAATACATTGTTGATCAATTGACCAAGCAACTGAACAAGTTGATCAATGTCATCAAGGTGTCTGTCATTGGTGAGGATTCCATATCCAGGGAGCTGGCGCTCATCAAGGTAAGGGCGACACCGGTTACTCGCAACCAAATTGTAGACATCGTTAATATTTTCCGGGCAAAGGTAGTGGACGTAAACCGGGACTCCATTATTGTGGAGATTACGGGGGACAGCAAGAAAATTGCTGCCCTGGAGGATATGCTGAAGGACTTTGGCATTCTGGAGTTGGTTCGTACCGGCACCATATCCATTGACAGGGGCATGAAAATGGTGAAATATATACGTCCAAACAAAGAGGAGGGTTTGTATTATGGCGAAAATGTATTATGAATCGGATGCAAATTTAGAGCTGTTGAACGGGAAAAGAATAGCAGTAATCGGATACGGCAGTCAGGGGCATGCCCATGCGCTGAACCTGAAGGAAAGCGGCATGGATGTTGTGGTAGGCTTGTACAATGGAAGCCCTTCCCGGAGCAGAGCAGAGCAAGCAGGGCTGAGGGTTATGGAAACGGCGCAGGCTGCCAGGGAGGCGGACTTTATTATGCTGCTGGTACCTGATGAGAAACAGGCCGGGCTGTATAAGGAATCCATTGAGCCAAACTTAGAGCCGGGAAACGTACTGATGTTTGCCCATGGATTTAATATTCACTATGGTCAGATTACTCCGCCGGACAGTGTTGATGTATGCATGGTAGCACCGAAAGGTCCGGGGCATACCGTCAGAAGCCAGTTTGTAGAGGGGAAAGGGGTGCCCTGCCTGATTGCCGTCCATCAGGATGCTTCCGGAAAGGCCAGGGATTATGCACTGGCTTATGCGGCAGGAATCGGAGGCACAAGAGCCGGTGTGCTGGAAACCACCTTCAAAGAGGAAACTGAAACTGATTTGTTTGGCGAGCAGGCTGTATTATGCGGCGGTGTGACTGAATTGATCAAGGCGGGATTTGAAACCCTGGTGGAAGCAGGCTATCAGCCGGAAAGCGCATATTTCGAATGCCTGCACGAAATGAAGCTGATAGTGGATTTAATGTACCAGGGAGGATTGTCCTATATGCGTTATTCCATCAGCGATACAGCTGAGTATGGGGACTATTGTACCGGAAAGCGCATCATCACCGAAGAAACCCGCAGGGTAATGAAACAGGTACTGAAGGAAGTCCAGGACGGCAGCTTCGCCAGAAAGTGGATACTGGAAAACCAGGCAAACCGTCCATCCTTCCGAGCCATGCGTTCTCAGGAGCAGAACCATAAAATTGAACAGGTTGGACGGGAACTGCGAAAGATGATGCCTTGGATTGAGAAAAAATAACCTTTAAGGAGAATTTTCATGGCTAATCAAATCGCTATTTTCGATACGACTTTAAGGGACGGGGAGCAGACCCCCGGTGTCAACCTGAATATGCAGGAGAAGCTGGAAATCGCCAGGCAATTGGAAAACCTGGGCGTGGATGTTATAGAAGCGGGTTTTCCCATCTCCTCCAAGGGAGACTTTGAAGGGGTAAGGGCTGTTGCAAGGCAGATCCGCAGGCCGGTTATAGCTGCCCTTGCCAGGGCTGTAAAGAAGGATATAGACAGGGCCTGGGAAGCGGTGCAGGAGGCAGCCAGGCCCAGGATTCACACCTTTATAGCAACCTCGGATATTCACATGAAATATAAGCTGCGGATGGAGCCGGATGCTGTATTGAGGCGGGCTGTGGAAATGGTAACCTATGCCAAATCACTCTGCCCCCAGGTGGAATTCTCCCCCGAAGACGGCTCCCGGACCAGGCCTGAGTTTTTATATCAGGTTTTGGAGGAAGTCATCCGGGCAGGGGCGGATGTGCTGAACATCCCCGATACGGTGGGCTATTCCACACCTGATGAATTCGGAGCCCTTATCAGAGGGATACAGAAAAATGTCAAGGGAATCGACAATGTGGTTCTCAGCGTCCACTGTCATAATGATTTGGGCATGGCGGTGGCCAATTCCCTTGCAGCAATAGAAAACGGTGCCCGGCAGATAGAATGTACCATTAACGGATTGGGCGAAAGGGCAGGCAATGCGGCCCTGGAGGAGCTGGTAATGGCTCTTCGCACCCGGAGGGACTATTACCGCTTCCAAACCAATATCGTGACTGAGCAGATATATCGTACCAGCTCCCTCGTCAGTTCCCTGACCGGTGTGCATGTGCAGCCCAATAAGGCTATAGTGGGTGCCAATGCCTTTGCCCATGAATCAGGAATTCACCAGCACGGCATTCTGACTAACCGGGAAACCTATGAGATCATGACCCCGGAATCCATTGGGCTGAAGAAAAGCCAGATGGTGCTGGGCAAGCATTCCGGCCGGCATGCCTTTGAGGAGCGTTTGCAGGAATTGGGCTACAACCACCTGACTGCGGATGATATCAATGAAGCCTTCAGGAAATTCAAGGATTTGGCGGATAAAAAGAAATATGTCATGGATGATGATATTGAGGCGCTGATTTCCACGGAATTAATACAAATACCGGAAGCGGTGCAATTGGAGTACTACCATATATCCAGCGGCAATTCTTTGATTGCCACATCCACTGTCCGCCTTTCCAGGGAAGGCAGCACGGTTGAGGAGGCGGCCTGCGGGGACGGCCCCATTGATGCCATTTTCCATGCGGTAGAGCGGGCGACGGGGCTGGAAGTTACCCTGAAGGATTATCGCATTCGAGCCATTACCAGCGGCAAGGATGCCCTGGGTGAGAGTACCGTAAAGGTGGAAAAGGACGGCAAAATATATGTAGGACGGGGTATCAGCACGGATATAATAGAAGCCAGCGCAAAGGCTTATATCAATGCCATCAACAGGATGCTTTATGATGTCAGGGAGAATCAAAACGGGCAGATTGAGACCATTGAGACAATATAGTATTCCTTGCCGCAAATAATCAACTGCTGAAGCCGGTGCACATTAATTAAGGTTTAGAAGGAGATGGTTGGAAATGGGGATTCAAAACTGAGAAAAAAGGTTGTAATATATGATTCCACTCTGCGGGACGGGGCCCAGGCAGAGGGTATTTCCTTTACGGTGAATGACAAGCTTAAAATTGTCCAAAGGCTGGATGAGTTCGGAATAGACTATATCGAGGCGGGCAACCCGGGATCCAACCCCAAGGATCTGGAGTTCTTTGAAAAGGTCGGCGGGCTGCGATTGAAAACAGCCCGGCTGGCAGCTTTCGGCAGCACCTGCAGGGCGGGCATGGCTGCAGAGCAGGACGGCAATCTGCAGGCCTTGCTGAAGGCGAATACTTCCGTTGTAACCGTATTCGGGAAAAGCTGGGATTTCCATGTGACGGACATCATCAGGACCACATTGGAAGAAAACCTGCGCATGATTCGGGATACCCTTTGCTTCCTTAAAGGGCAGGGGAAAGAAGTTATATTTGATGCCGAACACTTTTTTGACGGTTATCGTGCCAATCCGGACTATGCAATGCAATGCCTGAAAGCTGCCGCAGGGGCAGGTGCCGATTGCCTGGTACTCTGCGACACCAATGGCGGTACATTTCCGTCAGATGTTTACAGAATTGTCTCAGAGGTGGTAAGGCAGTTCTCCATTCCCATAGGCATTCATTGTCACAATGACAGCGGCATGGCAGTGGCTAATTCCCTGATAGCGGTGGAAAGCGGTGCGGTACAGGTACAGGGCACTGTCAATGGCTATGGCGAGAGGTGCGGAAATGCCAACCTTTGCACCATTATACCCAACCTGCAATTGAAGTGGAATGCAAGCTGTGTACCGGAAAATCAGATTAAAAACCTTTCCGCCTTATCCCGATATGTCAGCGAGCTGGCCAACCTGGCCCATAATGAAAGGGACCCATATGTGGGACATTGTGCATTTGCACATAAGGGCGGTATGCATATTGATGCCATCCATAAGAACCCGCTGTCTTTCGAGCATATCCGGCCTGAGCTGGTAGGAAACGAGAGACGCATACTGATGTCGGAGGTATCAGGGCGCAGCACCATATTGAAGCGGATCCAGGAAGTTGCTCCCTGGGTTGATAAAAATTCATATGAGACCCAATATCTGATGAATGAGCTGAAGCGGCTGGAACACGAAGGATATCAGTTCGAAGGAGCCGAGACCTCCTTTGAGTTGATGGTAAGAAGGGCGCTGGGCAAGAATGACCGTTTCTTCCATGTCAAGGACTTCCGGGTGCTCTGCGAGGAGCACTGGCAGGACGATTACAGCGCGTCTGCCATCATAAAGCTGCAGGTGGATGGTGTGGAGGAAGTGTCGGCGGCAGAAGGCGATGGCCCTGTAAATGCATTGGACAAGGCGCTGCGTAAAGCGCTCACCGTATTTTATCCGGAATTGGATAGAATGCGCCTGACAGACTATAAAGTACGGGTGCTGGATACAGGAAAGGCTACCGCCGCCAAGGTACGGGTTCACATTGAGTCCACCGACGGAGAGAGGGTTTGGGGAACGGTAGGAGTATCCACCAATATAATAGAGGCCAGCTGGGCGGCCTTGGTGGATTCCATAGAATATTTTCTGTATCTGCACCATCGGGGGCCTGCACTAAAAACAAAGTGCAAGTCGGATTCCATGGGATGATAACGGGATAAACAGAATAAGATAAGGGGGAATCTCAATGGGCATGACCATGACGCAAAAAATACTGGCGGCGCATTCCGGACAGGATCGGGTGGAACCGGGACAGCTCATCATGGCGGATTTGGACCTGGTCCTGGGAAACGATATCACAACGCCGGTAGCCATAAGGGAATTTGAAAAAATCAATACAAAGACTGTATTTGATAAAAGAAGGGTTGCCATTGTTCCGGATCATTTTACCCCCAATAAGGATATAAAATCTGCTGAACAATGCCGG
Source organism: Clostridiales bacterium (assembly GCA_012838915.1). GTDB lineage: Bacteria > Bacillota > Clostridia > Caldicoprobacterales > DTU083 > DTU083. The sequence continues at coordinate 35,860 of DUOI01000054.1, forward strand.
CTGATTCGAAACTTTGCACATCACCATGAGATAGAAAACTACTTTGAAATCGGGCGGATGGGCATTGAACACGCCCTGATTCCGGAAAAAGGCCTGGCGGTTCCCGGCGATGTCATCATAGGTGCGGATTCCCATACCTGTACCTATGGAGCCTTAGGCGCATTCTCCACAGGGGTGGGAAGTACGGACATGGCAGCAGGAATGGCTTCGGGCCAATGCTGGTTCAAGGTGCCGGAAGCCATCCGATTCAACCTTAACGGGAAGCTGCAGCCCTGGGTGAGCGGTAAGGACGTTATTCTTCATATTATAGGTCAGATAGGCGTGGACGGTGCCCTGTATAAATCCATGGAATTCGGGGGAGCGGGCCTGGCTGCCTTAACCATGGACGACCGCTTTACCATGGCCAATATGGCAATCGAAGCAGGTGCAAAGAACGGAATATTCGAGGTGGATGATAAAACCCTTGCCTATGTAAAAGAGCATTCCACAAGGGAATACAAGGTTTATAAGGCGGATGAGGATGCCGGGTATGTCAGGGTTGTTAATATAAACCTTTCAGATATCAGACCTACGGTGGCTTTTCCCCATTTGCCGGATAATACCCGCACTATAGATGAAGTAGGAGAAATAACCATTGATCAGGTGGTTATCGGTTCCTGCACCAACGGAAGAATCCAAGACCTGAGAGCTGCGGCCAGGGTACTGAAGGGTAAAAAGGTGCACTCCAAGGTGCGCACCATCATCTTCCCTGCAACCCAAAAGATTTATCTGCAGGCTATGAGGGAAGGCCTGCTGGAAATTTTTGTGGAAGCCGGCGCGGCAGTGAGTACACCGACCTGCGGCCCCTGCCTGGGCGGCCATATGGGGGTACTGGGCAAAGGGGAGCGGGCGGTAGCCACTACCAACCGGAACTTTGTGGGGCGGATGGGGCATCCGGAAAGTGAAGTGTACCTGGCAAGCCCGGCTGTTGCAGCAGCATCTGCGGTTACCGGCCGGATTTCTTCTCCCGAGGAGGTTGTGAAATGATTCAGGGAAAGGTGATCAAATACGGAGACAATATAGATACGGACGTTATTATACCGGCCCGATACCTGAACACCAGTGACCCTGCAGAGCTGGCAAAACATTGCATGGAGGACCTGGATAAAAGCTTTGCGGCTCGGGTGCAGCCGGGTGACATTATTGCAGCGGGGCGAAACTTCGGCTGCGGCTCATCCCGTGAGCATGCTCCCATTGCCCTGAAGGCGTCCGGTATAAGCCTGGTGATAGCGGAAACCTTTGCCCGTATCTTTTACCGCAATGCCATCAATATCGGGCTGCCCATTCTGGAATGCCCCGAAGCATCCAGGGCTGTAGCAGACGGAGATCAGGTGAGGGTGGATTTAAATACCGGCAGGATTGAAAATCTGACATCGGGCAGCATCTATCAGGCAGAAGCTTTTCCGGATTTTATGCAGGATATTATTGGATCCGGCGGATTGATTGATTATGTCAGGGGAAGGATGGGGCAGCGATGAAAATAGCGGTGATCCCCGGTGACGGTATCGGCCCTGATATTATCAGACAAGCCCGTAAGGTGCTGAATCGGGTATCAAAAGTATATAAAACAGCCTTTGAATTTCAGGAGCTTCCAATGGGAGGCGCTGCCATTGATAAGTTCGGCGTGCCTCTGCCGGAGGAAACATTGAAGGTGTGTAAAAACAGCGATGCAGTATTGCTGGGGGCGGTCGGCGGAGAAAAATGGGATAACCTGCCTGGGCACCTGCGCCCGGAGGCCGGCCTTTTGGGTATACGCAAAGGTTTGGGTGTGTTTGCCAATTTAAGGCCTGCTATATTGTTTCCCCAGTTGAAATCCGCTTCCGCCCTGAAGGAGGAGGTCCTGGGAGACGGGCTGGATATAATGGTGGTACGGGAACTGACAGGAGGCATCTATTTCGGGCAGCGGGGCAGACGGACCGGCTCCTTCGGACAGGAAGCCTGGGATACGGAAGCATATTCAGCTTCAGAAGTGGAGCGGGTGGCCAGGGTGGCCTTTGAAATTGCAAGGAAGCGCAAAAAAAAGCTGATGTCAATAGATAAGGCCAATGTCCTGGAGAGCTCCAGGCTTTGGCGGGAAGTAGTATGCAAAGTAGCAGAGGAGTACCCGGATGTTGCTCTTGAACACATGTACGTGGACAACGCAGCCATGCAATTAATACGCAACCCCAGGCAGTTTGATGTGATAGTAACCACCAATATGTTTGGCGATATTCTCAGCGATGAAGCCTCAATGCTGACGGGCTCCCTGGGAATGCTGCCCTCGGCAAGCCTGGGAGAAGGAAAATTGGGGTTGTATGAGCCAATTCACGGCTCTGCACCGGATTTGGCCGGACTCAACAAGGCCAACCCTATTGCCACCATATTAAGTGCTGCCATGATGCTTCGCTACAGCTTCGATCGGGAGGATGCAGCCGCTGCTGTTGAAACTGCTGTTGGCAATGTATTGGAACAGGGCTTCAGGACGCCTGATATCATGCAGCCCGGTATGATGCTTGTGGGTACGGAAGAGATGGGAGACAAAATAACCGCCGAGATAAACTGACCCCCTTAAAAAGAGGCAAAATATGGTTGCCAATCAGCAGGTGCATGATATACTTTAGATGGGCAAAAAATGATTTCAATTGTAAATGTTAACGAAAGTATATTCTTGCTGGGGGTTATTATGTCTGCTAATTACTACATACGCCGCCGATATCGAAGACGCCGTTATTATGTTGTCAACTGGACAAGGCTGCTCTTATTTATTTTCACTACCCTCCTTGCTGTAATCGCCTTGATTCTCCTATTTATCAATTTGTCCCGGTCAGCTCTTCAATACAAAGCGGATCAATTTGAGTCGGAGCATTTATCCATGTACTTTGAGCTGGAAGAGGAAATGAATGTGCCCTGGCATTACCTGGCAGCAATTGATCTGGCCGAAAGAATACCGCCCACAGGAATTTCCAGGGAGCGGTCGGCAGCAATCGCTTTGCACCTGACGGGGCTGGAGGATGAAGAGCAGCTGCCTGCCGCTCTTGCTACCTACAATGATGATAAATCCTTTATTCGCCGGGTCCGGAATGAACTGAAAGCCTTGTCTGATTTACGAGCCATCTATGACAACAAGGTATTTCCGTTATTTTCCGGTGCGGAATATTCCTATGAGGACGGCTACGGCGATGCCCGCTCCTACGGCGGCAAGCGCCAGCACGAAGGCATTGACCTGATGACAGATAAAGGTGTGCCTATCTTGTCTGTATGTGACGGCGAGGTTGAGAAAGAGGGCTGGAATGAATTAGGCGGCTATCGGCTGGGTATTCGCGGAAAAGACGGGATCTATTATTATTATGCTCATTTATCCCGCTATGAAGGAAGGCCGGAAGAAGGCGACAGGGTGAAAAAGGGGCAGGTAATCGGCTATGTAGGGGATACAGGTTACGGCCCCGAAGGAACTACAGGGCAGTTTCTGCCTCACCTGCACTTTGGAATGTACTATGGTAAAGAAGATGAGCTAAGCGCATTCAACCCCTATCCTTTTCTGAAGGCATGGGAGAAATGACAGATGGTATGGGCTGAAAGGAGGCAGCTGATTAAAAATGCAGATGATAGAATTAATAAAAACAAGGAGAACGGTGCGTCGTTTTCTTCCCAAGAAAATCAGTTTGGATATTCTGAAGGAGCTGGCGGATTGCGGAAGATTGGCTCCCTCCGGCACCAACCGGCAGCCCCTGGCATTTCACGTTGTTCAGAAGCAGGAGCTGTTGGATCCGGTATTCAGCACCTTAAGCTGGGCAGGTTATATCGCACCGGAGGGAATTCCCAAGGAAGGTGAGAAGCCGGTTGCTTATATAGTAGTGCTGGTTCGCAGGGAATTCATGGATGCCATGGCCCGGCATGATGCAGGAGCAGCCATTGAAAATATAATATTGGCAGCCTGGAGCTGTGGAATCGGGAGCTGCTGGAATGGTTCGGTAAAAAGTAAGGAGCTGACTGAGATCCTTAATATTCCGGAGGAATACTGTATCGATTCAGTGGTTTCCCTGGGTTACCCGGCGGAAACCCCCGTAGTTGAGGATTCGGAGGAAACAATTCGTTATTACAGGGATGAAAGCGGAATACATCATGTACCGAAAAGACCCTTGCAAAGCATCCTGTTTATAGACTGAATATCGGGTATACAGTGTTGCTGCTTAAATTCAGGAAGCGGATTAAATGGATAGGGAAAGAAAATTGTCAATATACCCTTAGGAGGAAATAAGTTTGAAAAGCGATAAAATGAAAACAGGCATTGAGCGGGCCCCCCATCGTTCCTTGTTGAAAGGAATGGGCTATACCGATGAGGAACTCAGGCGGCCTTTAATAGGGGTTGTCAACTCAAAAAATGAATCCATTCCCGGCCACATCCATCTGGATAAGATTGCAGAAGCGGTAAAAAGCGGGATTCGCATGGCCGGAGGAACTCCCATGGAAGTTCCGTGCATCGGGGTCTGCGACGGCACAGCCATGAATCATCGGGGTATGAACTATTCCCTGCCCTCCCGGGAACTGGTGGCTGACGGTATTGAGTCCATGGCGGAAGCCAACGCCTTTGATGCCATGGTGCTGATTCCCAACTGCGATAAAATTGTGCCCGGCATGCTGATGGCGGCAGCCAGGGTAAACATCCCCGCCGTAGTAATCAGCGGCGGCCCTATGCTGGCAGGAAGGCATGGGGGGAAAAAACTTGATTTAAACCTGATGTTTGAGGCAGTAGGCTCTGTGCGAGCCGGGAGCATGACTGAACAGGAATTATATCTGATGGAAGAACATGCCTGTCCCGGGTGCGGCTCCTGTTCCGGCATGTTTACCGCCAATTCCATGAACTGCCTGATCGAATCCCTGGGAATAGGGCTGCCGGGGAACGGAACCATCCCTGCGGTTTATGGGGAGAGAATCCGCCTGGCTAAGGAAGCAGGCCGGAAGGTAATGGAGGTATTGGAAAAAGGGCTACTTCCGCGGGATATTATGACCCAGCAAGCCTTTGAAAATGCCCTGACCACAGATATGGCATTGGGCTGTTCCACCAACTCGGTATTGCACCTGACCGCCATTGCTCACGAAGCCGGGATTGTGATTGATTTAGATATCATTAACAGCATCAGTTCCAAAACCCCCAACCTGTGCAGACTGAGCCCGGCAGGGCCTCATCATATTGAGGATTTATATGAAGCGGGCGGTGTGCAGGCTGTAATGAAGGAGCTGGCAAGGAAAGGTCTGCTCCATTTAAATCAACCGACGGTAAACGGGAAAACCATAGGTGAGATTGTGGGAAAGGCCCGGGTGTTGGATCATAATATCATTCGCCCGGTTGAAAAGCCATATAGCAGTACGGGAGGAATTGCGGTTTTAAGGGGCAGCCTTGCTCCGGACGGTGCCGTAGTAAAACGTTCGGCCGTTGCCCCCGAAATGATGGTGCATCAGGGTCCGGCCCGGGTGTTTGAATCGGAGGAAGAGGCATATGGGGCAATATTGAACGGGCAGATCAGGAAAAAAGATGTGATTGTTATTCGTTACGAAGGCCCCAGGGGAGGCCCGGGCATGAAGGAGATGCTTTCACCCACATCCGCCATAGCCGGAATGGGCCTTGACAAGGATGTGGCGCTTATAACCGACGGCAGGTTTTCCGGTGCCACAAGAGGTGCATCCATCGGGCATGTTTCTCCGGAAGCCATGGCGGGAGGTCCCATAGCCGTGGTGGAGGATGGGGATATTATATCAATAAATATTCCTGAAGGAAGGCTGGATATACTGGTGGATGATGATGTATTACAGGCAAGGCTCAAAAAATGGAAGGCTCCTGCGCCGAAGATCAATCATGGCTGGCTGGGACGATATGCCAGGATGGTAACTTCGGCCAATACAGGAGCGGTGCTGAAATAATCTGTTTTTAGTGATGTGATTTATATTATTTTAATTTGGCGGCTGCAGCCTTGTCCACATATACATGCAGGTTGGGATGCAATTGCAGGACTGACGCAGGAACTTCCGGGGTAACAGGGCCCTTTAATGCTTTATGAATAATGTCTGCCTTGTCCGCTCCCTTTACAAAGAGTAAAATCTTCTTAGCCTGCATAATGGTTTTGATACCCATGGACAGGGCCTGGCGCGGAACCTGATCTTCGCTTTCGAAGAATCGGGAATTGGCCTTGATGGTGCTTTGTGTTAAATCTACCAGGTGGGTAACGGATTCAAAGGGTGTATTGGGCTCGTTAAAGCCGATGTGACCGTTGTGCCCGATTCCCAGCACCTGCAAATCGATTCCACCGCTGTTTGCTATGCGTTCTTCATAGTCGGAGCATTCCTTTTCCAGGTCAGGGGCATTTCCATCGGGAAGGGAAACATTCTCAGCCGGGATGTCGATATGACTGAAAAGGTTTTCCTGCATAAAGTAATAATAGCTGCAAACATGCTCCCTTGGGATGCCTACATATTCATCCAGATTATAGGTTTTAACCTGGGAAAAACTCACCTTTTTGTCCCGGTATAATTTTATAAGATTCTGATACATGCCTACAGGAGTGGATCCGGTTGCCAGACCCAGAATGGTGTCGGGTTTATTGTTGATTTGATTGACAATTTCCAGTGCGCCTTTTTTATCGCAATCTTCTGCTGTGCCGATAAACAAATACATCAGCTTGAACCTCCTTGTATTTTTATCCAATTACATTAATGTTATATCACATTTGAAAATGTCTGAAAAGGGGGAAAGCTAATTTGGGTATCAATCAACCGGAGGTTTTTATTATACTTATTTCCATATGTTAAGGCCGGCTGCTGAGAGGAGCGTTCCATGAAATTACAGACGAGAAATACCATATTTCGAATTTTATACATAATACTTGGGAGTTTTGTATATTCTGTGGCTATCAATGCGCTTTTTATACCCCATCAGCTGCTGAGCGGCGGCGTGACGGGTATAGCCATGATGCTGGAATATCTTTTTCGTATTCCAACCAGCATCTCGATTGTTGTTTTGAATATTCCATTGTTTTTTGGCAGCTATCGTCTGGTCGGAAAACGGTTTACTTACCTAAGCATTGTAGGCATCATATGCTCTTCCTTGTTTCTATTTCTGACACGAGGCTGGATTATAGCTGTGAATGATACCATTGTGGCAGCGATTTTCGGAGGCTTAATAATGGGAATCGGTTCAGGTGCAGTGATTAAAAACCGCGCCTCTCTTGGCGGTACGGATATCATCTCCATTATTGTAAATAAGTACTTGTCCTTCAATATAGGGGGAATTGGCATGGCAATAAATGCCGTGATTCTAACGATATCCGCCTTTTTGTTCAATGTGGAAATGGCAATGCTGACCATAGTCGCCATCTTTGTGGCCAATAAGGCAGTGGATGCCATACAGGAGGGCTTCAACCACCGGAAGACAATTATTATCGTTTCCAATAAATATCAGGAAATTGCAGAGGAATTGCTAAAAAAGGTAAAGAGGGGAATAACTTTTATTGAAGGGGAAGGAGCATATACAGGGGAGGACAAAAAGCTGATTTACATGGCCATTACGGTTATGGAGCTTGCCCGTACCAGGGATATTGTTCGAAGGATAGACCCGGCTGCTTTCCTGTCCATCATCGATACACGTGAAGTAGAGGGTAAAGGGTTTAATGCCTGAGATGCACAATAGAGAGGAGTTTTGTGGAATGGACTTGGAACGCTATATTGATGAGCATAAAGAGGAAATTATCCGCTCAGTGCAGGAAATAGTGCGTATACCCAGCGTGGAGGGACCACCTTCACCCGGCGCGCCCTTTGGAGAAAAGGTAGACGAGGCCTTGCGTTATGCACTGGCTCTGGCTGAAAAACTCGGCTTCCGGGTTAAGAATGTCGACGGATATGCCGGCCATGCCGAATTTGGCGAAGGCGAGGAAACCATGGCTATTCTGGGACATTTGGACGTAGTGCCGGAGGGCAGCGGCTGGACCTATCCTCCTTATGAAGCAAGAATAGTGGACGGAAAATTGTATGGAAGAGGAGCATCCGATGACAAGGGACCGACAATCGGCGCACTTTATGCCATGAAAGCTGTGATGGAGTCCGGCAGGAAAATGAAAAGAAAGGTACGCATCATCTTCGGTACCGATGAGGAAAGCGGATGGGAGGATATGAAGGTTTACTTCCAAAGGGAATCCATGCCGGATTTTGGTGTTACACCCGATGCGGATTATCCGGTAATCAATGTGGAGAAGGGTATTCTGACCTTTAAGCTGAAGAAAAAATTTGCGGCTGATGATTGCTCTGCGGTAAAAATTAAAACTCTGACCGGCGGACATCGCCCGAATATGGTACCGGATGAATGCAGGTGCTGCTTCCTGCCCACCGGGGATCAGGATAAAATATTGAACCATCTTCACAGTATGAAGCAGTTCTCTGATTATGATTTGAGCGCCGGCTTTTGTGATGATTCCGGGATTGAAGTCGTATCCAGGGGGATTTCGGCACACGGCAGCATGCCGGACAAGGGGCGGAACGCCATTGCCCATATGCTGGCATTTTTATGCACCATGGGGCTTGGCAACAGCGACATGGAACAATTTTTGCTGTTCCTGAACAATCGAATTGGAACGGATACCACAGGTGCCGGGCTGAACCTGGATCTGGAGGATGAAGTGTCCGGTAAGCTTACCCTGAATCTGGGTACGATTGCAGTAGATGAAAGCCAGGGAGAAGCCGTTATAAATATCCGTTACCCAGTTACCTTCAGCCGGCAGCAAATTGAAGACAATATTACCAGGGCATTGGAAGACAGCGGAGTAGAAGTGGAGTTCGGCGATTTTCAGCCCCCCCTTCATGTGCCGGAGGAAGGCTTTTTGATAGAAACCCTGAAAGAGGTGTATACCCGGCAGACTGGGCAGCCTGCCAGGGCTTTGGCCATTGGAGGCGGAACCTATGCAAGGGCTATTAAGAATGCGGTGGCCTTTGGTGCCCAGTTCCCGGGCAGGCCGGAGGTGGCTCATGAGAAGGATGAATACATCTCCATTGATGACCTGATCCTTCACACCAAGATTTATGCCCATGCAATTGCTGCACTTTGCTGCGAGTAATATATATACAGAAATAATAAGACTTATTAAAGGGGGCGGCCAGATTGAAGCTGACAGGAGCTCAGGTTTTAATTGAATGCTTAAAGGAGCAGAAGGTGGATCTGATTTTCGGGTATCCGGGAGGGGCTGTTCTGCCGATTTATGATGCCCTTTATAATACCAGGGGAATCACACATATTCTGACAGCCCATGAGCAGGGTGCTGCCCATGCTGCTGACGGATATGCCCGCGCCACCGGAAAACCGGGTGTGGTGCTGGTCACCTCCGGCCCGGGGGCAACCAATACTGTTACCGGAATTGCAACGGCTTATATGGATTCAGTCCCACTGGTGATATTTACCGGACAGGTGGCTGCCAGCCTGCTGGGGCGGGACTCCTTCCAGGAAGTGGATATTGCCGGCATTACAATGCCGATTACCAAGCATAACTATATAGTTAAGGATGCAGCCAGGCTGCCCCATATAATACGGGAGGCCTTTGACATTGCAACCAGCGGTCGGCCCGGTCCGGTAGTGGTGGATATGCCCAAGGATGTTCAAACTGCATTGATTGAATACAAGCCTGACGACGGGCGGCCCATGGAATGGAAAACCAGAAGGAAATGGTATGAAGAGGCGGACAATAATCCTGAAAATATAGAGAAGGCTGTGGAGCTGATAAATAAATGTACCAGCCCGGTAATTCTTGCAGGAGGCGGTATAAATATATCCGGTGCCAACAGGGAGCTTCGGGAATTTGCGGAAAAAATCAAGGCCCCGGTATGTGTCTCCCTCATGGGAATGGGCGCCTTTCCCGGTGACCATCCATACTTCCTGGGAATGGTGGGTATGCACGGTACCCGGTACGCCAATTATGCAGTGTCAAATTCCGATTGTCTGATAGCTGTCGGTGCCCGTTTCAGCGACCGGGTTATCAGCAAAGTGGAAGCCTTTGCACCCAAAGCCCGCATAATTCATATAGATATTGACCCTGCCGAAATCAACAAAAATGTTACAGCCCATATTCCGATTTGCGGTGATGTAAAGGAATTGCTGTCCGGGCTTGCAGACAGGGTTGCTGAGAGGGATGAAAGCGGCTGGAACAGTCAGATTCAGGAATGGAAGCAGGATCATCCGCTTAAATACAGGGGTAAAAGTGCGCTCAGCCCTCAATATGTGATAGAAAAGCTGTATGAACTGACGGAAGGGAAAGCCATCATCACTACTGAAGTCGGCCAGAATCAGATGTGGGCAGCCCAGTATTATAAATATTCCGAGCCGCGCACCTTCCTCACATCCGGTGGATTGGGAGCCATGGGCTACGGCCTGGGGGCTTCCATAGGAGCTGCCATGGGCAGGCCGGATCGCAGGGTAGTAAACATAGCCGGTGACGGCAGCTTTAAAATGAACTCCACTGAGCTGGCCACTGTGTCCAAATATCAGGTCCCCATAGTTCAGCTGGTACTGAATAATCATACCCTTGGCATGGTGAGGCAATGGCAGGATTTGTTCTTCCAGGGCAGGTATTCCCAAAGCACCCTGGGGCCGGATGTGGATTTCTTAAAGCTGGCTGATGCATACGGTATTAAGGGTTTTAGCATCTCTTCCAACCAGGAGGTGGAAAGGGTTCTGAAGGAGGCACTTTCTCTGAACGAACCGGTATTAGTGGAATGCGATATCAGCCCCGATGAAAAAGTTTATCCCATGGTTGCCCCCGGGGCGGCAATAGATAATCTGATTGATTGATGAAGCGAAAGAAGTGAAAGTATATACCGTTTTTGTTGTAAAAAGGCTTACCCATATGGTAGCATATAGGCAAGCCTTTTTATTGTTTATATTTATCAAATATGATAGAAAAACCGTAAAAAATACGAAACAAACTAATCCCATAAAAGAATATTTGAATAAATAGAAACGGAATTTAAAGTTACAATAGAATGGAGCAAGCGGCAGGAATGGAGAAAGCAGGACGAAGTAAAATGAAAACCGTATTATTAGTATTCGCTATAGCAGCTATATTAATAATTATAATATGTGCAATTGTTCATACCTATGTAAGGCATGCATATACAAACAGGATTATTACTCCGCAGCAGGCATCGGAGCTAAATGCAGACTGTATTTTAGTGTTGGGTGCACGGGTGTGGGACAACGGCAGCCCTGGCGCCATGCTGGAGGATCGTTTGCTTCAAGGAATAGAGTTGTATAAGGCCGGTGCCTCGGATAGATTGCTGATGAGCGGAGACCATGGCAGCGACGAATATGATGAAGTTAACCCCATGAAGAACTTTGCCGTAGAAAGGAATGTGCCGTCTGAACACATTTTTATGGATCATGCCGGTTTTTCCACATATGATAGCATGTATAGAGCCAGGGATGTTTTTCAGGTTAAGAAAGTAGTTATTGTAACACAGGAATTTCACCTTTATCGTTCCTTATATATAGCAAATAAATTAGGGCTGGATGCCTACGGCGTTGCTTCAGACCCAAGATCATACGCAGGCCAGGAATTCAGGGAAATCCGCGAGGTGCTGGCACGTATCAAGGATTTCTTTAAGGTTCTTATTCAGCCGGAACCAACTTATTTGGGAGATGCCATACCCATAGACGGGGATGGGGATGTGACTAATGATTAAATCCTTTTGGTGTTCAAATGTGCTATTGGAGGATATATGTTTAGGGGGTGCGGTACGGGATATATGTATGTATTATGGGTAAGATGAAATAAAAGGCAGAAATTGAATAATTTTGGTACATATATATATGAGAATATGATATGATAGATGTAAACATTTGTAATTTTAAAAGTATCAGGCAGGTAATGAGATGGCAATACGAATTGATCAGGGATTGTCTGGAGAATTGTTACTGAGCTTTGATTATAATAAAGAATATGTTGCAAGGGTTAGGAAGATACCAGGTCGAATCTGGGATCCTGAAAACAAGTATTGGATTATACCCAATAATAAGAAGTCCATAGAGATTATTCTCAAATCATTTGACAAATCGCTTATTTCAGATCATACAGGCTTAATAGTAGATGCAGCAAATAATAGTAAAAGCAGTCTATGGAAACAAGCAATATTAGAAAAAACTAGAAACAAGCTAATAATGAAAGGCTACAGTTCAAAAACAAGAAAGTCTTATTCAGGTCATATAAGGCGGTTAATGGATTTCTATGATAATGATCCAACAGAATTAACAAAGGAAGAAATTGAAAAATACTTATTGCATCTATTAGAAAACCGAGACAGTTCCCATTCTTATGTGAATCAGGCAGTTAGCGCAGTGAAATTTCTTTATAGTGAAGTCTTAGGCAAAAAAGGAATTATAATAAATTTCACTAGACCAAAGAAAGAAAAAAGATTACCAGAAATTCTAAGTCAAAGAGAAATAGCCAGCCTGCTCAATGTAGTAGAAAACATAAAACATAGGGCAATTCTATTCTTGACATACTCTGCCGGTTTAAGAGTTGGAGAAGTGGTTAGATTGAAAGTATCGGATATCGATAGCGATAGAATGCTTGTACGGGTCGAGCAGGGTAAAGGCAGAAAAGATAGATATACATTGCTTTCTGAAACGGCATTGGAGGCTTTAAGGACTTATGTAAAATTGTATAAGCCAAGTAAGTGGCTGTTTCCCGGGGCGGAGGCTGATAGGTTTTTAACTGAAAGAACGGTACAAAGAATTTTTGAAGTAGCCAAGAAAAAAGCAGGAATTAAGAAGAAAGCAACAGTGCATACCTTAAGACATTCATTCGCGACACATCTATTAGAGGGAGGAGTCGACTTGCGGTATATACAAGAATTGCTGGGGCACTCAAATTCGAAGACTACGGAAGTTTATACGCACGTCACTAAACAAAGCATTAGGAGTATTGTGAGTCCACTAGATAATATAGGAGTAGGGGTTAAGGCGAAGGATGATACAATGAAATAATTTATAGTATAGATTCACGAAACATGTCACAAACACCACCGCATTAATAGGTATTCACGAACCAATGCATTCGGGAATCTAAAAGTTAAGTGAAATTGGCCTAAGAGACGCCGCGTCCTGCGGCGGGAAGTATTATGATTGTTATTATCTAATAGGAAGATGAAAGGAGAATATATATGGGCCTTTTTAAGAAAAATAGGAGAAGTGCATTCTGTAAATCTATTTTAAAAACAATTAATGAGGAAAAGCCAGTAAATATGGTACATGTATTATCTTCACTCAATATCTTTTATGAAGATAATGCAACATTGTTATCATTATATTCTCACGGTTACTGTATGGGTGCTTTAGAAATAGAATTATCTAGAAATAATGATTATAATACCGTCGGAGAAATACTTAGAGAAATTAATGAGAGATTTGGGAAGTATATTTCGAAAAACCTAATTCAGCCAAGTATTTCAGGTAAAGATGCTAACGATTTAGTTAATGATGTTTTAGCTAAGAATAATATGAAGAGCAGCTTTGTTAAGCATATTTTATCTTCTGATAGTTCTGATAATTTGGAAGTAATTACGTCATCATATTTACAGGATATAGGAATTTCACATTTTGATATTGAGTACATTAACGAAAAGTAGCTGGAAATAGTCAAGCCGAAGCATTTAGAATTACAA
>DUOI01000005.1 GCA_012838915.1 Clostridiales bacterium
ACCCTTGACATCAATACTACCGTCTCAACGTGGTAACTCTGCGGAAACATATCCACCGGCTGGACTTCCTCAACCTGATAGCCATGATCTGTCATGTGCCTCAAATCCCTGGCCAGGGTGGCAGGATTGCATGAAACATAGACCATACGCTTCGGGGACATTTCTGTAATTGCTTGCAGCAGCTTCTCAACGCACCCTTTTCGGGGAGGGTCTACTACCACAACATCAGCTTTGACTCCCAGTTCGGACAGTCTGGGTATGATCGTTTCGGATTCTCCTGTGAGAAATTCTGCATTTTCGATGTCATTTATTTTTGCATTCTCTCTTGCATCTTCAATAGCCTGAGGGATTACTTCCACTCCATATACCTTAGCAGCCTTTCTTGCCAGGAACAGAGATATGGTACCTATTCCACAATAAGCATCAATTACTGTTTCTCCCCCAGCCAGAGCGGTATATTCCAGTGCCTTTGTATATAACTTTTCGGTTTGTATCGGGTTAACTTGATAGAATGACAAGGGTGAAATTTTAAATTTCAAATCTCCTATGGCATCCATTATGTGATCAGAGCCCCACAAAGTTATATTCTTTCTTCCCAATACTACATTGGTTCGTTCTGTCTGGTAGTTCTGTATGATGCCGGTGACGGCAGGCAGGCCCTCCCGGATAATGGATACCAATTCCTTTTTCCTGGGAAGCTCTCCATTGGTGACAATGATAACCATCAGCTGATTACTCCGAAAGCCCACCCTCGTTACCACATGACGTATAATTCCTTTGTGAGATTCTTCCTGATAAACGGGGATATTATAGGTCTGAATAAACTTACGCACTAAAGCGGTTACCTTTTCATTAACATCGTGCTGGATTGGACAGTCTTCAATATTAACGAGTCTGTGACTTCTGGCCATATAAAAGCCCAGCACGGGCTTTCCCTCTATTAAGCCTGCCGGAAACTGAGCCTTGTTTCGGTATTTCCAGGGCTCGTCCATTCCTATGGCAGGCAGAACCTCCACATTTTCAAGATGGCCGATTCTTTCCAGCGCATCCTTTACCAGCTGAGCCTTGTATTCAAGTTGGGCTTCATAAGACATGTGCTGCAATTGACATCCGCCGCAGAATTTAAAATAAGGACACTTTGGTTCAACACGATCGGGCGACTTTTGTATGATATTAAGTAATTTCCCGTATGCATACGTCTTTGCTATCTTAACGATTTTAACCAGTACCCTCTCACTGGGAAGCGCTCCTTCTACAAAAACGGTAAACCCCTGAATTCTGCCTACTCCTTCCCCGCTTGCACCTAGATTATCTATATTCATTTCATAATCTTTATTTTTCTCTACCGGTATTTTTATAGCTTCCATATGTCCTGTTTCCTCCAAATTCTATGCAAATTCGCCTGGTAAAAAGATTTTATACATCTTAGTATTCATAGCCTACCTATTAGCAGATATAGCTTTCCCATATGTTTTCATCATACTTCAATAAATATCTGCCCGTCAAATAACTAAAAAATATGGTTTTGTGTAATTTAAATCACATCTTTTTTCTTTTCCTTCAGCTATAATAAAGGCAAGATATAGTACAAGGAGAGGATAACATGAAACATAAACGTAAAATTATACACATAGACGAAGAAAAGTGCAATGGATGCGGCTTGTGCGTCCCCAATTGCGCAGAAGGAGCCATTCAGATAATAGACGGTAAAGCAAAGCTGGTAAAGGATGAATACTGTGACGGTCTTGGGGCTTGTCTGGGTCATTGTCCCCAGGATGCCCTTCATATCATAGAACGGGAAGCTGCGGAATTTGATGAAGAAGCAGCTATGGAATTTGTCAGAAGCCTGAATGAAAAAGATAAGCCGTTAGTTTCTGAAAATCAAAATCAGGAAAAGAAAATTCAAAGGCCTGCTCATTTTGGAGGCGGCTGCCCTGGAAGCAGAATGCGTTTGCTTAATCAGGACAGAACTGCTACCGAACCGGAGGCAGCAGGAAGCGGCGACATTTCCTTCAGCCTGAAACCCCAATTGCAGCAATGGCCGGTCCAGCTTTCCCTGGTACCGATAAAGGCACCCTATTTTCAGAATGCGGACCTTTTGATCACTGCCGATTGTGTGCCTTTTGCTTATCCGGACTATCACCCCAAACTGTTAAAAGGCAAAAAGGTGGTAGTGGGTTGCCCCAAATTGGATGATTTGACTTCCTATATTGAAAAGCTTACTGCTATTATTCAGGAAAATGAACTGAACAGCATAACTGTAGCCTTTATGGAGGTGCCCTGCTGCAATGGAATAGTATATGCTGCAGAACAGGCTGTTCTCGCCTCCGGCAAAAATATTGAAGTGAACAAAATCAGAATTACAATTGACGGAAAAAAGGAACAGCTCTGATACCGGTGAATGTAGTTAGAATAAAATTTGGATAAATCAAGCAAATTAAGGATATCCTATTTGGGACAACCTATTACAAAGAAAGACGGTGAGGTAAATGAACAAAAGGATATCTTTAATAACAGCTTTTGTCATGGTATTGATTCTGCTTGCTGCCTGCGCCCCTCAACCAAGCCAGCCGCAAGCTACTCCCACTCCGGCCCCGGCTGAAACTACTCCTGAACCTACACCAACAGATGACAATGCAGGTAATCAGGGTGAAGATGATACCGGTAACGTAACAACGGCGGAAGGGTTGGAAGACGGCGTGTATGTCGGAAAATCCGATGAGGATGAACGGGGCAGCTATGGTGAAATCAGGATTACCGTTGCCGATGAGCAATTTACAAAAGTCGAGTATACTGAGTATTCCGGGGACGGTAATCCAAAATCCAGGGAAACAGGTTATGAATATGAAGAAGCCCTTGAAGCCTTTGAGGAGCTTCCAAAACAATTGATGGAAACTCAGGATGTTGATGATATTGATGATTATACCGGTGCGACAGGTACCTCCAACAAGTTCCGTACAGCTGCGAAGCGGGCATTAAGCGGAAGCCCGGAAGAAGGCCAGCCTGCACAAGATAACGGAGCTAATGAAAATGGCGGGGTTGAGGACGATAACGGAGTTCGGGAAGAAGACGGAGGCACCGGAGAGAGTTAATGAATTAGAAGTGGTGGACAAAGAGTAAGTTGATTCAATAATAACAGAAGAAGGCGAAATCGCCTTCTTTATTTTATAAGTTCCTCAAACAATTTATATATTTCAGGGTATTTCTTTTTAATGTTAAGCGGTTTCAATTTATTGTCAGTAAAGGCATGAACCGTACTGCCTTTAGCCAGCAGTACACCGTCCTCATCCCGGATTACCTCGTATTCCATAGTCAGCCGGATACCTGCAAATCTGGACATCCAGGTGCGAACGGTAAGAAGATCATCATATTTAGCCCCTTGGATATATGTACAATGAGTTTCCAGCAAGGGGAGCATAACCCCTTTCTCTTCCATCTGCCTGTAATTCATACCCGCACTGCGCATGAATTCCGTTCTGGCCACCTCAAACCATGGATAGTAGTTGGAATGGTGAACTATACCCATTTTGTCGGTTTCCTTGTACCGTACCCGAATTTTTACCTCAGTGACATTCATCTCTTCCATCCATCTCCATTCCTCAGATAGACAATACCTGTGCCAGATCATACAATTCCTGGTTGAATTTCTTCGGCATGGTGAGAGCTTCCTCAATGTCGTTGTCCACAATCCTATTGCCTCTGATGGAAACCACCCGATTTCCGATATTTTGCTGCAATAACTCAACTGCATGATAGCCCATTCTGCTTGCCAGTATAATATCAGCTGCTGTGGGACTGCCGCCCCTTTGGATGTGGCCGAGCACCGTTGCTCTGGTTTCCATACCCGTTTTTTCTTCGATGATACGTTCCAATTCCATGGCCTTTCCTGCGCCTTCCGCCAGGATAATGATACTGGAGCTTTTCCCCCTGTTCCTGCCTTCGATTATTCGCCTGCAGAGATTGTCAATATCCAGGGGCATTTCCGGAATGAGTATGCCTTCCGCACCTCCGGCTATTCCTGTATAGATTGCAATATCACCTGCATGCCGGCCCATAACCTCGATAATATTTGTTCTTTCATGAGAGGTTACGGTATCGCGGATCTTATTAATGGCTTCCAGCACTGTATTCACGGCTGTGTCAAAACCGATTGTCTGTTCTGTACAGGCAATATCATTATCGATGGTACCGGGAACACCAACTGTGGGAATTCCCCTCTTGCTCAAATCCAAGGCTCCGCGGAAGGAACCGTCGCCGCCGATAACTACCAGGCCTTCAATACCGAATATCTTCAATACGTTAACAGCCTTTTTCATGCCCTGCTCTGTTTTAAACTGATCCGATCGGGCTGTGTTGAGAATAGTACCTCCCCGGTGCAGGATCTCGCCTACTGATTTTACGTCCATCTGATCAATTTCACCGTTGATCAATCCGTTAAAGCCCCTGCGTATACCGTAAACCTGCATTCCTTTGTACACAGCGGTTCTGACTACTGCCCTGATGGCTGCATTCATGCCTGGAGCATCCCCGCCGCTGGTCAAAACTCCGATTTTTTTCATTCTGTTCCTCCCCCGCTAATCTGTGAATAGCTGATCCAATTAATATATATCAGTAACCGTTTTCCATCAGAATGGTATGCACTTCCTGAACTTCAGTCTGCGGAACCAGGATCTCATAATAATTCTCCTCATCCGGGACATTCCTGTACACAGGCTTTATTTTTATTAAAAACCCTTCACCTGTCAATAAATCGTTTATGTGGTTGGCTGTAGCCTTTGTCTGAGCCATATAGACAACTTTCCACATCGTATTGCTGCCTCCTTCAGTCCTCTCATGCCGCTTTATCCTGGGGCTTATATAATTTTAACACACTTCTCCCCTAACATACTACTCAATTCCTGCAACAGGCTGGCATCCCTGCGAATCCACAAATCCGGTTTGGAGCGGAAAGTCCTTTTTGTTGACTCCATATAAATATAAACAGGTATGTTTCCCCTGTATTTTTTCAATATTGCACAGATCTCATTTTGAATATCCGGTTCCTTGTCCCTTTCTATCATAATGTATAGTTTATTCGGCTTATTGTTTTGAAGTGCTTCCACTTCATTGCAGATAATTTTCGGTTCCTCATCTTCTCTCAGGCTGATCCGGCCCTTTATGATTACAGTCCTGTCCTCATCCAGAAGTGAGGCGTATTTGGAATAAACCAGCGGAAAAACAATTACTTCAATCTCACCATACAAA
Source organism: Clostridiales bacterium (assembly GCA_012838915.1). GTDB lineage: Bacteria > Bacillota > Clostridia > Caldicoprobacterales > DTU083 > DTU083. The sequence goes on from DUOI01000005.1 coordinate 5,245, forward strand.
TCTTCCAAAGTAATAAAGGCCATTACACTATTATTTTTAGTATACTTTATTTTTTTATCTGTAATAATACCGCCCAATGTAATGGTGGCATCCTCTGACAGGCTGGATACAATTGAGCCGTTCATCATTTCATTTTCATCCGTATTATACAATACCATTATATCCTGGGTAGTGTGATACCCCTCCAGCGCTTCCTTATACTCATCCAGCGGATGTCCGCTGATATAAACTCCCGTCATTTCTTTTTCCATGGACAGGAGCATTTTTTTCGGAAATTCCTCCATTTCCGGAAGGTTGTCCGCTTGATAGGCATTTGATGAACCGGATGCCAATTCACCAAACAGGGACACTTGTCCCGCCACATTCCGCTTTCGCTCCTGCATAATGCTGTCCAAGGTCTTCTCATAAACTGCAATCAGCTGAGAACGGCGGACACCCAGCGAATCAAAAGCACCGCAGCGAATCAGGCTTTCCACAAGCCGCTTGTTGATGCCCGCATCTTCCGTCTTCTGGCAAAAATCAAGAAAACTCACAAACTTACCCTTGGTATTCCGGGCGCGAATGATAGCTTCAATAGCCGGAGCACCTACATTCTTAACTGCAGCCAAACCGAATCTGATGGTATTTCCGGATACAGTAAACCTGGCATGGCTTTGGTTTACGTCCGGCGGCAATACCCGGATGTTCTTCTTTCTGCAATACTGTATATAGCCGGCTACCTTTCCGCTGTTGCCAATGACACTGGTAATCAGGGCTGCCATAAAGGGAACGGTATAATGGCATTTCAACCATGCCGTCTGGTATGCAATCAGGGCATAAGCAGCAGCATGAGATTTATTAAAGGCATATTTGGCAAATTCCATCATTTCATCGAATATCTGATTGGCCTTTTCCACGGATACCCCGTTACGACAGGCGCCGGGAACCACAATATTTCCATTTTCGTCCTGAATTCCGTATATGAAATTTTTCCGTTCCTTCTGCATCACTTCGGCATTCTTCTTGGACATGGCACGGCGCACAAGGTCAGACCTGCCCAGGGAATAGCCGGCCAGATCCTTGCATATCTGCATTACCTGTTCCTGATACACCATACAGCCATAGGTGACTTCCAAAAAGGGTGCCAGCTTTTCGTCAGTGTATTCAATTGCTTCCGGATGATTTTTGTTTGCTAAGTACCTCGGAATTTGATCCATCGGTCCGGGACGATACAGGGAAATCCCCGCAATAATGTCTTCAAAGGTAGAAGGCTTGAGCTCCTTCATAAACTGCTTCATCCCGGCACTTTCCAGTTGAAACACGCCATCCGTATCCCCCTGGCTCAGCATCTCATATACAAAGGGATCATCCGGAGGTATGGAATAGATGTCTATCTTCTTTCCTTCAGTTTCTTCAATAATGGCAAGGGTATCCCGGATAACGGTCAGGTTCCGAAGCCCGAGAAAATCCATCTTGAGCAGCCCCAATTGTTCCAGGGTTCCCATGGGAAACTGTGTGGTGATACAATCATCATTTTTCTGCAGGGGAACATATTCCGTTATCGGCTCCCTGGAAATCACTACACCGGCAGCGTGGGTGGAAGCATGACGAGGCAGCCCCTCCAGGCTTTTTGCCATATCAATCAGGCTGCGTGAGGAAGCATCCTCCTGATACAGCATTTTCAATTCAGGATTTCTTTCCAGCGCCTTTTCGATGGTCATGCCGATTTCCATGGGAATCATTTTGGCAATCCGGTCAACCTCTCCGTAGGAGCGGTTCAAGGCACGGCCCACATCCCGGATAGCAGCTCTGGCTGCCATGGTTCCAAAGGTAATAATTTGGGCTACCCTATCCTCACCATATTTTCGAATCACATAATCAATTACTTCCTGCCGCCGTTCGTAGCAGAAATCAATGTCTATGTCCGGCATACTGATCCGTTCCGGATTAAGAAACCGCTCAAACAGCAATCCATATTTCAGGGGATCTATCTGAGTAATATTAAGGGTGTAGGAAACCAGGCTGCCTGCTGCGCTGCCCCGGCCGGGGCCTACTATAATATCGTTGTCTCTGGCGTACTTAATGAAATCCCAGACGATTAAAAAGTAGTCTACATAACCCATCTGGGAAATGACAGCCAGCTCATACTCCAGGCGTTCTCTTATCTCCCGGGTTATCTCGGAATAGCGCTGCTTCAGGCCTTCCATGCAAAGCTTTCTTAAATAGCCTTCAGCGGTATATCCTTCAGGCACATCATATTCCGGAAGGTGCAGGGTGCCGAATTCAAACTCCACGTTGCAGCGTTCCCAAATTTTACGCGTATTTTCCATTGCATCGGGATAGTCCCTGAACAGGAGTTCCATTTCCTCTCCGGATTTCAGATAAAATTCCGGAGTTCCAAATTCAAGCCTGTCCTCATCCTCTACTGTTTTTCCGGTCTGTATACACAGCAATATTTCATGGGCATTTGCATCTTCTCGGTTGATATAGTGAACATCATTGGTTGCAACCAGGGGGATGCCCGTTTCCCGGCTTATTTGAATCAAAGCATTGTTGATTTCCTTCTGCCCCGGCAGGCCATGGTCCTGCAGCTCTAAATAAAAGCTGCCCTGCCCGAATATTTGATTAATACGCCTGGCAGCTGCTTTTGCATCATCAAACCGCCCCTGCTCCAGCAGCTTGGGAATATCTCCGGCCAAACAAGCGCTCAGCCCTATCAGACCTTCGGAATGAGCAGCCAGTGTTTCATAGTCAATGCGCGGCTTGTAGTAAAATCCTTCAGTAAAGCCCAGGGAGGACAAGGTCATGAGATTGTGATATCCTGTTTGATTTTCTGCTAACAGCACCAGATGGGAATAATTGCTGTCGCTTCGGTAATCCTTGTCCCTCATGCTGCGTGGTGCGACATAAACTTCACAGCCGATTACAGGCTTAAGCCCTCTGGCCTTGGCTTCCTTATAAAAATCCACCACGCCATACATGACACCGTGGTCTGTAATGGCAATACCCGGCATTCCCAGCTCACCGCACCGATCCAGTAAGTCTGAAATGCGGGCTGCTCCATCCAGCAGGCTATATTCGGTATGAACATGTAGATGGATGAAATCCTTCATTGCATTACCCACTCCCGGAAACCTGTTACTTCCTCATTGCCTTTGCGGCCAGCAGGGCCTTGGCTATCAATACCCTGTCGCGGTAAACGCAAACCTCTACTTTGTTGTACATTCTTCCTTCCTCTACCGGCTGCACATCTATTTCCAGCATGTCCTCCAGCTGAACAGGCTGAATAAAAAAAACAGTAAAGGTATCTACTACAATATCGGAATGACGGAAGTTCCTCAGCGATACAATAGCCGCCGTGGACATAAGCATGGTCAGGGCACTCCAGCTGGCAGTACCCATATGACTGGCCAGCATAGGCGTTACCTTGCCGGTAAAGCGGATGCGGTTTTCCATCCGTTTGCTGCCGAAACTGGAAAGAATGATATCCTCCAAAGTTTCCCCCATCTGCGGCTGGCTTCTCATGTGCTGAATCGCTTTTATAACATCCTTACGGCTGACAACACCAATCAGCCTGCCTTCCTCAATCACCGGCAGCAATTCATATCCTTCCCAAATCATAATATGCGCCGCGTAAGCTATGGTGGTTTTTCTGGTAACGGTAATAGGGTTGGAAGTCATATAATCCCGGACAAGGCCTGCTGAAGCTTCCGGTATGTCCTTCGGGGTAAGCACTCCCACAACTTCGCCGGATTGATTGAGCACCGGAAAACGGCTGTGACCGGTTTTTTTCAGCAGGCTGCTCCATTCCTTAATCGGATCATTTTCATAGAGATATTGGGGTTCCTCCATCATGATATCTTCCACTAATAAGATTTCCTTCTTGATCAGTCTCTCGGAGATAGCCTGATTGATCATGGTCGCAGTGGTAAAAGTATCGTAAGTGGAAGAGATTACAGGCAGCCCTTTTTGGTCCGCCAGCTGCTTTATTCCTTCGCTGCAGCCAAAACCGCCGGTAATCAGAACTGCACAATCATGTTCAAGGGCCAATCGGAAGGCCTCCTCCCGATTCCCGACAATGAGCAGACTGCCGGAGGATAGGTACTTTTCCATGGCATCCGGTGTCATAGCGCCGATTACAAACCTGGCCAGGGTTTTGTTCAAACCGCGGTGGCCTCCAAGGACAGTTCCGTCTACCATGGTGGCTGCTTCTGCGAAGGTCAGCCGTTCAATGCCCCGCTTTTTGTCCTGCTCTACCCGAATGGTTCCCATACGGGAAAAGGTCTTAACATATTCGCGGTTTTCTGCCTCTTTGATGGCACGGTATGCTGTTCCCTGACTCACTCCCAGTTCCCGGGCTATCTTGCGCACTGAAATGGCAGACCCGGGCTCCAGACTCATTATATATTGAATAATTCGGTCATGTTTCGTTGTCATATAGCGATTCCTTCTTTTACATATATTCCTAACGCAATTTTACCACGAGATAAGGGGATATGGCAAGAAATCCGGAATTTATGAAGAATGCTCTGCTCTATTTGACGGCAACGATGCTCAAATAGATATGCCTGATAATTACTCTTAATATCAGCACAGCCGGTACAGCCAGAAACATTCCTGCCACGCCGAAGAAAGAGCCGCCGGTCCATAAGGACAGAATAATGTATACCGGATGCAGATTCACCACCCCGCCCAATATTTTGGGGGTAATGAACACATTCTCCAATTGTTGAATTAACAAAATGACAACCAGAGTCCATAAGAATTTGTGAGAGCCCGCCAGCCAGCCTATAAGAAGCGCCGGAACAGCACCCAGCCATGGGCCGAAATAGGGGATGAATTCCAGCAGCCCGGCCAGAAAACCAAGAATCAGGGCATAGGGCAGGCCAACCAGTACATAGCCTATTGTGGCCAGAATTCCTACTGTACCCGCTATAAATACTTCACCCCGGATAAAACAGTGCAGTATATAGTTCATCTCAGATGCCACCAGTAAAACCTTTCTGCGGGAAGGGACGGGGATAAGGTTGGTGAGTACCCGGCCGAAATATTCCCTATCCTTTAGAAAATAAAAGCCCAGTACCAGCTCAATGAATAAGGTTGGCAGTAAAGAGATACCGGAAATTGATCGCTCCAGCAATCCCATTACGGTATTGGTAGTTTGTCTTTGAAATGCATCGGCATAGGCTGCTATGGAGTTCTGTATACCTTTCGGTATACCCATAGTGTCCATACGACTTTGTATGCTGCTTAATGTCCTGCGGATAAAACGCATAATATCCGGAAATCGATCGACTAATGCCAGAGCTTCTTTAACCATTCTTGGAATGAACAAAAAGACAAAGGCCGCAAATGCCGACCCTACTGCAATAAGAATTAAGGAAATTGCTGCTGCCCTCGGCATTTTTCTCTCCAGTAAATCACAAAGCGGTGTAAGAATATAGGCAATGATAATGCCGACAACCAGCATTCCAAAAAGGTGCATAATTTTCTCCCAATGCCGGTATATGACCCATAGAATGAGGAGCAGCACAATGATTGTCAGAGCTGCCCAAGCATGTTTTCTGGTCAGCTTCATTGTTTCACCTCGTAGTAATGAAATGCAAAGAATCCGCTAATGAAAACAAAAGAAAAGGGACACACTACGGTCCCTTACTGCTTCAGAACTAATATCGCTTCTTGTATCATATGCCCTGTCCGTTCTTGCCGGGCATCATTTGGGCAGCATCTTCTATGATGTTCTTTCCCTTGCCTATTATTTTTTTTCTTGTTTCCGGCTCCAGCTGAGGCAGCAGTATCATCCCGGCGGCAATTCCAAGCAATCCGCCTGCTATAAAAGTGCGAAAGCTTTTATTCATCGAAACACATCCTTCCTGCTATTCTAGTTTGTTAAAAAATATATTTTTTATTCCCCTGTTGCTGGAAGTGATATTTTGCGCCTGCTCCATGGTAATTATCAGAATATCACCGTCCATGGATTCATAAGGTCCATAGGGTAATATCCGCCTGCCTGATATTAAATCTCCGATGACACTTTCAGATATTTCCAGCCCTTCGATTCGACCGGTCAGCGGATTCAATATAATATCACATATCACTCCAAGCTCTACTCCATCTTCTCGTACTACTCTCTTATTAAGCAGATTCTCCAGTGCACCACTTTGTGTTTGCCGGGGACGATTTACCGGCAGCACACCTTCCGCAATGATGGCATCATATCCCACCGTCGCATCATCAAAGGGAATCCCGATGGACTTGCTGCCCCAACCCTTTCTGGTTACATAAAGGCCTTCCAGATAGGCACTTTGTCCTTTTACATACAAATCCTTAACCACACCCAGCTTTTCCCCTGTCCTTCCATCGATAACAGGCAGGCCCAGTATGGATTCCCTCCTAATGATGTTGCGACCTTTGCCAATCATAGCATCCCTCAGAATATCTTTTTATACAGTTTTATTTTTGCCAAAGAATAGGATTACAATGAACCTTTCCTGCCTGTAAAATATGGAATATTTGAGAACTGTCCCCATTAAACCCATCAAAAAAAGGTATACAGTTTACTGTATACCTTTTAAGGGTTTGATATTATATTACTGTTACTTTTCCCGCTGCTTCTTTCTATAATCCTCAATTGCAGCCTTAATGGCTTCCTCGGCCAGTACCGAACAATGCATCTTGACGGGCGGAAGGCCGTCCAATGATTCAGCCACTGTTTTATTGGTAACAGCCAGTGCCTCGTCAATCGTTTTACCCTTTATTAATTCAGTGGACATGCTGCTGGTGGCAATGGCAGCACCGCAGCCAAAGGTTTTGAATTTCACATCCACTATGACATCATTTTCTATCTTCAAAAAGACCTTCATGATATCCCCGCATCTGGCATTGCCTACCTCGCCAACCCCGTCGGGATTCTCAATCTCCCCTACATTCCTGGGATTTATGAAATGATCCATTACTTTTTCACTATACATATTCCAGACCCCCTTTTTGCTGATTGAAGAGTGGAGACATTTCTCTCAGTTTTTGCACCACCTGTGGAAGAACCTCCAATACATAATCCACCTCTTCTTCGGTATTGTTTTCTCCCAATGTCAATCGGAGGGAGCCATGAGCAATTTCATGGGGCAGTCCGATAGCCAGCAGTACATGGGATGGATCCAGGGAACCGGAGGTGCAGGCTGAGCCGCTGGAGCCGGCGATACCCTTGATATCCAGGCTGAGAAGCAATGCTTCCCCTTCTATGAATTCAAAGCTGAAATTGACATTGCCGGGCAGCCGCCTTTCAGGATGTCCGTTAAGGCGGGTATGTTCCACAGTAGACAGGATTCCGGTAATCAGGCGGTCCCGGAGAGCTTCCAGTCTGGCATTATGTCCGGGAATATCCTGAACAGCCAGCTCAATGGCCTTGCCCAGGCCAACGATAGCCGGAAGATTCTCTGTACCTGCCCTGCGGTTTCGTTCCTGGGCACCGCCATGCAATATCTGCTGTACCTTTACTCCTTTGCGCATATAAAGTGCGCCTATCCCTTTAGGCCCATAAAACTTATGGGCGGAAAGAGATAAAAGATCAATGTTCATCTCCTCTACATCAATGGGTACACTGCCTATTGCCTGTACCGCATCAGTATGGAATAAAATGCCCTTTTCCTTGGCAATGGTGCCGATTTCCCTGATTGGCTGAATTGTGCCGATTTCATTGTTGGCAGTCATTACAGAGATCAGAATGGTTTGATCGGTTATGGCATTCCTGACCTGTTCTGCATCCACCAGTCCGTATTTGTCCACGGCCAGATATGTAACTTCAAAGCCATTTCGTTCCAGATACCGGCAGGTATGCAAAACAGCATGGTGTTCGATGGAGGTGGTAATGATATGGTTGCCCTTCTTCCGGTTGGCCAAAGCCGCACCTTTGACAGCCCAATTATCCGCCTCGGTACCGCTGCCGGTAAAAAATATATTGCCGGGATCGGTATGCAGTGCCCTTGCCGTTCTCTCCCGGGCCAGATCCATTGCTTTTCTGGCTTCCCGGCCGAAACTGTGTACGCTGGAAGGGTTGCCGTAGTTTTCGGTAAAATAGGGCAGCATTTCCTCCAACACTTCAGGCTTGGTATATGTTGTTGCTGCATGATCAAGATAAATTCTGTCTCCCATTTATTCAAGCTTCCTTTCAGGCCAGATTCCTCCGCTTGCTTTCAGGATTGTCCATTTCAAGTTATAAGGATATTCGCTGAATAATAACTATTTCAACGGAGTAAGCGGTCAAATGTGGTAATTTTTGTTTTGTTTGCGTAGTTCATTGTATTCATCTATCATATCCTGAAGGGTAATCGAGTCGATTACATTGTCGATGCTGATGCGTATCTTTTCCCAGATTCCGCGTGTGATGCAGCAGTCAGCCTTGCTGCAATCAGCGGGGTCATCCTCTATAACACAATCCGCCGGCGCCATCGAACCTTCCAATGATCGGATTATGCTGCCCACCGTAATCTGATCGGGTTCATGAGCTAAAAGGTATCCGCCCTGAGCTCCTCTTACGCTTTTTACCAGGCCGTCCTTACGCAAAACGGAAATCAATTGTTCCAGATAGGGCTCGGAAATTTCCTGCCGCCCCGCTATGGTTTTCAAGGGGAGCGGAGAATCACCTCCGTGTAAGGCCAAATCAAACATTGCCTTAACACCGTAACGGCCCTTTGTAGATAACTTCATGTGCTCACCCCCTAAATCCAACCTTAATGGTAGGTTTTCATTCCCAGGGGTATGTTAGCATACCCTAGTAAAGTTGTCAAGATTAACGGCAAAAAATTAACAGTTCTTTTATGGTAATTTATCAATGATTTATCTGCATCGGTCTCTCTCATCCAGGTCTCCCTTCAACTGGGCTAAACGCTGCCTTATTTTCATCTCGTGCCCGGAATCTACAGGCAGGTAATACTTTCTGTCCTCGAATCCTTCGGGTAAATATTGTTGCACGGCATTGCCCATGGGATAATCATGAGAATACATATATCCTTTACCATGTCCCATTTCTTTTGCACCTTTGTAATGGGCATCCCGGAGATGAATGGGAACCTGTCCCGATTTTTCCTTTCTCACATCCTCCAAAGCCTTGTCAATCCCGATGTAACATGAATTGGATTTGGGAGAACAAGCCACCATCAAAGCCGCTTCTGCAAGAATAATCCGGCTTTCCGGCCATCCCACCCGTTCCACAGCCTGGGCAGCCGCCACCGCTACCTGCAGTGCAGCAGGATTGGCCAGACCCACATCTTCGGCCGCACAAATCATAATGCGACGGGCAATGAATTCCGGCTTTTCCCCTGATTCAATCATACGGGCAAGCCAGTATAAGACCGCATCAGGTTCCATATAATTGCGCATGCTTTTTATGAACGCACTGATAATATCGTAGTGATTGTCCCCATCTTTATCATACTTCAAAGTCTTCTGCTGTATACACTCTTTGGCGGTCTCCAGATCGATGACAATATTTCCCTTTTCATCGGGCTGCGTAGTAAGAAAAGCCAGTTCCAGTGCATTCAACGCCACCCGGGCAT
>DUOI01000055.1 GCA_012838915.1 Clostridiales bacterium
ATAGCCGTGTTCTTCGTACAGTTTCTTGCCCAGCATATGGGGCACCAGCTCATCCACGCCGGCTTTTGTAGCTTCAATCATACGGCATTCAATTTCAGCATTAATGTCAAACTGTTCAAGCAAATCAGACGGGGGTGTGCCGAAATAAACCATTCTTGTTGTGGTTGTGATCAAACCCTTATACCGCCCGTTGCATGACACCATCAGACTCTTTCCTATACGTTTTGATGTGGGTGCCGGATGCCTGTGATGGCAAATGCGTTCATCCGAAGCCACAAGGAAAAGCACCTGATCAATCTGCCTGGGCCAGAGTGCATTGGCTACTCCGCCGGCAACTTCATATTCGGTCATGCCGGGCTTTACAGTAGCCAGATATGCTTCAAGTGCTTCAGACATATAATCGCCCAGATACTGATAGCGGCAAATTTCATTATATGTAAGCGGGAAATGCAGCTTAACTATCTTGTCATGAATCATTCTTGCGCTGCTGAAGTGGACGTCGGCCCCCACCCTGTCCATGCTGCCTGCTATCTCCACTATCATGTCTTCATTCTTATTCTCATACCATGCCTGCGAGAGAATTTTAAAGCCTAGTTCCTCGAGTTGTTGTTCTTCCCTCATGCGTCTTTCTTCTATAACATTTGTGATAGCGTAGCGTTCTCCGCCTCTTGTAATTAGTACTGAAGCGACACTGTCTTCAATACAACTTGTTATAACTCCATTCGCACCGGCTGTAATCCAGGCAAAGTTAGACTGCCTGGTCAGGTACAGAGCATTCAAATCTTCTTTTTCCAGCAGTTCTATGACTCTTTTTACTTTGATTTCTATTTCTTCTCTGCGTCCTTTGATTGTGGTGTCTTCAATATACTTTTTACTGCTCATTTTTTCTTCTGATCCTCCTTTTAATGATTAAATTTGGAAAATTATATTTTTGAAAAATACAAAATTATTACCAACCATATACAGGATGTATTTTTAATACACTAAATCAACTCATCAAGTTTCATTCCGTCTCTGGGTAAATACTGCCTCCAATAAGCAATCGATTCCTTTAATTCATCTATAATTTTCTTTGTCGTATCGGTTACACTATAGAAAATTTCAAATACAAGGTAAATATCCTTAACCTTTGGGGGCATGCCTTCAATAGAAGGAGCTATATAAGACTTGCTTATTGCTTCAAAAACAGCCCTTGGTTCTATAATACCCTTTTCATTATTCTGTGCCGTAAAAGGCTTATGCAAAGAATACGTTCCATCAGTCTGCTGCAGATGTACAGTAGGCGAATAACACCCCAATTTGGAGAACCATTCATAAACATCCGTATCGGCAGGTTCTGCAAACCAATAATCATATTTGTCAAGACTTTCATATATCTGATTGGGATCCTGTCCGCTTACAATTAACTCCTGAATCGCTTCAGGCAGGTAATACATCCGCTCTTTATCAGCCTTTTGCATTTGGGAGATCTGGCTGACAGATGGTTTCAAAAACCTGCTCTGGCCGACACTATGAGCTGTATCGATCGTTGTATACATCGGGCTTTTTGCTTTACTGTATACATTCCTCATGCAATCAATACAACCGTTAATTGTCCACATGCCCTGAGTAGGCGTGTACATTTGTTCATAACTGAAAGTAACACCTTTATCCGCCGCATACTGCGTCATACTTATTAAGCTGTTTTCCAAATACTGATTTACAAGCTCATACTTCAAGGGATCCTGGAGTACGGGATCACTGAATGCACTTAGTGAGTTGCCGACTTGTGCATTCAGCCTGCACGCCACATCTACAACAGGTTTGAAATATTTGTCTATCATAGCCTGCCGTTTACTTTCATGTAAGCTGGCTATTCCTGCAGTACGATATGTTGCATAACCGGAGTAAAAACTGAAAACTTTTAAGTCCAGCTCCTTCTCGTACTTTTTTACCTCTTTTATCCAATAATCCCGAAAGTCCTCCGTATTATGCGACGGATCTATTTCATTATCAGTACTTGCTTGTATCAGCCTTATATCCCCAAGTTCCTTGGTGATGTGCATCCAATCATACGGTTCCACCCATCTTTTTATTGCAAAACAATTATCTATCGCTAAATGTATTCTTGGAAATTCCGTCTTTTTCATCTATCTCTCTTCCTTCAGTTGCCGATAGTTTTTAAATACCTTTCTGAGTACTCATCCCATATATCAGTTCCGCTTGGATAATATTTGATGGGATTTGCAGACTTGGCTGATATCTCTCGCCCTTCTGCAAGATTTGCAATCTCTCCCGTTCCCTTCAGCTGCATGAGCAGGTTCCCTACAGACGTAGTCTCAGCAGGCCCGGAAATTACCGGAACTCCAAGAGCATCTGATGTCCATTGACACAGTAATTTGTTCTTGCTGCCGCCGCCCACGATATGAAGAACTTCAATTTTCTTGTCTGTGAATTTCTCAATATTGTCCCTGCATCTCTTGAATTTTAATGCAAGGCTCTCGTATACGCATCTTGCTATTTCACCCATACCGTCCGGTATCGGTTGGTTTGTAGCAGCACAATACTGTTGAATTTGCTTTGGCATATTGGGATTAGGCTGCACAAAATCCGGTGCGTCAAGGTCAATAAAAGCCTTTCCTCCCTGCGCCGAAGAAGCAGCTTCGACTACAGCATCCCAGCCTATTTTCTTGCCTTCATCCCTGCACCATTTTTCATAGCATTGCTGTATGACCCAAAGTCCGGTAAACAAGTCAACGAAGTTTGTTTTACCTTCACAGCCGCCCTGATTTGCGAATCCGGATGCAAAGACCTCTTCGCTGACATAGTGCTGATCCGTTTCAACACCAAATATAGCCCATGTTCCAAGGCTTATGAAAGCCCAGTTCTTATTTTTCTCTGTAATTGGTATACCAGCTATTGCGCTGGCTGTGTCATGAGAGCACACATTTATAACCTTGATTGGTTTGACATCAAAATCTTCACAGATGCTTTTTTGCAGGCTGCCCAATACATTACCCGGCATAACCATTGTTGAAAATATGTCTTTGTTAATTCCAAGGGGCTCAATAATTCTGGTTTGCCATGTCTTTTTTGTCTGATCAACCATCAGGCTCATAGTTGCATCTGTATATTCATTGGCAGCAATACCGGTTAGATAATAGTTCAGTAAATCCGGTATCATCAGAAATTTATCAGCATACTCAAGTTCAGTTGCCTTTTCCTGAATCATGCCGTATAAATGGTATAATCCCATTATTGCATTTGTATTTACGCCGCCCAGTCTAAACAGATTGTATTCTCCGAATTCTTCATCCAATTTCGGCTTATATTTATGTCTTAACTCATCACGGTAATTAACGGGGTTGGCTAACAGTTTGCCGTTTTTATCAATGAATCCAAAGTCGCAGCCCCATGTGTCTATTCCTACCGATTCAATATTGGGATACTCCTTGAATGCTTTTTGTATGCCAATCTTAAGTTCAGAAGACAGGCGCAAAATATCCCAATAAAGGGTACCGGCATATTCCACAGGACGATTATCAAACTCATGTACAACTTCCATTTCAAATCTGCTGCCGTCAAATTTGGCCACAGAGCAACGGCCATGGCTTGCACCATAATCAAATACAAGAAATTGCTTCTTATTCATGCTATCTGACCCTCTCACAAATCTTATATCTGCTGAAATGAACACTTATTGTTGTTTAATTACTGACAACACTTTGTGAAATATAGGCTACCGCATTTATATGCGGTAACCTATATTTTTTATTCTGTTCAGCTCTTCAGATACTTGTCTACATTGTCTTTTGTAACTGCTTCCAGATCAACCGGTATTAATTCATCCAGTTTTTGTCCATCCAGGAATTTTGCAGCAGCTTCAACAGCCGTATAAGCCTGCAGCCAGAAGTTCTTGTATACTGTTACTTCCATTCTTCCTTCTTTAATAGCCGCCAGTGCATCCTGATTGCCGTCGATGCCTCCTACAACAACATCATCAAGCTTGCCGGCTTCGTCAAGAGCTTCGATTGCGCCCAGGGCCATCTCGTCATTACAGCTGAAGATTATTTTGATGTCCGGATGTGCCTGCAATACGTTCTGTACTGTATTGAATGCTGTTGACCTGTCAAATTTAGCATCCTGTATGTCTACAATTTCTATATCCGGATATTTATTAAATACTGCCTGCGCACCGTTTGAAAGGTCAATTGTAACCTGTCCTCCGGACGGTCCTTCCAGTATCAGTACTTTGCCTTTTTCACCGGCCAGTTTGACCAGTTCTTCAGCGCACAATGTTGCACAGATTGTATTGTCTGCAACAACAAAGGTTTCATATTGAGCATTGCCTACTTCTTTACTGATTCGTGTGTTCAGGTTAATTACCGGTATATTTGCCGCATTTACTTCTTCAATAACCGGAACAATACCTGTTGAGTCGGCAGGGCACATGATAAGAATGTCTTTTTGCTGTGCTATTACCTGTTGGGCTAGTTGTATCTGTTCATCATTATTG
>DUOI01000056.1 GCA_012838915.1 Clostridiales bacterium
AATATTGACATCGGGTTTCTTAAAAAAAGCCAGCCTTCCAGAAAGAGTCATGCTAATCGCTTGAACATCCATAACCATCACCATTAGTACAAATCTTTTATTGTACAGGGCAACCCACAGGTATCCACATCGGTCTGCAATTGGTTGAAATAAACTTCAATTTTTTCTATTTCTTCCAATTTGCTTCGAAGCAATTTTTCCAGATCACATAATATAATTGTATTCCTACCATCACGTTTCTCAAACTCTACATATTGATCCAGATTAGACAGATAAAGCTGACTTCCCTTTTTACACTCAATAAATAGAGCGAACTCATTCTCACATCCGGATTTGCTATTGGTATTGAAGGCTGTTGCAGCAATCAAGCATCCCTTTTTAAACTTTTCATATGCTTCAACGGTATACCCTTCAAATCCGTCTATCTCCAGGTCTAGGTAATCGGAATAATTATCAGGGTTAACAGAAAAGGAATAGAAATAATGTGCCTCATCTGTCACGATCTTAGTTCCTAAAGACGATGCAGTAGCATCTTCTTTTTTCTCACTGGGATTTCGATAAGGTGAAAGGATATCTTGTGTTTCGATGTTACTCTCCTGGTATTTATTAAATCCTTGTCCTACCTGGACAGCACCAGTAATACTTATATTCTGTTTGCTCTCAGCAAAAGTAGCGCCAAAATTCATTACATCTATGGCTTGAAAAAGATTGGATAACACTTCTCTGGAAGGGGTTGAATCATTCAATTCTTTTTTAAAAATATATTCATATCTTTCTTTCAAATCCCTGGGCTGTAACTTGTCCACTGTTTGTTTATCAACCTTTACTTTATCAATTTTGTAGGATTTGATATATAATACTTTTTCGCCTTCTATGTCCCACATCCGTTTAATGGGATACTTGAATGCCTTATCACTGCCAAAGATATCACTATTAGAAGTTGTTTTTGGCCTGCCGGAAAAATCAGCATTCCAATTGGACATGATACTCTTAATACCCACAACCCCATATACGCGATTTTGCATTTTCATTAATCATCATCCTCCTTTTTCTTTTCCGTGTAATAAATAATATTCTGAGATGCAAGGCCTGCAATAAATGCATCATGCATCACCTTTTGCGGGTCTCCCTGTTGATATCCCATTACCATTGCAAGTAAAATATTTAGTCTCTTTGAGTTAATATCTACTGCATGATTATATTTTTTGAATAGATTTATTATTTCTGCTTTTAACTTATTAGAATCCTTGGCATTCATTAATGGGTCCAACACACTATAATTAATCTTTTGAGCCTGACTTAGAGAGATCAAATACCGAGTTAACTGTCCGGCAGCATAGTAAAATTCAGTATCATTGTCACACACCTGAGAGTCTTTAGATTTACAATCTACCACCTTTTTCTTCAGGGTATTCCATAACGGTTGTATCATATCACCCATATCCTCTTTCCCTCCTATTTTAAAGTAGCGTAACATTGATAATCTTAAATTCATAGCAGGTGCTATATTGGTTAACTCAATTCTTGGAAAAGAATTGATCAGTATCGCCTGCTTAATCAAGCCTAAAGATACTTTATCAAAACATTTTCGTATAGCTGATTCATCACATTTCCTAAAAAAATTCAGCATAGCATTCTTTGACTTTATAAGGAGATCTACCTGTCTGGCAGAAAAGCCTGTTCTGGGCTTTGGCTTATCATTATAGTAGTTGCTGATTAGATTCTTATTGTAAAGCCACTGATCTGTCAGCTTCTCGAGGGTATCTCTTTTAGTAATTGTATCTGTATTGAAGTCCTTCAGCTGTAAAAAATTCTTAAGTTCAAAAGGTTTGATTCTGTTTGTAATTCCCGGTAAAAAATCGTAATCGTCTATACTCGTTTTCATACCTTTTTTCATCTGCAAATAGTTTGCACTGACTTGATCAGTAATTTTATCAGATAATGCGAATTGTTCTCCTTCATTAACTGGCAAATATCCTGCTAAAACGGACTTCCCTTCCTCATTTTTCTGGTTCTCCAGCCATCCCAACAGGTTTTTACTATCAAGTGCATCATAGATTCCGATTCTAAAAGGTACTTTATAGTTGGTTGTTTTATGTTCCAGATAAGGTTTTTTAGCATTGAGGTTCATATTCATATTAGATAAACCATAGACATTTCCGTTGATTATTAGGTTATGTTTATTAGTGTTAAAAATTCTGGGAATCTGATATCGCATGCATTCTTGCCTATACACCTCTGTGCTGGCATCGAAGAATAATTTGATATATATGTTTTTCTTAAAATTATATGCAGTAATCTTCTCAGCCATCCATCCAACCTTCGATAGAATAAACTCTTTGTTTTTTTTCAATATATCCTGATCTAACGCACTAACACCAAACAAATCCAAAGCTTTATTATCTTGATTATCTTCCGCCAAGGCATCAAAGTACCGTCCCAAACTCTCCTTAAAATGCGGGGAGAGCTCTTTTCCTTTGTTGTTGTTTTCAAATATTATTGTATCCCGCTTAAAGAAAATTGCGTACATATTATTACTGTGAATTTTCTTTTTTGGATCTACCGGTTTATTCATTTCGATTAATCTGCTGTAATAGTCTCTCACGTTAAACCAAACATATAAAGGATCACTACAAATTGTATTTTTGTCTACTAGTAATTCCTCTGGTTCTCTGTTATCCAAGTACAGTTTGATATACAGTCCATCAGAGAGAGAATAGTTATCCAGAGCTATTGTATCTCCATCACTGTTTTTTCTGTAAACTTCCAACAAATCATAAAACATGTTTTCACCTCCCTTCTATTTTGCGCGGCAATATCCGCTTCCTATAGCAGAACCCTTCTCTAATAAACCCGCACCCAATGCTGTAAATGCAAGTTTTTGACTAACTTCATCGGGCTTGACCCCGATAATAAGCTTGTTGCCTAAGAAATTAATACCTTTGTATGGGATCTTAATCGGTTTTCTGTTAATCTGCTGGATAAATTCAATGAAATTATCCTCTGGTTCGGGAAAATCTCTAAAAAAATTACGACACTTTTTTACAGTGTTGCTATGAGCCCTTTCTCGCAAGAGCAACAAACCATCCTCTTTAGTCCAGTTCCTGTTAGATGATAAGGTAGCCACTACAGGAGTCAATGTGATGAGCTCAGTAATATGCCGATACTCATATAATCGTATATCAGTAGCTATGATTTTCGTAGGAGATTCCACATGAGGAAGAACCTTTTTTAATGCCAAAATGAAATCAACCGAAATCGAACGGATATTGATAATATATATCCTGCCTTTTTTATATACTTTATCCTGTTCAATAGGTTGAAAACCACAGAATGTATATAACTTAAATCCTGACTTCTTATGCAGCTCTCTTAGCTTATCATCATGCGCCATAGCTCTGGATATTAGATTCCCAATGTACTCATAGCTTGCCAAATAAGTGACATCTTCTCCCAAGAAAACAGTGACAATCAACTCAAAATATCTCATATTAAATTCACCTCCTTTTTTCATTTAATATTCTTTTATGATATTATACCACTACAGTAAATAAATGTAAAGACTTTTTTCTAAATTGTTTTTTATAAGAGAATTAGATATAATGAGATAGTATAATCTATACGTTTAACGTATTGAAATTTTAACATTCTTGTATGTTATGATTTCCCTGTAACCGACACATATGATGTATTTTTATATATTTACGTTTACTTGTTATGCATAAATTTAAGTTAATTTGTAGGAGTAAAGAGTGTTTTAAATTATTTATTATCTGCCAGAACGGAACTCAGTCCAGGCAACCATATCATTATTAAAAGACTATATATATAATTGTCTTACTTCTTCAAACTCCTTCACAATCTCCCCAATCAGCTCTGTCGGCTTACGAACCTTCGCAAACTTTCCAAATCCGAGAACCCACTTTTTTATTTCCTCTAATCCATCTACTCTGGCTTTAAATAGAATAGAGTCATCCTTTAACTGTATAATTTTTTGAGTTGATAACCACAATTTTTCTGAGACCCAAACAGATGCCGGATGAAAAAACTGAATTTCTACTGTATACTGCTTTCCTCTTATTAAAGTAAAAGTATTTCTTAAGTAGTTTTGAACTTGGTAGTCAGAAGGTGTGTGATACGTTTCACCAAGTATTTCTATATCTTCAATCCTCATAAACTTGAACATGCGTAGCTGGTTTCTTAAATGACAAAAACCGAGTAAATACCAAGAGGATTCTCTAAATAGCAAGTTATACGGGTCTACTTTTCTTATTGTTTTCTGCTTTTTTATTGGATTATTATAAGTAATGCTAATGCGTTTTCGTTTAAAAATTGCCCGTTGTACCTTATATAGATGATTCTTTGTTATATTTGAAATATCATATTTGCCTCTACTGTCAGCTATATTAAATTTATCAATCAGATTAGAATTCCCCATGATTTCTCCTTGTGCTGCTTTTATTTTAGAAAATGCAGTTTTGATTTCTTGTTCATAAAGGAAACCGTTAGCTCTTGTTAGAAATTCCTCTGCCAAGAGCAGAGCGCTATATTCCTTTTTATCTAAACGAGGAGGTGAAAAATGATACGCTTGATTTAAGAAATATCCGCCGTTCCTGCCGCTTAGCCCTTCAATGGGGACTCCTTCCAACCGAAGACTTTCTATATAAGCCTTGATGTTTCTAGTTGAAGTCTCCAGTATTTCAGCCATTTCCCGAGCACTTATGATATATCTGGTCTGTAGTAAGGATACTATCTTAAACATCATTGATGCCTTACTCATAACCCAGCCCCCTTGTTAAATTTTAACATACTAATGAGACACTATAAGGTGCCCAAACATACATTCTTTCTTTACATTCTACAAACTTTTTTGTTTTCCTTCAAATATTCCCCTTAATTTACTAAATATTGAAATTCTTTTTGGTTATGCTATAGCTATTTACGTTATTGCTCAACATTGTGAAGCAGCATATGCTTTGCTGTTTACTATTTAGACAAAAAGCTATATAATGAAAGCTGCAGAAGAAATATGTACTATTTTGCGAGTAATCCACTCATTGCATTAAACGATACCATTTTACGATTAATGGCTGATACTAAGAGGAGGCTCTATCTATGGAGACAAAACACCTTTCCAGAATCCCTTTTGGCCAGCTGGCTATCATTGCCCTGGACAATTGTCGTGAACTGGGAGAGAAGGTAAACAGACATGTAGTGGAAAGAAGAAAACGTGCTCTGTCAGAACAGGAACAGGATTTTTATCTGGATGAAATAAAAGACAGCTATCTGGTACCGGTCAACAATGTACGCTTCGCCAACGGAGAAGGCAAGGCAGTTTTACAGCAGACCGTGCGCGGAAAAGATATCTATATTATTTCCGATGTAGGAAATTACAGCTGCACCTACAAAATGTTTGGCATCACCACCCATATGGGTCCCGATGAGCATTTTCAGGATATAAAAAGAACTATCTCCGCAATAGGTGGAAAGGACAGAAGAATCACCGTTATCATGCCCTTTCTTTATGCAGGCAGGCAGCATAAACGAAGAAGCCGGGAATCCCTGGACTGTGCCATTGCGCTGCAGGAGTTGGAGCGCCTGGGAGTGGCCAATATCATTACCTTTGATGCCCATGACCCCAGAGTGCAAAATGCCGTGCCCCTGATTGATTTCCAAACAATTCATCCGACTTATGATATTATAAAAGCGATATATTATCATGAGAACAGCCTTATTACCGATAAGGAAAACACCATGATTATCAGTCCGGATACCGGTGCTATGGATCGGGCTATTTATTATGCCAGTATGCTCGGAATAGATGTGGGCCTGTTCTACAAAAGAAGAGATTATACCAAAGTCGTTAACGGTAAAAACCCGATTGTTCAGCACGAATATATGGGAGCAGATTTGACCGGCAAAAACGTAATTATCGTGGATGATATGGCTGCTTCCGGTGATTCCATTATTGAAATCGCCAAAGAGCTGAAAAGAAGAAATGCGGCCAATATATATGCAGCCGTCACCTTTGGACTGTTTACTGAAGGTGTGGAGGAATTCAATGAGTGCTATAAAGAGGGCCTGATCAAGCGATTCTTTTCAACTAATCTTACCTATATTCCGGAGGCGGTACGCAGCGCGGAATGGTTTGTAGAAGTTGATCTGTCCAGGTTAATTGCCACATTGATTGATCGTTTAAATCATGATGAATCCATTACTTCCCTGCTCACTGCCACAGAGAAGATTAAGGAGCTTTTGGGACAATAGGTGCCATCAGACGCTTCAGGCTGTCTCCTTTTGGGAGGCAGCCGCTTTACGTGCAAGGTAAAATATTATCAGCACACTCAACAGCATAAAAGCAGCTGTCAATATAAGCACTAATTGCTTGTTGCCCAGGGTTATTCCGGCAAAATGCACCTTTACGCCGTTGGTCATGGTGATAAACTGCCTGCCCAGGGATATGCCCAGAAGGCCTGCAAAGTTGTACATTGCGGCATAAAAGCCCAGCATATTGGTCTGGTTTTCCCCGGGAATATTCACATAGGGCAGGTTGGCAAATATCATATTGATACCTGGGGAGATTGCAAAGGCATACAGCATAAACAATGGGTAAAGCCACAATGTTTTATCGGTTACCATCGCCAACCCAATATAATGGGCGATATACAGGCTTATGCAAAAATACAGGGCCCGAAACCATGAGGTCCGATCCACCCGCTTTCGCCAAACAGGCATGAATATAATCATAACCGGTACACTTAACATATTTACCACATTGAGAAAGGTATAGGTAAGATTCAGTTCCCGGAGCAGGTAAACCGTGTAAAAGGAACCGGGTATATTGGCCGCGAAGCTCCACATGCATGCAATGATAACCGTAAGCAGATATTTCTTCTCCTTGAATGGACTGAGAATCACATCCCTCACCTGGATGTTTGTTCTGGGAACAGGATACTCCCGTATCCTGGTCAGAAAGCTGAGATCCAAAACGGCCAGCATTAATGCAAACCCGCGCAGTATCAGCAGGCCCGTCAGCTCATTGCCGCCCTTTTTGAAGTCATCCACAAGCAGGCTGCCAATAAGGATAACCGTATAAACAATGATACTGTTGGTCAGATGATAAAAGGAGAAATACCTGGATCGCATGTCATCGGGGATGCTCTTGATGTGCCATACCTGATAGCCCGGAGCCATCATTGCATTGATTATATTGAGTATCAGCACCGTCACCAAAGTCATGGACAGCTTAAGTGCATCGGCAGAAGCAAACAACGGAATGATGCTGATTAGCACAATGTTAAGAAAATGAACAACACCCCGCCCTATAATGAGCACTTTTTTTCTCTTGTTAAAACGCTCCAGCAACAATGGAGAAAAGACCTGAAGCATATTACCGAACATGGCAATCATGGTTATCAGACCGACATAGGAATCACCGGCATTCATTAAGAGCAGAAAGCCGGTGAACAGGTTGCCGCCAATCAAGCTGCCGGCAACCCCGTTACAATAGTTTGATAACAGAAGATTTCTGCGGTTGCGGGAAAACTCTTCCTGGTTTCCGAACAGCTCGGATAAGGAAATCTGCCATCCCATCTTCCTTTTGCTCCTCAAGCCCCCCACCATCCTTAGCTGAACCGGCAAGTATATTTTTCAATAAAAAGAGAGATACAATCCACTTATAAACGATTGTATCTCCATTATAACAAAACACTTTCAATTTCACACAATCTAATACTTTTCCTTAAAGTTCCCGGCCAGGCAAACATTCGTACGCAAGCACAGCATCATTCCAGCGGAGTGGCTGGATATTTGTCTCTGTCCCATACATGGCTGTTTCCATACTTATTGGAATAAGCCTCCAGTTCCGCATCCGTCATCATGAAAAACTCGCCGCCGGTTTTCCGGGGAGTAGTGTCATAATGATACCAGCCTTCGCCCAGGTTAACCATGCTCCAATAGTGGCCTCCACCTTTTTTTACAATATCCAGGTTTTCCAATTCGGCTCTGTTCAGCAAGGCTTTGGCAACTCCAAAATATACATAGCAATCGCCCCGTCTGCTTTGGAAACCGTCAAAAGCTGCCTTGACCCAGTCCGTATTGTTTTCATAATTGCCGTCGTATCTTAAATTCCCTCTTACCCAATCATAGATTGCCCTGGCCTTTTCTCTGGGAGTCATACCTTCTTCAAATATGCTATCCAGAATCTGGTCTGCCGTCTGATCAACCTTTTCCTGTTCGATCACATGCTGGGGCTTTTCTTCCACTATAAACTCCACCTCTTTTACAGCGGTATTGCCGGAGGAGTCTGTAGCTTTGTATAT
>DUOI01000057.1 GCA_012838915.1 Clostridiales bacterium
AAGGGATATTCAGTACTAAAGTGGTAACACCTACCGGGAACTTGAAGATATGATACAAGACAGTGGCTATGCCGCTTAAACCCCCCGGTGCTATCTTATTGGGAATCAGAAAGAAGTTGAAGGAAAGGGCGGCAAGCAGGCAGCCCAGCGCTATTGCTATATATTCTCTGATAATTTTCCGGTATGGCATAAAAACAGTACTCCTTTTTTTTCTCAGCTTCTATCATAGTTTGTATTTCATATAAATGTCAATATGCCTGTCCGATAAATTACAAGGTAAATGCTTGTCCCGGTAAAACAAAAAAGGAATTGCAAGCGCTTTTCTTCTTACAATCCCCTTTATTACAATTCTATCAGCCCAAAGCTTATTTGAATGGCCTCATCCACAATCTTCATGATGTCGGGAGACAGATATCCGATCTTCTCCTTGAGCCGCTTTTTGTCTATGGTGCGTACCTGCTCCAGCAGGATTACCGAATCCTTGGGCAGGCCGTAATCCTCCGCGCCGATTTCCACATGAGTGGGCAGCTTCCCCTTGTTGATCTGAGAGGTAATGGCGGCAATTATCACCGTAGGGCTGTATTTGTTTCCGATGTCATTCTGGACAATCAGCACCGGGCGTATGCCTCCTTGCTCGGAGCCTACTACGGGGCTTAAATCGGCGTAATAGATATCTCCTCTTTTAATCATATTTTCATTCACACTCCGCCAGGATGGCCTCATACACTTCCAGGGATACCATATCTGAGTTCAGTCCAAGCTCCGTCAACTCTGCGTTGATTTTAGCCATCTCTTCATAGCCTTTCTTCATTTTTTCCCTTATTTCCAGTCTATGCCTTTCCCTGATGTAAAGTTTCATCGCCTCCCTGATAAACTCGCTTCTGTTTTTCTTCTCGATGGCTACGATTTCATCCACTTCTCTAAGCAGGCTGTCGGGTAAACTCACCAAAATCTTTTTTAACTCAGCCACAAAGGCACCTCCTTAAAGTACGAATCATCCAGGCGCAGAATCCCTATTATTATATTCTACAAGAGCACAAAAAAACCTTTATGCAAATTCTGCCACCGGTTTCAGTAAACTTGTTCATACAAGCCCTTAAAGGTATGGGGAAGGGCGTTAATAATGTCTTCCGCTGTCATGCCTGTCTCCCCCAGCTGACAGGCTGCTTTTTCTCCTGCCCGGCCATGAATATAGCCTCCCAGGACGGTTGCTTCGAAGGGGGGGTACCCCTGGGCAATCAATGAGGCGATTATGCCGGTGAGCACATCACCGCTGCCCCCCTTTGCCATGCCTGAACTGCCGGAAGTATTGATATACACCCTGCCCTCCGGCTCCGCGGCTACGGAAGCTGCGCCCTTCAGCAGGATAATACAGCCATACTCCCTAGCAGTCTGAGCGGCAACCTCCACCGGACGGCCCAGTATATCCTTCACATCCAGCCCTGCCAGACGGGACATTTCTCCCGGATGGGGCGTCAGAATGACGGGAGCCTTATGGGTACGAACCAGGTTCATATCCCCGGATATATGATTCAAGCCATCTGCATCTATTACTATGGGTATATGAAATCGTCCCAAAATATTCCTTAATATTTCAAAAACACCGGGGTTTTTTCCGCAGCCCGGGCCGAAGGCTAGTACATCCTTGTTATCCAAAAGCTCGGTAACATCATGGAAGGATTCGGGCATAAGACAGCCCTGCCCTTTGTCTTCAAGGGGAAAGGTCATCACTTCGGTGAGCTTTTGCTCCATGATGGGATTCAGGGAAGCCGGAATGCCTAATGTAACCAGCCCCGCCCCTGCCCGTAATGCCCCCAGTGCGGCCAGGTGAGCGGCCCCTGTCTTGCCGGTGGAGCCTGCTATAACCGCAACCCTGCCAAAGGTGCCCTTATGGCTGTTGCGGGGCCTGGGCCTGAGCATTTGGGCTGCTTCCCTGTCATTCAGGGTGAACAGGTTTGCCCCTGCACTTGCAGCGCTGTCATCCGGAAGGCTGATGGGTACCACGTGAACATGCCCGGAATACTCCCTGCCGGGAAACAGCAGGTGGCCTGGTTTGAGATAGCCATAGGCTACGGTATGGGCTGCCCGCAGGGCCGTTCCCATGATCCGGCCGGTTTCCCCGTTGATACCGGAGGGTATATCCACCGCCACCACAGGCGGATTATGCAGGTTAGCATTGCGCACTTTTTCGGCTACTGCAAAGCCAACTTCACTGCTTGCCGTATCGCTGTTTTTATTGATTCCTTTATTGCTTATCATATCAATTACAGCCGCATACAGCCCGGTAACAGGCCTGTCCAAACCGGTGCCGAACAGGGCGTCAATGACCAAGTCTGTTTCCTTAAGCATGGCTTGTACCCCGGCAATATCTCTTTCTTCCTCCAGCCAGTGAACCTGTAAGGATGCCGAATTATTCGGCATTAAATGTGCAGGCATGGATTTATTCTGCCCGCTGTTTCCGGGATGTGATACGGATTGGAGCTTATGCAGATTAAGCAGGGCATTCAGATTGATTTCCGCATCTCCCCGGGGCCTTCCGCCCCCCTCGCTGACGACAAGTACATCAACCTGGTAACCCGCCAGAAAAAGATGCCTGGCAATGGCTAAGCCGTCCCCCCCGTTGTTGCCGTAGCCGGCTGCAACCAATACCCTTGTTACGGCTTTTTGAATGCCTGTATCGGTATTTACACCCGTACAGGTATGATCTGAGCTGTGTTTGTTTTTCAAAGGATAATGCTTCAGAATAACCTGCACGGTTTGCAGGGCAGCATTCTCCATAAGGACAATGCCCGGAATGCGAAACTCTTCAATTGCCCTTTTGTCGATTTTCTTCATCTGCCCAGGAGTAACCACAAACATGCAAATCACCTCGTTGGACCCTTAATCGGTTCTCCGTCAATGACAGCCTGTGCCGCTGCCAGCTCCCTGATATGAGTAATGGAAACGAGAATCCGCCTGCCCCCCATATCCTGCATCCTTTTAAGGGCAGCTCCGGTCAGCCTCACGCCGGGCTTTCCGTTTTCATTCCACATGATTTCCACTTCCTGAAGGCTGATAGGCCCGAAGCCGGTTCCCAAGGCCTTGGAGACGGCCTCCTTTGCTGCAAATATTCCGGCTGCCGACTGGGCATTGCCGCTTCGTTTCTGCAAGTATTCCTGTTCCCCGGCGGTAAACACCTTTTTAATAAACCCGGGGTTTTCCAGTGAACGTTTTACCCTGGCTGTCTCAATCAGATCCAGCCCGATTCCCAGTATCAAGCAACTCCCGCCTTTTATCGTTATTAATATTATTGGATTTACATGCTTAAATGCAGCATTAATTTAAGTATATCCTTTTTGCTATCCCGATTCAACACTGACAGGCTTATTTTGCATATCCATGATAAAGCCTTGTCAGGCTGTCTCCCCCATGCTACAATTTGGGAAAAGTAAGAATTTGGAGGAAGCATCATGTCCGGTTCCATCACAGGCAAGAATTTCAGCATTGCCACCTGGGGAGAATCCCATGGAAAGGCGCTGGGTGTAGTAATTGACGGATGTCCTGCAGGCCTTCCCCTGTCCGAGAACGACATACAGAGGGATCTGGACAGGAGAAAACCGGGGCAATCTCCCTTCTCCTCTGCCCGCAGGGAAAGCGACAAGGTTGAGATTCTGTCCGGTGTATTTGAAGGCCGTACTACCGGTACCCCTGTTTCGCTGATATTGTACAATACCAATCAGCGGCCCTATGATTATTCTGAAATTTCAAAGGTCTACAGGCCGGGGCATGCCGATTATACCTATGACCAAAAATACGGTTTTCGGGATTACCGGGGCGGCGGGCGGTCCTCCGGGCGGGAAACAGCAGCACGGGTAGCGGCAGGAGCTGTCGCAAAGAAAATTTTAACAGAGCTGGGAGTGCGGATTACGGCTTACACCCTTTCAATCGGAGAAGTTGAGATAGACAGAAAGAAATTTGACAAAAATGAGATTTACCGCAACTTCCTTGCCATGCCTGATAAGGAAGCAGCTGCAAGAGCGGAGGCCTTGCTGCACAAACGGAAGCGTGAAGAGGATTCCGCAGGGGGCGTTGTGGAATGCGTGGTGGAAGGGCTGCCCGCCGGCGTTGGGGAACCGGTTTTTGAAAAGCTGGATGCCGCCCTGGCCAAAGCTGTCTTTTCCATCGGGGCAGTAAAGGGGTTTGAAATAGGCAGCGGCTTTGAGGCGGCAAAAATGCCAGGCTCTGAGCATAATGATGCATACCGGTTTGATGAAAACGGGAAGCTGATTAAATTAACCAATCATGCCGGCGGTATTGTCGGCGGAATCAGCGACGGTTTTCCCATTGTATTCAGGGCTGCCTTTAAACCTACTCCCTCAATACATGCAGTACAAAAATGTGTTGACAGGCAGGGCAGCAATGTGGAAGTACAGGTTGAAGGCAGGCATGACCCGATTATCGTGCCCCGGGCGGTAATAGTGGTGGAAGCGATGACAGCTATTACCCTGGTGGATTATCTTTTTCAGCGAATCCTGTCCAGAATGGACTGGATCAAAAAAGCCTTCAGGTAGGCTAACAAGGTATCAATCAGGGGTAAATTTCATCAATTGCCGCCCAGGTCATGGGACCTACAATGCCATCGGGCACCAGACCGTTGTCCCTCTGAAAATCGATAACTGCCTGCATGGTCATGGGGCCGTATATTCCGTCAATCGGACCTACATTGTAGCCGGCACCTGCCAGGGCCCTCTGGACATACTCCACATCAGGGCCTACTGCCCAAAGGCGGAGCACTCTTCTGTGTATCCGATAATATCCATCCACGTCATAATATCCATACATAATTCCTGACCTCCGGTTACAAGCATAAAAAATAACAGGTATATATCCTGTTATATCTTATGTTATTTCCTTAACCGGGGTTACGATTTTCCGGAAAGTTACAGCCGGCTTCTGCCCGGATGATTTGGCTTTTCCGGGAGCCCACAGCTGGCTGCTGCCCGGGTGGTTTGGATTTCCGTAAGATTACAGCTGGTAGCTGCCCGGAAGATTTAGTTTTACGGCAGACTGGGGGCTGTGTAAAATTATCATTTAGCGGATGTTCTTGCTTCCGGCTGATCATCAATATACCACTGGGCCGGAGTCAAGTTATTGATAAAATTGCATAAATCCATGGAGGCATTGGGCCGGGCAAGTTCGTTTATCCGGCTTATCATGGTGTCAACCTTTTCGTTGCTGGACAGAAGCTGATAAACCGCTTCATCTATGGGGAAGGTATCGGTTATCTTCATTGCCAGGCCGTTATTAAGCAGGAATTCCACGTTTCTATCCTCCTGCCCGGGAATGGGATTTACAATTATCATGGGCAGCCCCTTGGCCATACTTTCTGAAACCGTAAGCCCTCCCGGCTTGGTGATGATGCAATTGGCCGCATCCATCATGACGTCTACATTTTCTACAAATCCGTAATTATACACCTTTTTGTTCAGCGCCATTTCATCGATTTTCTCTTTCAGGGTTTTATTGTTGCCGCAAACCGACATAATCTGAAAATCCATGTTCAGGCTGTCCAGCTGCTTTATGATGCCGGTGACATTTCCGTAGCCCATGCTGCCGCTCATGACAAGTATGGTATCCTTGTTCTCAATGTTGAGCTCAGTTCTTGCCTGTTCAGCGGGCATTTTTTCGGCAAATTTCCGGAATATCGGGATACCGAAGGGCTTCAGTCTTTCTTCAGGCAGGCCTTTTTTCACTGCCTGCCTGGTGAGCAGTTCATTGGCGATAATGTAGTAATCCAGCCGGGTATCCTCCCAGAAGGGATGAATGGTAAAGTCGGTAACAATGCCTATTGTACGGGCAGGAATACCCTTTTGCAAAATCTGTGTCAGGATTTGTGCGGAAAAAATATGAGTACACACTATGACATCCGGCTTGTATTCCTCTATATAGGTTGTCAGTTTTTTTGCCCATATGGAAGAGGTGAATTTGCTGACAGACATTTTTATATTGTTTTTTTCCAGTTTTTCCGCCAGTCGATACATCCTTCCGTACAGGCTCGGCGAAAACCTGGTGGATATCAAGTAGCCCTGGGAAATGGATTCCTTCAGGAAGGGGTTGATATACTCAAAGGTGTCCAGCATAACACATTCCACATTGTTTTCAAGAAGGCATTCCATGGCAGCCTTCCCGGTCTGATTATGACCCTGTCCAGCCGTTACGGATAAAAAAAGCACCTTCATGATTTCTTTCTCTCCTTAGCACATATTCCATTTACATTCCTATTCTATCCTATATTCGATTTTTCTTCCACCCATTCTTTTGTCACAATTTGAAATAAAAGGAAGAAGCCACTCATAAATATATAAGTGACTCCTTCCGCCAATTTAGTTAGTATTCAGCTTGAAGCCTGCCTGAAATCTTATTCATTTCAGTACCGGTGCCGCCCCTTCTTATGCCTGTGCTACACCGAAGCCGCGGAATAATGAACCTCCACCAAACAGGATAACGAGGATCAGGAAGAAGAAGAGCAGCTCGGAGCCGGAACGGAACAGTCCGCAATTGCAGAAGAAGATAACCAGAAGCAGGAAAAAGAATAACAAACTGTCATCATCTCTACTGCCAAAGAACGACATATATTAACCCCCCTTTGAATTATGGTAAGGTTCGAGCACAGGAAAGCAATACTTCCCTGCACTCTTACACTACCAGTATATGAAATAGTCAACAATGGGTGTTATCCGGCAGAATCAATCTTGTGTTTTACTTTATGACCCAGTGAAAAATCGCTTCCGTTGATTGCTTCTGATTCTAAGTTGCCAATATGAGGAATATTCATTAAATATTAACTGAATAATAATTTGAGCGAATGTATCATGAGTATGTATAGTTATAAAATGAAAAGATTTATTCTCCTTAAAAGAAAAAGGCTGTTATTCTATATCGCCGCATTCTGCCTGTTTCTGGCATTGATCATCGGCCTGGGATACCGGGAGTCGAAGATGGGGCAGGGTGCATTGGACAGGGCGGCAGTAAGAAAAATTCATCTTTCCTGCAGCGAATACCCTTATTACACCCATACCTTGAGCACCCGGGAAATGAATGAATCCAACCTTAAGTACAATTGCCGCTACACGAAGGATATGCGCATTCAGAAAATTCCTCCATCTGATATTTACAGCTTTGTTATTGAATACAATGACGGAAGCACGAAAACCATTAAGTACAGCCGTTTGATGAATAAGTATTACGACGGGGAATCAAGATTGATCAAGCCTTCCAGGGATTTTGAGGCTCAATTGCAGAAATGGATGCGTATATTGGATGTACACCTATACAATAAATACGGAATGCTGCTGCCATGGGAGGAAGTCGACAAGATTTTTCCCAGGTTCTCCTATGCCAGGATAATAGATATCTATACCGGCGCTTCCTTTATGGTGCAAAGAAGAGCCGGTACCAGTCATGTGGATGCCCAGCCTCTGACTGCACAGGATACCGCTGTAATGAAAAAAATATTCCATGGAACCTGGACCTGGGATCGCAGCGGTATAGTGGTACAAATCAACCAATACCGGATAGCTGCCTCCATGAATGGGAAGCCCCATGGCTCAGGAAAAATTAAAGGCAACAACTTTCCCGGGCACTTCTGTATACATTTTTTAAACAGTACCACCCACTCCGGGAATCTTGATAAGCAGCATCTGGTGGAAATATTAAAGGCAGCGGGTAAGCTGCCTCTCACGGAATAGTTAAGCCGGAGCATCATTTCTTCAAATGTAACTGCTCTTTTAGTAATTACCCCCTTAATAACTACCCCATTATTTTTGCAATAAGTGTATTGCAAATCCTCCGAAGGAGTCCTTAAGGTAAACCGCAACCGGCCACTCCTCAGGGCCTTTTCTTGTGCTCCAATCCACCTCATATCCGCGCTTGCTGAGGTAGTATACAGCGCGCTTTATGCTGTTGGTGCGTATAGCGATATGTCCGTATTCACCAAGACCCGGTGACTTGTTAACTTCTATTCCGCTGCTCGCAAAATTCGATGAGTTACCCTTTTTGATGGCAAAATGGAACCCTCGTCTAAACATTTCCGCAACGGCCATGGATTTGTGTTCATCAGCCGCATTAATACCGATATGCGCAAGCTCAAAACCGAGCAGTACATCTATCGACTCTTTTACAGTCCTGGTTATTGCATCAAAGTCCTGCGATTTAATATCCGAAGCATTGCAAAGCCAACCCCCGCCTATCGCATGTATATAGGATTTGTCGGCATACTCGTCAAGATTCTTAAGGCTTACGCCTCCTGTGGGTATGAACTTAACCATACGATAGGGCCCATTCAGTGCCTTACAGCCGTTTACACCGCCGTATACGCCGGCCGGAAAGAACTTGAGTACATTAAGCCCATATTTCAGCGCCTGTTCTATCTCGGTAGGCGTGACGCATCCCGGCGTTACAGCTATACCTTCAGAGACACACCATTCCACGAGCTCAGGATTCAGCCCCGGGGATACAATAAACTCCGCACCGGCATCCACAGCCTCCCGGGCTTTTTCAACTGACAGCACCGTACCCGCTCCTACCAGCATATCAGGACAATCCCGCTTTACGTTTCTGATTGCGGCTATACCCCGCTCGGTACGCATCGTAATCTCCATTACATTGAGTCCGCCCTCCATAAGCGCCCTTGCTGCAGGCACAGCCAATTCAGCGTTGTCAATAACAACAACCGGCACCAATCCCATTTCTCCGATTTTGCTTAGTACCGCACTCATTTGCCATTCTCCTCTTTCCTCTTATTTACATTCCGGAATATGCAGCGCAGCCCACGTTAGTTCTTTTGCTGCCTCATTCGCTGTTAATTATCAAATTCCTGCTTTTAAAAAAATTTTTTATGAATTATTCTTTGATGTATGAGAACTGAATTGTAAATCATGGCATAAGTGATACCTATATCCGAAAATTGAAGGATCTCCAGCCCGGTTTGAACTTTCAAAAGCAAAAAGAGACGGTTCTGATATTCATAAAATACCGGCACCGTCTCCTGAATAATTGATAAATT
>DUOI01000058.1 GCA_012838915.1 Clostridiales bacterium
AAGCATCGTTACCCATCAGTGTTCTGCCGTTTTCTTGAAAGGTAAGGCTGCAAACAATGGGTAGATCGGTATATTCCTTTGCTGCCAGCACGGCTGCCTTTGCTTCATATAAATCCGACATGGTCTCTATTAATATCATATCAGCGCCGGCTTCCCGGCCTGCTCTGACCTGGAGGGCAAATTCCTTATAGGCGTCATTGAATGTCAGAGTTCCCATAGGGGCCATCAGCTGCCCCAGAGGTCCCACATCCAAAGCCACCGGTCTGCTGCCGGCAGACTTCTTTGCTATGGTTACCGCCCTTCTTATCAACTCTTCAGGGGAATAGCCCAGGGGCTTCAATTTAAAGGAATTGGCACCAAAGGTATTGGCAGTAATCACATCGGCACCGGCCTGCACATATGCCCGATGAACGGTTTCCACCAGATCCGGACGAGCCATATTGCAGACTTCCGGTGGATGCGTGCCATTCCAGCCTGCTTCCTGCAGCATGGTGCCCATAGCCCCATCCAAAAAAACCAATTTGTCATTCAGGAATATATCCATTTTCATTCAGCACCCATCCCCTCATTCAATTTCATATCCGGCTTACAGCAGTTTTGGATTACTGCCGGTCAGCAAATGCACTCAAAATGATTCTACCATGGGATCAGCTCATGCAAAATTTTTTTTTGTTTGGTCGGATAAGATCCTTTCCAATTGGGCCTCCGCATCATCCAGACTTACCGGCAATTTCAAGGGGTATCCCTTTTTTCTCAGCCGGTCAAACAAATCCATAAGGAGGGGCAGCTGCAAATTAGCGTCCCGCAGCAAATCCGCCTGCCCAAATACATCATCGGGGCTGCCTTTGGTAATAATCAGCCCCTTGTCAATCAAATATATCAGATCGGAAATGTCGGGAACAATGTTGATATCATGGGTGGTGATCACCAGGGTCATTCCCTTTTCCCTATTCAAACGGTTTAACAGATTAATCATTTCCTCTTTGGACCTGGGATCCAGCCCATTAAAAGGCTCATCCAGAATCAGAATTTCCGGCATCATGGAAATGGCGCCGGCCAGGGCTACCTTTTTTTTCTGACCGCCACTCAGGTAATGGGGGATTTTACCCAAAATGGACTCGATACCCAGCATGGAAGCTATCTCCTTTACCCTTTCATCCACTAACTGCCGGGAGAGCCTCTCATTTCGCAGCGAAAAAGCAATGTCGTCGTAAACCCTTGGACCGATAATCTGTTCCTCCACATTCTGAAATACAATGCCGATATGTTTCCGAACCTGATTGAAGTGCTTATGGGGCTGCATTCCCATTACTTCCACATGGCCTTCTACCGGTGCCAGTAAGCCCAAAATATGGGACAAAAGCGTAGTCTTTCCCGCTCCGTTGGGGCCTAAAATCACCACCCGTTCACCGGGTTGAACTACAAAATCCAGCCCGCATAAATTGACCTCGGTTTTATCCGGATATACATGCCGGATGCAATGCACCTTTATTAAATATTCCATGGTATCAACACTCCTGTCAAAACAATCAGCGAAAACAACAGAAGCAAACCGTCTACAAGGCGCAGCGGCCACCAATCCCGGGTAACAGGAATTTTTCCCTTGTACCCTCTGAGGGAATATATGCGATACATTCTCTCGCTCATGTCAAAGGCATGGATGGTCATGACCCCCAAGGCACCTGCTGCATTTTTCAAATTAAACAACAGCTTCATGGGATGAAAGCCGCCTCTTAGCCTGATACTCTTCACCATGTTCTCCAGTTTGTCCAATAAGATAAAAAGCGAACGATATGTAAAAAGAAACACATCTACAATGACTCCCGGCAACACATAGGAAAAAACACCGAACAAATCCGTGTAGGGAGTGGTGGCCAGAAGAAGGAGCATATTCAAAGCAGCTCCCAAAGCCTTAATCAACACCAGCATTCCCAATATCCAGGACTGCTGCATTCGAATCAGAGCAAAAATAAGGCTGAAAACAAGGGGATAAGCGGCCAGGTGCAGTACCTCCCTTAAATTAACCCCGGATAGCAGAATCAGTATTATCGGAATAACCAGCAAAACCAAAGCCTTGCCAATCTGACTTGATATTATCAGACAGACTAAAAACAAAAATGAGATGAAAACCTTGGTAACCGGCCGGGCTTGGTGAAGAAAGCTGTCGCCGTTGTTTGCCATATAATCTATTGCCGCAATATGCATAATGTTCCACTCCCTAACCTTTAACGGCGGAATCCAGTAAATCCGGCCTGACCCTGGAAAAAAACCGGACAATCAGGCCTGTTACCAGGGATTCAATAAAAATACCTGCCAAAATGACCAGTGTAACAGCGCTCCAACCGGCCAGAGATAAAAATTGAACATTTTCAATCGATTGTTCAGAACCCTTGTCTTCGGTGTATTGCCCTTCATCAATATGTGCCTGCCCATGTTGTGCCTGCCCGTGATCATCGTGACTGTGAATGGGCAAGGCCTGTGTCAGGCCTGCTGCACTGCTGACAATAACAATCATCAAAGCAGTAGACAGGGTTAAGGCAATGATATTGGCAGTTATTGCAGAAATAACTGCACCAATTCGGCCGGACGCAGCCTTGAACAGGTAGTAGCCCAAAACTGCCTCTCCGCCCATAAGTAAGGTATTAATCCCGATTGTTGTAAATCCCCCATGCCCCATCAAAGCAAGGACGGTATTTACTGCAAAAGCCGCTATAAGCCCCAGCCCCGGTCCGGCCAGGATGCCGCTGAGCACAGCCAGGCTCAGATGCACCGGAATAAAACCAAGTGGCAGGGACATAAAGATCAGCATCAAAGCTCCGATTACCCCTGCAATAGGGGTTTTGCGCCGCAGCTCATCACCCTGCAGCTTTCTTGCAAACAGCCAAAGCAAGGTAATACAAATAATCCAAGCAGTAATCCACCAAACCGGTGAGATCACGCCATCCGGTAAGTGGATGTGGCTCATGATCCTTGTCCTCCTTAATGCAAATGATTTGCATTTGTACTATTATTGTATAAACCGCTAATTGCTCTGTCAAGCAAATTGCCTTCTTCTGATTATTCCCATTCAGCTTCATTTCTTCCGCATTGTTTCAGCATTTCTCCTGCTTAATTGAATAAAGCTGCCTGCTTGTCAAATTCCGTCTTAAATTCTATACTTAAAAGACATCATACTAAAGGAGAAAACCAAATGGATACAAAAACAATAAGAAACTCGTTGAAATTGTTCACAGTCTTTTTTAGAATCGGTGTCTTTACCTTTGGCGGGGGATATGCCATGATTCCCTATATCCAGCGGGAAATTGTTGATAAAAACAAATGGATTGAGAGCGAGGAAATTATCGATATCTTTGCCATTGTCCAATCCGTTCCCGGTGTCATCGCCGTCAATTCCTCCACCTTTGTAGGATATCGGGTAGCCGGTCTGGCCGGGGCTGTTGCAGCCACATTGGGGGTAGTGCTGCCTTCCTATATCATTATAGCCGTAATAGCAATATTTTTGTACAACTTTAAGGACTACCCTTTTGTAAATGAGGCTTTTCGCGGAATTCAGGCAGGAGTTGCCGCCCTGATGTGTCATGCTGTATACAGGCTGGGCAAATCCTCCGTTAAGAATGCCTACGGCCTGGTTTTGGCCCTGGCTGCTTTTCTGGCGCTTACAGTATTTGGAGCGTCAGCAATTTTGGTACTCCTGACAGCAGGTGTGCTGGGACTGGTTGCCATGGCTGTTCGCTCCATAAAAACAAGAGATAAGAAGGGAAGGTAACCTATGCAGGTTTTAATGGAATTGTTCCTTACTTTTGCTAAAATTGGTCTTTTTACTATCGGGGGAGGCTATGCCATGATTCCCCTGATAACCCAGGAAATTACCCGGCGTAACTGGCTTACCCTGGAAGGTGTCATTGATATAATAGCCATTTCAGAAATGACTCCGGGGCCCTTTGCCATCAATTCCGCTACCTTTATCGGTGTTCAGCAAATGGGACTGGTTGGAGGCGCTGCTGCCACTTTAGGCGTGATTGCACCATCCTTTATCATCGTTGTATTGGTTGCCAGATATTTTGCCCGGGTAAAGGATCATCCAGTAGTTCAGTCAATACTGTCAGGCCTGCGGCCTGCAGTTATCGGCTTGATTGCATCCTCTGCCTTCATGATAGTCCAAAACGCCCTTTTCCCTGATGCCACAGGTAATTGGCTGCAAGGCATCAATTGGAGGAGCATCGCCGTTTTTGCAATAGCCCTGCTGGCAATCATGAAGCTGAAAATTCATCCTGCACTGATGATTATTATCAGCGCCGCACTGGGAGTATTGTTTTTCCTTTGGCTTTGATTAATAGTATACATCCCGTTCTTCAACCAGCTGCTTTAATTCTGCCAGCTGCACCAGATGCTTTTTCTCTTCCTGTATGATGGATTGTAATATTTCTATTGTGGTATCTTCCCAGTTAAGCCTGGAAAGCTCTACATAAAAAAGAATGGAATCCTTTTCGGTTTGCATTCCAAACTCGATTACATCCTGCAGGGTGTTAAATTTCTGGTCATCTGGTTTGCCGTCATCAGAAAAAATCTCGCTTTCAGCCAATGCAGCAAGGTAACCTATGGACTGATCATCCATATCCACCTTCCGGCTGTCATGGGTTTTAACCCTGTCTTTAAGCATCAAAAAATATTGCTCATGCTGCCTTTCCTGCTCAGCCAGGTGGAGAAGAATATTTTTGGCAGGTTCATTCTTCAACCCCTTTGCGGCATCGGTATATAATTGGATGCCCCTTTGCTCAATCAATACTGCATAGCCAATTACATCCTCATAGGTATATTGTGCAATTCCCATCCATGGACCTCCTTTTCCGGTTTCTATCTCATCTTTTCGGAGTCATACTTTAATTATTATAAACAGATTCCACCCAATAAAACATTTTCCAGATATCATTGGAATAGAAAAGCATATTCGTCATATTTGATGCACTGAAAACTTGTATTCTTGCCTTCCGTTGAAAATTGCATTATGATAAGTATTATTATTCATATATAGCTTATATTTATGGACAGGAGACAATTCCATGAAAAAAAACGTTATTAAGGGATTGAAAACTGCACTTCCCATTGCCCTGGGCTATCTTCCCCTGGGCATGGCCTTTGGTATATTAGCTGCACAGCAGGGGCTGACTGCACTGGATGTATTCTTTCTGTCCCTTCTTGTATATGCAGGCTCTGCACAATTCATTGCTTCGGCAATGCTGGCTTCGGGTGCTGCAGCTGCAGCAATAATTCTGACTACCTTCCTGGTTAACCTGCGGCATTTGCTGATGAGCGCCTCCCTTGCGCCCTTTCTCAAGCATATATCCTCCCCTGTGCTGGCCTGGATAAGCATGGGAATAACGGATGAAACCTATGCAGCCGGTTATCCGGCCGCCTCTGCAGGAAAGGCAAGCCCTGCCTTCTACCTGGGCCTTAACGGCCTTTCCCATTTCAGCTGGATTTTTTCCACCGTATTCGGCTGCCTGTTGAGGAGCCGTATTCCCAATCCGGAGAAATGGGGTCTGGATTTTGCCCTGCCTGCCATGTTCATAGCCCTGCTTTTCATACAATTGAAAAATAAAAAGGATATACTGGTTGCACTGGCTGCAGGAGTTTTATCCGCAGCCCTTGCATTTGTTATGAGGGATAACTTTAATATTATTGCCGCAACCGTGGCTGCCGCCTTTATAGGAGTGTGTATTGAAAAATGAGATCTGAAATTCTGTTTGTTATAATAGGCATGAGCATGGTCACCCAATTGCCTCGGATTATTCCCCTTGTTGTTTTAACACGCATGTCTCTGCCTCCGTTGGTGGTTCGCTGGCTGAAACACATTCCCGTTGCGGTGCTGTCAGCTCTTCTCTTCCCTTCCCTGCTGCTGTCCGACGGCAGGCTTTCCCTGTCCCTGGACAATACTGCTCTTCTGGCTGCCATCCCCTGCATGGTAATTGCGGCAAAAACCAAAAATCTTTTTCTTACTGTATTGACAGGCATAATCATTTCCGCCCTGCTTCAATTGGTCTGGTATTGAGCAGTCTCAGGCGGTAATTTGCAGGTTGATAACAGCGGACAAATAGTATATAATAATTTTTTGTACAACAAGGAGAAAGCTGGAGAAAGCAAATGAAACTAGGAATCGTAGGACTTCCCAACGTAGGTAAAAGTACCCTATTCAATGCCATTACCAAAGCGGGTGCCGAATCGGCAAATTATCCCTTTTGTACCATAGAACCCAATATAGGGGTGGCAGCCGTTCCTGATGAACGATTGCACAAGCTGGCCGAAATGTATCAGCCTGAAAAAATCACCCCCACCATGATTGAATTTACAGACATTGCCGGCCTGGTCAGGGGAGCCAGTCGCGGAGAAGGTTTGGGCAATAAATTCCTGGCCCATATCCGGGAAGTGGATGCAATTGTTCATGTGGTACGCTGCTTTGAAGATACCAACATCACCCATGTAGATGAAGTAATCAATCCCATCCGGGATATCGAAACCATTAACCTGGAGCTGATTTTTTCCGACCTGGAAAGCCTGGAAAGACGCATGGATCGCACCCGCAAGGCATTGAAGGGCGATAAGAAGTATCAACTTGATTTGGACCTGATGGAAAAAATAAAGGAAAACCTGGAAAAAGGCATACCTGCCCGCAACATTCTCTGTACTGAAGATGAAGCGCGCATGATGGGGCAGATGTTTCTTCTCACGTCAAAGCCGGTTATATATGCGGCTAATATATCCGAAGATGATTTGCTAATTGAATCGGATCAGATTCCTAGGGTAAAACGTGTATTGGATTATGCGCAAAAGGAACAATCCCAGGTTCTGGTAATCAGTGCTAAAGTGGAAGATGAAATTGCCCAGCTGGACGGGGAGGAAAAAAAGGCATTTCTCAAGGAATTGGGTATTCCGGAATCCGGCCTGGACAGGCTGGTAAAACGCTGTTACCGTCTTCTTGGATTAATCAGCTTCCTGACCGCCGGTCCTAAAGAGGTTCGGGCCTGGACCATAAAACAGGGTACCAAAGCATCCCAGGCTGCGGGCAAAATTCATACCGACTTTGAAAGAGGCTTTATCCGTGCAGAAGTGGTGCATTTTGATACCCTGATGGAAGCAGGCTCCTATCTCGTGGCCAAGGAAAAGGGCATGGTTCGATCAGAGGGACGGGATTATATTGTGAAGGACGGAGACGTGATACTGTTTCGATTTAATGTGTAATATTTTAAGCCGGCATTAAAACAAACTGCCGGGAGTGGCTTTTATCTAAGAATACTGTTTAGAATACGACACCTTCCTTTGGGCAAACTAAGGTTGAATATTTTTGTGACAAATTTAAGGATGGTGAAGCTAATGACAAAAAATGTAGGCGAATTGGATGCTTATTGCAGGATTGCCGGCGGCCTGACCTTGTTGAGCATGGGTATAATATGTTCCTCCAAGACCCTGTCCTTTATTGGTTCCATGAAGGTAGCGGAAGGGGTTACCAGGTTTTGCCCCATGCTCTATCTGATGGGTAAGGATACCCTGGGCTGGGATAGAAAACTGGAAAAGCAGGGGGAGGTAACGGCAGAAACTCCGGCCGGCGCTGACTAGGCTCCTTTTCCGTTCTGTGTTCCTTTTATTGCATATTAGAAAACGCGCAGCGAAGCTCTTTACCTCCATATACGAATTAAACCTGCGGCTCATGTTAAAAGGCATTTTAGGTACAATTTTTCCTAAAATGCCTTTTTATATGGAATTCTTGCATCGCTTTTCTAATATAATTCTAACAGCAATATTCAGGATCAGTGATGCGATGTCAAATCACCGGCGAATGTAATCTAAGGCAATTACTGCCGTTAAGGGAGTGTAAACCTTGTCTTTGTATAAAAGAACACCTGTCCTGTTAACAATGGCTGTCATCCTGTTTTTGTCCGTATCCTGCAGAGCCCTGCCTGAAGGCATGCAAAAACAGACAGACAAACAGACCCAAACGGAGGCGAACACGGAAATTGAACCAGATGATACAATACCATATGATGCTGCCTTTCAAAGCAGCCGACTCCTGATTCACATGGATGATCTAAAGGCTATAAATATGGCTGCCAACTACTTGAAAGAGCAGGGAGAAACCGTAAGCTTTCATGAAACCTATATCGAGTATCATGATGCCGGTGAGACAGCCTCCGGCATTATACTGGCAGATGGGAAAACCATAGAATATATAGGAGATTATCTGGAGGTCCGTCTGTTTCAAAGCGATGATCCGGTGCATAACCCCTGCCAGCATTGTACCGTGGTTTATATCAGCCGGGACGGAAAAATTTTGGGACAGAATAAAATCTGCAATGGTACTATAGCTCAAGAGAATACATCGGAATAGTTGCCGGTCTCTCACCAAAAGCAACCTTTTTTTGATAAGAGGTCTTTCGAATTATAATCTCCGAAGGAATAGTTTGCAGCGCCGAATCTGAAACCTAATGCACAACTGTTACATACAATGAAATATAACTATAGGATAGGAGGTTAATATATGGGCTTTGGATTTGGTGACGACTGCAAGCACGGTGAGAGAAGAAGCGATGATACTTTGATTATCATAGCTATCATTCTCCTCCTGATTGTCCTGGCTAACGGCAGCGGTTTTAAGTTGTTTGGTGAAGATTGAAAATGCATAGCTGCAGAAAAAAAGGCTGCAAACCCAAGCAGCCTTTTTTCAACAGGCACTGATTTCTCAGTGCCTTTATTTTTCAAAGCAACTCCATTTACTGCTGCCGCTGCAGCAATACTTATCCTATCCAAATACATACTTTTTATCTGTAATCACATACTACTACCATAAATTGTTATAAGGGATAACTTAGTATGTTCAAGAGATTATCTAAAATTATCGGCTTAAGAAAAAAAGAGAATTCAAGCAGCAATACCGCAATGGCAGCTGATAAAAAACAGCCCATGGTTGAAGGTATTCCCACTGATATAAATGATCTGAAAGCGAGAGTGCGCAGGGAATTTGACCGTTGTGAAGATATCGTAATCAGGACCCTGGAAATTGGACAGGACAACTTCATTGAAATGCTGGTTGTTTATTTTGACGGCCTGGTGAATAAAGATACCTTGAATGCCCATGTCCTGCGGCCCCTGCTTATCGACGCCCGAATTGTGCCATTGGACAAATCAGTAAACAAGCGCACCATTGTCAATATCATTGAACGAAACCTTCTGGATAATTGCGAAATTTTGGAACTGACAGATTTTAATCAATGTGTTCAAAACATCTTAAGTGGAAACACCGTTCTTTTCACAGAAGGATCCGATATCGCTTTGGCTACCTGCACAAAGGGCTTTGCCACCAGGTCAGTGGATAAACCGGATACTGAATCCAGTGTCAGGGGTTCAAGGGAAGGCTTTGTGGAAAGCTTCCGGGTAAACACCTCGCTCCTCAGAAGACGGATCAGGACTTCTTCCCTGAAAATAGAAGAAATGACAATAGGGCAGCAGACCAACACCAAGGTCGGGATAGCCTATGTTGAAGGCATCGTCAATAAGCGAATCGTTGATGAGGTAATCAGCAGGCTGTCCAAAATAAAAATAGATGGAGTTCTGGGATCGGGAACCCTTGAGGAGTTGATCCAGGATGCCCCTCTTTCACTGATGCCTACAGTGGCAAACAGTGAAAAACCCGACAAGGTTGCCGGCAAGCTGCTGGAAGGCAGAGTTGCAATCATCACAGATGGTTCCCCCTTTGTGCTTACCGTGCCCTGCCTGTTCATTGAGGCTTTTCAAACCAGCGAGGATTACTACTCCCTCCCCTTTATTGCCTCCTTTATTAGGATGTTGAGGTTTATTGCATTTGTAATATCTATGTACGGGCCTGCATTTTACGTTGCCATGGTGGGTTTTCATCAAAGCGTTGTTCCCTTCAAGCTTGTTGTTACAATTGCTGCCGCAAGACAGGGGCTGCCCTTCAGCCCCTTTACCGAAGCATTTATTATGGGCCTGACCTTTGAGCTGTTAAGGGAGGCAGGGATCAGGATGCCAAAACCGGTCGGGCAGGCGGTAAGCATTGTAGGCGCCCTGGTTTTGGGTGAAGCTTCCATCAGGGCAGGGATAACAGGTGCACCAATGGTTATTGTAACCGCTATCACTGCAATATGCAGCTTTATTCTGACACCTTACACTGATTTGCTGCCCTTTGCCAGATTTGCGCTTTTGATAGCCGCTAATGTGTTGGGGCTTATAGGCATTGCCCTGGTATCCGCTGCCGGGTTGGTTCATTTGTGCAGTCTCAGATCCTTCGGCGTTCCATTTATGGCGCCCTTTGCACCTCTTAACCTGTCAGGCTTAAAGGATACTTTTATCAGAGCTCCGCTCTGGACAATGTTTACCCGGCCAAAGGAGTTAACCGGCATACATCCGGATCAGAACAGAGTACGTATGGCTCTTGAAATTTCTCCCGAGGATTATGACGGAAATGAATAAGATTAAGCTGCCCATTCTTGCTGTTGCTTTTATTGCCATTCTCTTCTTGACAGGTTGCTGGGATAATAATGATGTTTCCGATGTTGCCATTGTCACTGCCATAGGCATCGATAAATTGGAAGACGGTCGTTTGGCAATGACATGGCAGATTTTAAAACCGGAGGCAGCCCAGCCGGGCATGGAAGGTGGTCAGGCAGGCAAAGCTTATACAAATTATACGGCAGCCGGATTGACCTTGAATGAAGCTCATAAAGAGCTGATACGGATCTCAGGCCGCAAACCTTTTTATGGACATATACAGGTTATACTATTGGGGGAAAAGCTGGCGAAGGAAGGAATAGCAGAGTTCATCGATATATTTGAACGTCAATATGAGTTCAATCAGACTGTCAAAGTACTGCTGACCAAAGATATGACCGCACAAGAATTATTGGAGGCGGAAAGCGACCTCGAAAACCTGCCCGCCATTCACCTCATGAATCTGGTGGAGGCAAATATATTCACGGGAAAGGTGATTGATCTGCCCTTTTTCAAACTGGTTATGGAGCTTGAAAGGGAAGGCAGAAGCACAGTGATATCTGCCCTGTCCAGCAAGAGCAAAAACGATAAATCCACAATAAAGGAAATGCAGATCGAATATGCCGGTATTTTCAGGAAAGGGAAGCTGATTGGCTATATCAATACCGTCCAGGTCCAAAGCCTGTTGTTCATAGCAAATCAAATTCGGCAAACCCTAATAACTACAGAACATCCTCTAAGCCCGGATAAACAAATCTCCGTTGAAATTGTAAGGGGGCAAGCGAAACGGGAGGTCAGCCTGTCAGAAGGGCGGATAAAGGGGATTGTCTACGTAGATGCTCTTGCACGAATTGCTGAAGTCCACGAAACCCAATATTCATTGAAGCCGGATATTGCTAAAATAATTGAGAGCGAAACTGCCGGCAGGATAAAACAAAATTTGGTCACCCTCATAGATATGGCCCAGGACAACTATGGTACCGATATTTTTGGATTCGGAGAACTAGTTTACAAAAATGAATATGGATTTTGGAAAAGTGTCAAGGATGATTGGGATGAATACTTTGTGCATATGCCCATTGATGTCTTTGTGGATGTGAAAATCAAAAGGGCAGGGCTGATTGACAAGCCTTCAAAGGCCAGATAAGGAGTCAGGAATGATTACAGCGGCGTTTATAATAGGAATTTTTATATTGATAATGATTACAGACCTGCCCTACCTTATATCAGAAAAGAAGAAGTCAAGGCTCCTGATTATTTACTTATTTTTCATATTAAGCGGTATAATACTGGGTATTTTGCTTGACACAACAAATCCGCCTGAAAACCCTTCCACCCTTATAACGAACATGGTAAATTTTATTATAGGGAGTAATTGATGTGCAAAAGGTCAGATTGTCCGGCATACAGCTTGGTATGTTATTTGTAGGCTTCCTGTATGGCAGCTCATCATTGTTGAATCCGGCCTTTTCAGCCTTGCAGGATGGTTGGCTGGCCTTTCTTATCGGTTGGATGCTGGGCATTATCATAATTGCCGTGTATATATCCATATATCTTCTTAACCCTTCCCAAACTCTGATAGGAATATTAAAGAGTAATTTTGGAAGGTTTTTAGGAACGGTTATTGGTATACTATATGCCTGGTATTTTCTGCATTTGGCAGCAATAGTATTAAGAGACTTCGGAGAATTCTCACTTCTTGTCATACTTCCCAATACTCCCTTGCCCTTCATTATCGGGTGCTTCGCAGCTCTGTGTGTTTATTCCCTTAAAAAGGGAATTGAGGTTACCGCCAGAACCGGAGAGCTGCTAATCCCCCTGATACCTCTGGCTTCCCTTATTGTTACCCTTGGTATTGCCAGGCTCATCGATTTTTCCAATATAAAACCTGTTCTGGCCAATGGAATAAAACCGGTATTGACGACAGGGTTTGGTGTGCTTTCTTTTCCCTTTGGTGAGACCGTTTGTTTCTTAATGGTATTCCCCCTGCTGAGAAAAAGGAGCACCTTAAGAAAAACAGTGTTTATAAGCACAGTCATAGCAGGCCTATTATTGCTGATTATTGTTGTTCGCGACATATTAGCCCTTAATCCACAGCTTACTCAAAGAGCTGCCTTCCCTGCAGAACTGGCTTCCAAGCTGTTCCCGGTCATTAATATTTACCCCTTGATTTTGTTGAATTTATTGATAGGCGGCACAATAAAGGTGATTGTCTGCCTGTACGCCTCTGCCGCTGCCATAACCGAGCTTTCAGGACTGTCGGATTACAAGGCGTTGCTTTCCTCCATTACCGGTTTTTCGGTGACGTTGTCAATATGGCTTTATGATAATGTTATGCAAATGTTTGAATTTGCTGTAAGTACATATCCATATTACGCTTTGCCTTTTCAAATCATCATACCCGTCCTGCTTCTGATTATTTCAATCATCAGGAGGACGTCTGAAAGGAGAAAGACCTCTTAGCCGGTGTACTTACCTTCTTTGTTTCCGCCTCTGAAAACCAAGTTGCCTTCAAAGCATAAGTTCATATCCCCGGTATTGCTATAATATAACCGGTATTGGCTTGTTCAGTTCAATCTTATCATGGCTAACCAGGCAATCATATGCAATAATATTAACACCTGCGCGATGTGCTTCACGAAGAGCTTGTCCAAATTCTCTATGGGTTTCATCATTAGGGGTTACACAGCAAATACCCTCCATTTGTACTACAAACACCACATAGGCTGAAATCCCTTTACTAACCGCTTCCATCAGCTCCAGAACATGTTTTACGCCACGTTCCGTTGGGGCATCCGGGAATTTAGCCACACCTTCCTGCTCCAGGGTTACGCCTTTGATCTCAATATAGGCTTCCTTTCCGCCGGCCGTCACATGAAAATCAAAGCGGGAATTACCATACACCGATTCCGCTTTAATATGATTGACGGGGCTTTTCAATCCCGGGAGACACAGTCCCTGAGACAAAGCCTCCAGCATCACCTTGTTGGGTGCCTGGCTGTCAATGTTTACCAACAG
Source organism: Clostridiales bacterium (assembly GCA_012838915.1). Lineage (GTDB taxonomy): Bacteria > Bacillota > Clostridia > Caldicoprobacterales > DTU083 > DTU083. The sequence continues at coordinate 13,516 of DUOI01000058.1, forward strand.
CTCTCCCTTTTGCACTGCAATCAGAGAAAACCTGGTCTTGCGGTTGGGTTTGTCATGTTCCTGAAGATAGATAATTGCTCCCGGAATCAACAATTCCCTGCATCTACCCGTATTTTTCACATGGGCAGCCTCTTCCCTGCCGTTTACCATAACATAAGCAATAAATCGGTTGGGTCTTCTTAAGAAAACCCCGGGTACAATATTGAGATAATTCATTTTGGCTGATGCTCCAGTCCTCTTTAATCCGTTACGATATCATAAGGCCAGTCATTGATACCGCCAAAATCGTATACATTTTTATACCCCATTTCTATCAACAGCTTTGCGGATGCAGCACTTCGCCTGCCGGACCGGCAGTATACAAGTATTTTTATATTCTTATCCGGAATTATCTCTTCAACTTCATCCTTCAGATTTACGTCAGGTATTAACACTGCGTTTAGGATATGCCCTTGATCATACTCTTGCTTAGTACGTACATCCAATATAACAATGTCATCTTCATTATCAATAATGGATTTTGCTTCCCGGGCATCTATTTTTTGATATCGGACACTGGCTGTCCCTTTGCTGCAGCTTCCAATCAAGGGAAGAATCAGCAAAAAACAGGTTAATATTACTAAGATTTTATTACTCATATTGCTCTCCACTTTCTCGCATTTTATGTTCCGGATCATGTTTTCGGCTGCCTTTCTTAACACAATATGCAAAATTGCATGCATGTAAAGCCATTCTGCAATAGTCAATATTAAACCTATTATAGATAAATAATATATAAAGTCAACAGCTCCATCGCTGGCTTTTAAATGTTCTCAATGTTCAGGGGATATAAAGAACAAAAAATCAGCATATTCATTTGAATACGCTGATTGAAAATGGTTGCGGGGGAGGGATTCGAACCCCCGACCTCCGGGTTATGAGCCCGACAAGCTACCAGCTGCTCCACCCCGCGATATATTGGTGGTGGGAAGTATTGGGATCGAACCAACGACCTCCACGATGTCAACGTGGCGCTCTAGCCTGCTGAGCTAACTCCCCAAAAAACACACCGGTAAATATACTCTTATCCGATGCCTTAATATATTAACCTATATTCTCCGGTTTGTCAAGGAAACATCATCAAACAAAAATCTAAAGGAGAATCCACTAAGGGATTCTCCAGGAAAGGGCTTGAATATGATAGTCAATAAAAAACAACGAAGTTAATGGAAGTGTGTCAGACCATCTCAAGCCCTTGTGTTTCTATTGTGCCCGCAATACAGAATATTAGCAATGTGAAGTAATGTTAAAGCAATGATACTTTGGCTGAAATGGTTCAAATTCTCAAAATCACAGGTTTTGAATTTTCAGGTATCTTTCATAAGCTTCATCCCAGGCATCAGTATCTTTTGGCAGGTAATCTTCCGTGGGGAAGGAATCCTTTACAATTTGCCGGATCTCTGCCTGATTTTTCACTTCACCCAAAGCCATGGCCTGTACCATCAGGTTGCCGATTGCCGTAGCCTCCACCGGACCACATATAACCGGCTTATTCAATACATTGGCTGTGAACTGATTCACCATGCGATTCTTAATGCCTCCTCCCACAATGTGGAGAACATCCAGGGAGTACCCCAGAATCTCCTCCAGCTTTTCAAAGGACCAGCGATATTTAAGAGCCAGACTCTCAAAAATACACCGTATGATTTCTCCCTTGCCTTGGGGCACCTTCTGCCCGGTACGCTGACAGAACCGCTGTACCTTTTCAGGCATATCTCCGGCATTGTAGAACAAATCATCGTCGGGATCAATAAATGCCAGGAAGGGCGTGCTTTGCTCCGCCATCTGATCCAATTCCCTGTAACTGTATACTTCACCTCTGCGGTCCCATTCCCGTTTACATTCATTGAAAATCCACATGCCCATGATATTTTTAAGCAGACGATACTTGCCTTCAACACATCCTTCATTGGTATAATTCCATTTCAAGGTATATTCATTAATAATAGGTTTGTCTACCTCCACTCCCATCAGGGACCAGGTTCCACTGCTCAGGAATGCATATCTGCCATTCAATGCCGGAACAGCAGCAACTGCTGAACCCGTATCATGTGTAGCAACCGCGAACACCGGTGCTTCATTGATGCCAAGAAAATCAGCGATTCTCTCTTTTACCCTGCCCCGTGCCGCTCCGGGATAATCGATTTCCGTCAGGAAGTGATCGGGTATGCCCAACTTATGAAGAAGTTCACGGCTCCATTGGCCGGTGGCAGCATCCAGCATCTGACTGGTGGTAGCTTCCGTAAACTCCGTCATTTTTTCTCCGGTCAGGAAATAAGTCAACAGATCGGGAATAAACAACATGGTGGATGCTCTTTCCAGGGCATCGGGTTCGTTCAATTGCATGGAAAGCAGTTGATATAAGGAATTGAACTTCTGAAATGCAATACCCGTACGGTTGAAAATTTCTTCCTTAGGTACTCGTTTTAAAGCTTCTTCAATAATCCCCTCTGTACGGACATCGCGGTAATGGTAAGGATTACTAATTAGCCGGCCGGATTTGTCCAGTAACCCAAAATCCACTCCCCAGGTATCGATACCGATGGATGCAATCCTGCCCTGCCTGCTGTTGGCAAATTTCAGCAGCCCCTGCTGCATTTCCCAGTACAATCTTAGAATATCCCAGTAGGTATGGCCTGCTACGTCAACCGGATCATTGGAAAATCGATGTATTTCCTCTACCTCCAACCGACTGCCGTTGAAGCGCCCTACCAATCCTCTGCCACTGCTTGCGCCAAAATCAAAAGCCAGCATATTCAATTCTTCCACGACTGCATCACCTCTATTATTGATTTTCGACAAAACTTATATTAATTAAGTTCATCCAGGGTTAAATAGAAACTTGGTAAAAACTTATCCATAAAGTATTCCACTTCCGGACGATTCAAGCTGTTAAGGTCCCGATGAATGGTTTTCTCTGCCTTGGAAAACTCCAGGTTTCCTGCCTTTAATTCTTCAATGCATTTTAAATAGGCGCATATTTTATCCGCTGCTTTAACAATTTTCCAATGCTCCTCATCCTCCGGACCGGGCATCAATATGGATTCATAATCGGATTTCAACTGTTCCGGCAGCATGGCCAACAGCCGGCTGTTGGCCACCTTTTCAATATCTTTATAGGCTTTTTTAATTTCCGGATTGAAGTATTTGATAGGCGTTGCCAAATCACCTGTTATAACCTCACCGGCTTCATGATAGACTGCAAGGAGCAATACTCTTAGGGGATCCACATTGCCTCCGAAAAATTTATTCCTGATAAGAGCAAGATTATGCGCGATCATTGCGGTTTGCAGGCTGTGCTCCTGGATGTTTTCCTGTCGGACATTTCGCATCAAACCCCAGCGCTGTATGAACTTCATTCTGGCCAGATAAGCAAAAAAATGGCTCAATTTCCATCCCCCCAATTATCATATTCTCCATAGAATAAAAAAATCCTACCTGTTTCATTGAAATCCAGCAGATAAACCAAACATTTCGTATTATCGAAAATTCTCAATCATTGTCATCTATTCCTTGTTTTGATATAATATCTTTGTCTCGTGCAGAGTAGGAATGGTGCGTTAAGTGTCAGGAGATGGGAGGTTGCTCTTGAACGAAGGACATTAACAAGTCCGCGGTACCCTTCCGCATCCGCTGCCACTATAAGGAGAAGTTTTAATGACACCACTCTCCTTGGATGTGGCCTTATTGCCATCTGGGGAGGGGAGGTGTTTTTTCTTGAAGGACAGTACAAAAAAAGTTGCCTTTGCCGGTATGTTTGTTGCCTTAAGCATCATTTTTACCAGGTTTTTAAGCCATACCTTTCTAATTGCCGGGATGCCTGCCCTGCGGCTGAGCTTTGGTGATCTGCCCATAATTCTAAGCGGTATAGTGCTGGGGCCGGTCTATGGTGCCTTTTCCGGTGTGCTGGCAGACCTGATCGGTTTTCCCTTTAATCCACAGGGTTCCTATTTCCCCGGCTTTACCTTAAGTGCTGCTCTGTCAGGCCTTCTGCCGGGTTTGATGGGCATCATATTGAAGAGAAAATGGACATGGCTGTCCCTAACAATTGTCATCAGCATTACAATGACAATTACTTCGCTCATCTTAAATACATTATGGCTTAATATTATGGGGGGCAAAGCGTTTACGGTATTACTGCCGCCGCGTATTGTCGCTGCCTTGGTTTTAATACCCATATATGTTGTAATAATCAGGCTGTTTCTAAAGCATTTGACTTGGGCATCAGATATTGGATGATAGAATAATGAGCCAGGGAGCCGTTTCCCTGGCTTATTTATCAATCCTGAAATCCCTCTTTCCCCAAGTGCTCGGTGGTTTCTGATAAAACCTCGCGCATCCGTTCCCGGGCGGAATCGCTTAAGTCATTTTCTCCGTTCAGGAACTGCCCTACAGGTAAAATGCGATAGTTAAATCCGCCCTTTTCTTTGAATCGATACACCCAGGTGGGGGTGTAGGAAATCTCGCCCAGTTCAATAGTTTCCCTGTCATAATCCTTGATGATTTCTACATCTATGATAACGCCGCTGTCCCGATATCGTTCCTGCTGATTGGATATAAAATTCCCCATAGAATAGATGATAAACACTTCTTTTTCCGTACCGTCCTCCAGGGTAACATTTCTTCTCTCCATAGGCTGGATAACATGGGGATGACTGCCCAGTATGATATCCACACCCATGGATGCAAGAAAGTCCGCTGTTTCCTTTTGAAAGCCGTTGGGCATGCGGACATACTCATCGCCCCAATGAATACTGACAATAAGCACTTCTGCCCCTGCTTCCCTTGCCCGGCTTATATCCTGGCGCATCCTGTTCCGTTCAATGTAATTCACCATGAAGGACAGATTGTCGTTGGAAATAAAAGCCTCCATTCCATTGGTGCCATAGGTATAGGCAAGGATACCTGCTTTAATATCATTGCTGTCCACTATCAAAACCCGATCCCGCTCTTCCTGACTGCGGGCACTTCCCGTATGCAGGAAACCATATTCATCCAGCTTGTTAAGTGTATAATGAACACCAAACTCTTTGCCGTCAAAAGTGTGGTTGTTGGCTGTTGTCAACAGGTTGAATCCTGCATACCGTAAAGCATGCAGCAGGGCTTCCGGTGTTCTGAATCTGGGAAAACCTCCGTAGCCCTTTTCAGGGTTGCTGATGGTAGTCTCCAAATTTGCCGTAACGATATCCGCACCTTCCAGATAAGATCTAATATCCTCAAACAGATGCTTTAGGTTATAGGTGCCGTCGGCTTGCAAGCCGGAGTTTATCACCGGCATATGGGCCATAATATCGCCGACAGCCCGCACCTTCATTTTTGTTATCCCC
>DUOI01000059.1 GCA_012838915.1 Clostridiales bacterium
CGACTGGTAAACCAGAACTGATCGGCCTGGATGCGGATTTGAAGCAGAATAGTCAAATCATATTTTCTTCAGATTATTATTCCATCGACAAAGGGGTTTGGTTATTCTCAAATATTACGCAAAAAGAACCTCGACCAAAATCAAACTGTGGATTGCTCACAGAGCATAATGGGCAAACGATAGACGACCGTTTTGCTCATGAGCAAAACCTCGTAGTCGAGGAGAACGGAAAGACTCTATTAGTAACAGGCTGCGCTCACAATGGGATTATAAATATACTTGAACATTTTCAAAAGCTTAAAGGACAAATGCCTGATTATGTGATAGGCGGATTCCATCTTTCCAGCCGCACTGGCGGAAATGAGGACTCAGATACGATAGATAGAATTGGCGAGTACCTTATGGGTACAAAAGCAAAGTTTTATACCTGTCATTGTACAGGCATAGAACCTTATAAAAGGTTGAAATCTGTTATGGGTGATAGCATTGATTATCTGTCGGCAGGCAGCGTAACAACAATTTAAAATAAAGGAGCAAGATTATGAGCGAAAATTGCAATCAAAGCTGCAGCAGCTGCTCGGAGGACTGCGCAGAAAGAAAAGAAGAAAAAACGGATTTCTCTGAGAAGCTGCATGAGATGAGCAGTGTAAAAAAAGTCATCGGTGTTATTAGCGGTAAAGGAGGAGTCGGTAAGTCACTTATTACCTCTATGCTTGCGGTTACCATGAACAGGATGGGTTATCATACCGCCATTCTTGATGCAGACGTTACCGGGCCTTCTATCCCTAAAGCCTTTGGTATCAAGGAGAAAGCCGCAGGCAGTGAACTGGGTCTATTCCCTGTTAAAACCAAGACAGGTATTGATATTATGTCTGTCAATCTGCTTTTAGAAAATGATACTGATCCGGTTGTATGGAGAGGACCGATTATTGCTGGTACAGTAAAGCAGTTTTGGACTGATGTAATCTGGAACGATGTGGATTTTATGTTCATCGATATGCCGCCGGGCACCGGTGATGTTCCCCTTACGGTATTTCAATCTATCGCTGTTGATGGGATTATTGTTGTGACCTCACCGCAGGAACTGGTATCGATGATTGTTTCAAAAGCTGTCAAGATGGCTGAGATGATGAATATCCCCATTATCGGTTTTGTGGAAAACATGTCCTATTTTAAATGCCCTGATAACGGCAAGGATTATCAGATATTTGGTGAAAGCCACATTGAAGAAATTGCTGATAAACATAATTTAAAGGTTCTTGCTAAATTACCCATTGACCCGAAAATTTCAGCTGCATGTGACAAGGGTCTGATAGAGCTTTTTGATGGCAATTGGCTTGATCCAGTTGCAAAGATTTTAGAAAAGATGGAGGAAAACTAAAATGATGAAAATTGCTGTGGCAAGCGAAAATGGAATGGTAACTGAGCACTTTGGACATTGCGAAGGGTTTATGATTTTTGAAACTGAAAATAATCAAATCGTCAAAAGTGAAACCACTGCTAATCCCGGACACAGACCTGGGTTTCTGCCAAATTTCCTTGCTGATCGTGGTGTAAATGTCATTATCAGCGGTAGTATGGGCGGAGGCGCAGTTGAGATTTTCAATGAAAGAAACGTTGAAGTTGTTGTAGGCGCTTCTGGCAACGCGAAAGCGGATGTAGAAGCTTACTTGCAAGGCGCTCTAAAATCTACAGGTTCAGTTTGCCATGAACATCAGCATCACGATGAGTGCGGCGAATAATATGGCAACTAATATCTTAGTAAATAATTCGGTATAGGGCTGATTCAGGTGTTCAAGTTGGCAATGCTTTCACTATTTATTACTATCTGATATAATTAGTTGGAGTTGCAAAATTTGTACTGAACCCGAAATATTATTGAAGAAAGTTGAGGTGGTAGTTATGGATTCTCATCCTGAACCTAGTAGTTGTTGTAACAAA
>DUOI01000060.1 GCA_012838915.1 Clostridiales bacterium
TGGTTTAATCCTCATATATGGGGATTGTAAAAAAGAGAAATAAAAGGTATAGTAAAGATGTTAATTCTATAAACACATCTTTGGTGAACTCCACCTTTATATTTCCTACAGTAAAGTTACGCAATCTTAAGATGATACAAAGTTGAAAAAAATCGTATTCTACGATATAATTGAGCGAGTTCTGTATATTAAGAGAACAGATGAAGGAAGGTTGATGTATGAAAAAAAAAGAGAAAGCTTTATTTATTTTGAAAAATATATGTAAATTCAATTTTTCGATGATATTGGTGTATACAATTGGTATTGCTATCATGGGATTGGCACCTGTTATTCAATTAAAGGTATTAGAAAATATAATTGGAGTTATTACAAAGATTGTTCAAGAAGGCATAAACGAAAATTATATAAGGCAAGGAATATTTTTGATAGTAATTGAGGGATTCATTTTTATATTAATAAATATGATAGACAATATTTCAGAATTAGTAAATAATTCGTTGATATTAAAGATCCAACACAATACAAAAACTGTGATAGCTAAAAAAATGGTAGATTTAGATTTAGCATTTTTCGATGACCCTGATTTACTAGATATATATGAAAATTGTGTAAAGCAAGTTGATGTGTCCATTACGGAAATGGTAAATTTAGTTACGGCTATTTCAACTATGCTTGTTGGTTTCTGTGGATATATTAGTATTATTTTTGGAGTTAATAAATTGGCACTGTTGATTATTTTAGTTACAACATTACCAATGTTAATTATGAAAATACATTATAAAAAAAGATATTATTCTTTTGTTATCGAGAATACCAAGTCTAATAGAAAGAAAGATTATTATTATGATGTATTAACACAAAAGGAGTTTTTTAAAGAACAAAAATTGTATAACACAACAGGCTTTTTTTTGAAAAAACGGGAAGATGAATTTCAAAAATATTATAATAAAAACCGCAAGTTGTATGTTCGAGGATGTATAGAGTCTTTTTTTGCAAATCTTATAGGGAGAAGTGGTGCAATTATTTGTATTATCTGGTTTTTTTATGATTGTATTTGTGGAAAATTTGATATTGCAAGTTTTACAAGTGTGTTTTATGCGATTATCAGTATACAGGATTCATTAGAAGCCGGATTTAATATACTTTCAATAAGCTATGAAAGCTTTCTTTATTTTAATGTTTTTTTTGAATTTATTGAGTATGATACAAAGGAAAATGATGAAATTGAAGTGTTTAAACACGAGGATGATTTATTAATAGAGTTTTCGCACGTGTCATTTAAATATACTGGTTCTGAAAAATATGTACTAGATGATTTGAATTTTAAAATTAATAGTAGAGGACTATTTGTTATTATAGGAGAAAATGGTTCCGGAAAATCCACAATTATGAAATTACTATTAAGATTGTATAAACCACAACGTGGAAAGATATTGATAAATAATATTGACATAAATAATTATAAGCAATCTGAAATTGCGAAAATATTTTCGCCAATGTTTCAAGATTACAATAGATATGCATTATCTTTCAAAGACAACATTATCGTTGGTAATCTGGATAATGTTAAGTCTTTTGAAAAGACAATGCGTAAGCAAGATTTTGCAGATGCAAATAAAGTTGCGGATACTCTACCACAAAGATATGGTACTCAATTGACTAAGTTGTTTGACAAGGATGGAGTTGAACTTTCAATTGGTCAATGGCAACGAGTAGCAATAGCCAGAAGCATTTACAATGATACACCATTGTTTGTTTGGGATGAGCCAATAGCATCTGTTGATGGTGTTAGTCAAAATGAAATAATAGAAATGATTAACAAAAAAAGAAATGAAAAAACGTTTATTATTATTTCGCATAATTTTGATGTTGCAAAAATTGCAGATGAAATTCTTTTTATTGCGGAAGGTAAGGTATCAGCAACAGGAACTCATCATGAATTGATGAATGAATGCGAGGATTATGCAAGCATGTATACAAAACTGCTTGATAATTAATATAGAAGGGGATGAAGGAAGGAGAAGTATTTATGGAATTGAAGAAGATAAATAGAGTTAATATTGAAGAGAATAATGCTACTAAGATGGCAAAATGTACATGTTATTGCTATTGTTTTGTGAGCAAAGCTACAGGTTATGCAAGCATGGGTGTTCAAACAGGATTAACAACTATGGCAGCCAAAGGTTTATTTGATTTTATTTTTAAAAGGAAATATTAATTAGTTTAGTTAAACAGGCAATTTAATGTATTTTCATCCCCTAAAAATATTAGATGAAGAGGAAAGATTTATGAATAATTATATAACTATTTCAAGTAATGGACAAGAATATATATATGATTCATTTGACAATGTACTGAGAGAAATATCTGAGGAATTAAGTGAATTAATCAGAAAGAAAAAAAGAAATAAGCGGTATTACGAATTGATAAATAAACATAATATTCGAGATGTTTTAAATGATGAAAAATTGCAGATTGTTTCACCAATAACGCAACAAGAAAATGTATGGAAGATTGAGAATAAGCAAAAGCATCTTGTTATGTCTTTGACAGAAAAGTGTAATATGCGATGTGAATATTGTGGATATAGGAATAAATATGACGGCAAACATAGTTTGACTACGATGAGTGAGGAAACTATGAAAAAGGCGATTATACAGTTTATTAATCATTCAAAATGCTCAGAGGAAATATACATTTCTTTTTATGGTGGTGAACCATTGATAGAAAAAAACAGGATTAAATCCGCAGTCAATTATTGTGAACAAAACCACTTCGGGCAGAAAATTAGGTATTGCATTACTACTAATGGATTAGCTTTGAATGAGGACTTTATAGATTTTCTTGTAGAAAATAAATTTCTGGTAATAATAAGTTTAGATGGTCCACAGTATATACATGATAGGTATAGAAAAGATATTGCTGGTGAAAAAACATATGAGACCATTATCGAAAATATTAAGATTATCAAGAAGAAGTACCCATTATTTTACCAAGAAAATATCATGTTTAATGCTGTAATGGCGCCTCCCCATAATTTTGATATTATATCAGATTTTTTTGAATTTTCAAAGGTTAATATGATGGAACTAAAAAACACAGACTATTTTGAAAAGTATCTTAATGAGCGGGATATCAATATAAATGAATATATATTAGAACATGAAAGTCCCATGTATGATATTATGCTTACTATTAAAGAATTGAAAAAATTTCATATTATTTCTAAAGATAGTAGGCATGTATTAGCTGAACCTTGTGGATATTGCTTGCCTTTTTGTAAAAGAATATTTGTTGATCCAAGAGGGAGATTATTGGTGTGTGAAAAGGTTGATGAAACCTGTGAACGTTATAACATTGGTGATGTGGATAATTGGATAAACTATGAAAAGTTAGCATTTTTGTTAGAAGAAACAGCAAAAAATGTAAAAAGTAAATGTTGCGATTGTTGGGCAATTAGATTTTGTAATACTTGTTTTATGAATGAGGATGAGATGAAAAAAGACAAAATGTATTGTAATGATATGCGTAATAAAATAAAACAAGAATATAAGAAATACATAGAGCTATTGCAGAATGAACCAGAATTGGTGTCACTTTTTAGCAAGTTTTCTATAGATTAGAAAGAGAGGTTGTAATGAATTACGATTTTTACTTAACAAATTATTCTGGAAAATGTGTGAATATTGCGGTGATAGATGGTGGAATAAATGGAGATATAGTTAGCTGTAAAAAACATTATGTAGTGAATAAAGATCTAAAGATTATGGAAATAAATGAAAGTAGAGGGGTGAAAGATTTTCATGGAACATATTGTGCTCAGGAAATTAAAAAAGTAGCAAATGATGCGACCATTTATGATTTTAATGTTACAGATGAAAATTATAGTGTAACTGAAGCAGGAATGATAAGTGCATTGGAATATATTAGCACTAAAAACATGGAAATTGATATTATCAGTATTTCTATGAAATTAGAAACCTTTAGTGAAAGATTAGTAGATGTAATAAAAAAGTTACATGATAAGGGAATGTTTATTTTAGCTTCATCTGACAATATGATTTCGTATCCGGCAGATTTTGAACATGTATTGGCAATACAAAGCAAACAATGTAATGAACATAATATTATACATATCAACAGCAAAACAATATGCATAGAAAAAAAGGAATATGTATATACTGTTTCGGCTAAAAAAATTGTTATGGAATCGTCTTCTAGCCTTGCGTGTGCACACTATGCAGGAATATTGGCACTTGTGATTGAAGGAAATATATTAGCAAGCTTTCAACAAATTTGTGATAAATTAAATGTTTTTAATTATGAGCATAAACGTGTTGAAAGACGTGTTATAAAACAAAACACAGCAGTTATAGATTCAAGTCATAATATTGAGTGGTATAAGTTACATAAGCAATTACTGAATAAGAAAATAATAGGAACATATGATATAGTAACGAATAAATTTGTTTCTGTGGATAATAGAATTCTTGAGGAAAAAAGTGTAGAGAATATAATAGAAATAAATAGTGAGCATTATGTTAAAAAAATGATGTCTAATCAGGAAAGATTTAACAAAATTCCATTTCAATTATTAGGTAAATTTGACACTAATGAGAAGATGATAGAGTTAAAACATTTTGATGAATATAACTATGATTATATCAAATATATAAAAAAGCCAATTATTTATATTGCTGGATTTGTTAGTGGAACACAAAAGTATGAGGTTTTAATTCATTTGTATGAGCAATTAATGATGCAGAGCGTTAATTGTGCTGCGATGACATGTAATCCATTAGGGTATGTTATGGGAATAGCAACATATGAACATCCCGAAAATATTACATATCCACACATTGTATATCAATTAAATGCGGTAATGGATGAGAATTCTTATAATGATGACGTGGATATGTTACTTGTAGATATACCAGGTGGCATAACAAAATTGAATTGGCATAATAAGTACAATTTTGGTATGTTATTTAATGCATTTTTATTAGCTGCAGATGCGGATGCAGTAATTATAATGCTGAATAGAGGCATTGTATGGGATAGCGTAAAGAAAGAAGTTGAACAAATTAAATTGAAAAATGTTCCGCATATTATCTTTTGCATATCAGAGTTTATGTTTGACAGTGATACTGTGGAAAGTGAACAGGGACTTCAACTTATTAGTAATAATGAGGTGGATAACGAAGATTTTTATCAAGAAGCATTGAAGCAACTGACAGGATATAAAGTTTTTAGATATAAGGAACTAGTTGACGGAAGTATGGTGAATTACATATTAAGTTTATATCAATAAATTATGTAGCTATTGAAAAGGAGAACAAATTGAACGATAATTATATTCAGAAAGTACATATTGATTGGGATATAATTCCCAAAGATTCGTATTTAAGAAATATAGATGCATTAAAACATCTAGAAGATTTTAATTTTAATAATAGAATTACTTTTTTTGTTGGTGAAAATGGAACTGGCAAATCAACATTATTAGAAGCTATAGCAGTTGCATATGGGTTCAATCCTGAAGGTGGAACTATTAATTATAATTTCTCAACATATGATGATGTGTCTGAATTATGTGAGGCAATAAAAATCAGCAAGGGATATAGAAGACCGAAGGGCAACTACTTTTTCAGAGCAGAAAGTTTTTTTAATGTAGCAAGCAAACTAGAGGATTATAGAGATATAACGCCTAAAGAAATTTTTTATGAACGATATGGTGGAAAATCATTGCATGAACAATCTCACGGAGAAAGTTTTTTGTCTTTTTTTCAAAACAGTAGTAAAGAAGGATTGTATATCATGGATGAACCAGAGGCTGCACTTTCTCCGCAAAGGCAATTGTCTCTATTGTTACAAATTGCAAAAATGGGAGAAGGGGGTTCGCAATTTATTATCGCAACACATTCCCCGATACTTTTAGGATTACCTGGTGCAAGTATTTATTCATTTGATAATGGTGAGGTTAGATTATGTAAATATGAGGATACGGAGTGCTATACAGTTATGGAACTGTTTATAAATAATCGAGAAGTGTTTTTAAATAAATTATTAAACGGATGAGTTAGAATCTACCAGTGGAAGGGATTACCTGCATTTACTCTCATCCAGCCAAGCCTGAAATTCCTCAAGTGTAATCTGCCCATCTTCGCACAGCTTGCGCTTTTCACGGGCAGTTTTGCTCCATTCGGTAAATTCCTTCTTGGAAATATACATAGTACGTTTTCTGGAGTCCATCCGGCGGTATGCTTTTGTGTACGCCTGATGGATTTCATCATTTTCGTGTTTTTTTACAAAGGTGTTAATGGCACCGACTTCCTTGCAGGTTTTACCACTGGCAGTATCCATACGCTCACAGTATTCGCTGTCAGATCTGCCGGAGGGGATGAAGAATCTGCCGCAGTTCTTGCACAGCTTATACAGTACATTTCCTTTAGCAAGATACATAAATTCATAGCGGAACCAATCCTGTACGGAGTTAATGTCATAGACCTCTCGGACAGGCATGTTTTCATCAATGATTTTATTTACAACGTCCAGATGGTTGAACTGATGTACTCCAACCGGCATCAGATGGGTATTGAAGCTTGTGCTGGTATAGGTGTCACGCATATTGTCTTTGGACTCCATGAGATATAGGTACTGTAAGGTATCATATTCAGAGAAAAGCTTATCCTTCATAAGAAGCATATCAAAGTCAGCAGTTAATAAATCCTTCTGGTAATCTAAAAATGCTGCGGTCATGCGGATACCATAGTTGATAAATTCTGTAATGTCATATAATCCGCCTTTTTCTTCAGGCATCAAAATGTCGGTATCTTCATCATAATAAAAAGCATCTCCTAATATTTTTTTATAATGCTTCAGTGCTATGAACGGATAAAAGTTATATACAAACAGCTCCGTTACATACTGGAGAAAACAGCAGTTTACAAGGAACAGAAAAAAGTTGTCGTTGTGGAGTGCTGCCAGTGTGGTGCTTACAGCTGTTTGCGTAACATCCGTGAAATCAAAGCGGATAATACCATCCGCATCCGGTGTGGAAGCCTTCTGCTCAATCATTGCGGTGATGTTGTCAGACATATTTTTCATATACGCAACAATGTCCTCTGTTTCTAATGCAATAAAATTAAGAATACTTGTACCGGCGGGGTATTCCTTTAATATCTGGAACTGCTCACTCAAAGCAATCCGGTAGAAGGACGTTTTATTTTCATCAAAAGTATATCCGATAGGGAAGTGGCACAGCACATCGCCGGCTTCTTCCATCTTTTTATCAATCTGTGCGATGCTGGATTCTGACAAATACCCCTTCTCTATAATCTCTTCAGCGGTAAATTTCTCATATCCTAATAAAGCCTTGATGGATTCAAAATTCTCGTAAATGCCCATAATATCAGCCTTTCCTTGTTAAACAAATTTTTGTGTTTATAGCGAAAATCGCTAAAGTGTTAAACATAAAATAGCGATTATCAATACGGTTTATAAGAATAATAGTTGATTTTCTGGAAAATGTCAACTATAATCAAAAGCGAAAACAGATAATTGAAGTAGCGATTATCGTCAAACAATACCTAGTGACTACGTCACAGGTTCGCGGCAGTCGGCAAATGGCTGAATGCAAGCATTCACCACTTGCCTCGTTGCTACCGCGGAAATAGCTGCTTATGAAGAACAACAATAACTTGCGCCATGACTCCGCTAAATAAGCGGACGAGCGAAGATAATGACACTTCCGTAAAGGGTGGGAGAGGATCTTGCGCAGAAGAGGCCCACGCAGGCTGTGGATGATAAAAAAGAAGCAGTGGCTGTAAGGTTATCTGAGATGATAACATTCTTCATAAGGTGAGAACAGCAAACTTCCTTTTTCACAAATGTTTCGTAAGGTAAGATGCAAAACAAGTCCCTAGGGAAACTTTGCCTTTTACCTTACGGAACATGAGGAATCAAAGATTTTACTTGTAATTGTTCAGAGCCAAGTAATACGAGCACTTTAAAGATTGGTATTGGACAGTTACTATTCAGTAAGGAAGATAACATCATAGAATCAGGGCACAGCCAGGCGGACCGGGAAGGTGCACTATCGCCTAAACTGACGGAAGGAACTTATAACTATTCAGAGCCAATTCGCAAAATCGCCTTTTCAAGGCTTTACTTTTGCTCATTTATGGCTTCTCGCCATATAGATTTATAAAACCAGCCTTTATCAAGTAAACTTGAACAGTCTGCTTTTATAAATCTGCATGGCTCTGAATAGTAAAAATGTTCACTTGCCAGTCGGGAGATTTTGATGTATACTCTGACTCACAGGTTGCAGTGGTTGTATCTTCCACTATAAAAAAGATTACCGCAACTGATAATGCCGGATTACCGGTGCCGACAGGGAGCCCAGCCAGCGAAGTGTCGGATTTGCAACTATAAACTGAATATGTTTGAATGAATAAGCAATAGAGAGTGCAATAATTCCAGTTGAGATGCACATTAGATTAAGTGACCGCTTTTCATGGCAGACAGAGTAAAAGAAGCAGATAACATGTATCTGTTTGGACTGCGTATGCAGGGAGACTCTGATGCCGTGGAGGCGGTCTTTTTGCGTGCTAACAATGAGAAATGCACTGATAAAAACAGATTGGCTGTTGTGCTTGCACAAACAGACATAGATGTTTTTATCAGTATGTGACGAATGTCACGACTGAAATGAAGCGAAGCGGAATTGAGGTGCATTTCTAGTGGAGATTCACTTTATTGAAGTGCGTTTCCAATGAATCTAATGTGAATACTGGAGGAAGTAGAATGGACGAACTGATGGAACAAAAAGCTGTCAGTGAAGAGATAGAGGAAACTGTAGGTTGTAAGCTTGCCGGGGATATTCATACCACAAAGTATGGGGAATACAAGGTAATCAGCACATTTTCAGATACCGGGGAGAGTATCACGGATTTGCTGTCAGCCTATATTGACCGAGTCGCTTCGCTGAAATACTAATTAACAGACGGTGGCAGACTCTGCCACCGGGAAAGGAGAGCATTATGAGTGAGATGAAGTACCGTGCCTGTGCCTACCTTCGTCTTTCAAGGGAAGATGATGATAAGCGTGGCAGCACGGATGAGAGTAACAGTATCAAAAGCCAGCGCATGATGATAGAAAGCTTTGTGCGGGGGCTTCCGGATGTAGAGCTGGTTAAGGAGGTCTGTGATGACGGTTTTTCAGGAACAGATTATGAGAGACCGGCTTTTATGGAGATGATAGCCATGGTGGAAAGGGGAGAGATTGACTGCATCATAGTCAAGGATTTGTCCAGACTTGGACGAGAGTATATCGGTGCAGGCAATTATATCCAGAAGTATTTTCCACAGAAGAATGTCAGGTTTATTGCCATCAATGACAATTACGACAGCCTTACCGCTAACAGCAGTGACAGGTATATGATTGTACCTGTTAAGAATTTCGTTAACGAGAGCTATTGCAGGGATATTTCCATAAAATCCCGCAGTAACCAGCAGGTAAAAAGAATGAACGGAGAGTATATCGGTTCTTTTGTCTGCTACGGGTACCGTAAGGATGAGCAGGACAAAAATAAGATTGTTCCTGACGAGGAAGCCGCAAGGGTGGTGCAGGATATTTTTGCGTGGAAGCTGATGGGGCTTAGTGCCAATTCCATTGCGGCAAAGCTTAATGAAAGAGGAACTCTTTCGCCGGCAGAGTATAAAAAAGCTCACGGGGAAAAGTTTAAGACCAGCTTTCAAAGAAATCCGGAGGCGAAGTGGACACCCAAGGCAGTTTTACGCATTCTTGAAAACGAAATTTATATCGGCGTTCTGGAACAGGGGAAGCGTGAAAAGGTAAGCTATAAGGTGAAAAAGACCATAGAAAAGCCAAAGTCTCAGTGGATTCGGGTAGAGAACAATCACACACCGATTATTGCGGAAGCGGATTTTAAGGCTGTGCAGGAGCTTTTGAAGCGTGATACAAGAGCTAAGGAAAGCATGACGGAGCCAAAACTTTATGCCGGACTTCTTTTCTGCGGTGACTGCGGAAGGGGATTGGTCAGCAGGAAGGTTCCTTATAAGGATACGGTAAATGAATACTATATCTGCTCCGGCTATAACAGGGGAAAGGAATGTACCAGACACAGTATCAAGGTGGATGTACTGAATGAGATTGTTTTGGGTGAGGTCAGAAAGTATGTGAAGCAGCTTACAGATACCAAGAAGCTGTTAAGCATCTTAGATGCAAAGCAGATTCATTTCGAGGAAGCCCTGAACCGTGATAAGGAGATTGCGATGTTAAAGGAAAAGGAGCAGGAATACAGTGCCATGAAGTCTGCCCTTTATACGGATTTGCAGGAGAATCTTATCACGCAGGAGCAGTTTAACCGCTACAGGGAGATTTACAGCAATAAGCTTTCCGAGATTGCAGGTGCAATTAAAGTGCAGGAGAATACTGTAAAATCCATATATGAAAACGGAATCGCAGCCGGACAGTGGCTGGATGACTTTCGTGAAAATATGGAGATTGAAAAGCTGAACCGTATGCTTTTAGTTTCCCTGATTGACAAGATTTTAGTCTATGAGGACAAGACGGTAGAGATTGTGTTTAAGTACCGTAATGAGATGGCAAAGGCGGTGGAACTTGTAAAGGGGGAGCTTGAGGCGGAGGCAGGTATGACGAATACAGAAGCAGTCCCGGTTGCTGAAGCAACTGCATCCTTGAAGGAGGTATCGTAGTAATGGCAAGAAAAGCGGAAAGATACAATGCAATCGTAGGGCGTAATGGTACAGCGGATGCAGATAATACAATGATTTCTGTAACAACCGGAAAGAAGTACCGTGTGGCACTTTATGCCAGACTTTCTGTTGAGAAGGATGGCAGGAAAAGTGATTCCATAGAAAGCCAGTTTATGATTATGGAAAACTTTATTAAGGAGCGACCGGAGCTTGCCCATTATCAGAAGTATTTTGACAGGGGTGTGTCGGGAACCACTTTTGACAGACCTGATTTTATGCGGATGATGGATGATGTAAGGGCAGGAAGGATTGACTGTATTATTGTCAAGGATTTGTCCCGTTTTGGACGTGATTATCTGGAAACAGGTAATTATATTGAAACCATACTGCCATTTCTGGGCGTGCGGTTTATTTCCGTAAACGATCATTTTGATACCGTGGAGGATTACAACGGAAACAAGGGGCTTGGGATTTCCCTTATGAACCTTGTAAATGATATGTATGCAAAGGATGTGTCAAAGCGTATTACTTCTGCATTTCAAAGCTGTATGGAAAGAGGCAGTGTGCTGGGGCATGCACCTTATGGCTACAGCAGTGTGAAAATAGATGATGGACACCGACTTGTGATAGATGAGCCTGCGGCTGAGATAGTCAGAAGGATTTTTGAAATGGCAAAGACCGGTATGAGTCACCGTGCCATTGCAAGGGAGCTGACACAGGCAGGAGTCAGAATACCGGAAGAATACAGGCAGACACAGCTTACCTATATCACGGAAGGGGAGCCTCTTAGCGAATGGAAAAACGGCACCATTTCACAGATTCTTTCCAATGAAGCTTATATCGGTACGCTTCAGCAGGGAAAGACGAAAAGATGTCTATATCAGGGAATAGGACGGCATAAGGTGTCAAAGGATGAGTGGACAACCCATGAGAATGCCCATGAAGCCATCATATCCAAGGAACTTTTTTATGAGATCCGAAGTGTGATGGACAAGAAAAAGGAGAAACAGTCCTTTGGCGCAAGAGAGGATTTGCCAATGACGGCAGACAAGTATAAGGGCATTTTAAAGTGTCCCGTGTGTGGTGGTGATTTTTCAAGGGAATCTTCTATTATTTATTCCGGGGAAGGGGATGTGCGACTGTATTATTACCGTTGCAGACACAATCCTCTGCCTGTGGAAGAAAGGGATAAGGAAGCTGTAATAAAGATATCCGAGGAACAGCTGGATTTGCTGGTGTTGGCATCTTTGCAAAAGGCAGTAAAGGAGCTTGTACCGGATAAAAAGAAGCTTCTGAATGCTTTGGAAAAAGGCTTCCAGCCGGCAGAAACAAAGCTTAAGGCAAGGATAGCGGATTTGAAGAAACGTACGGAGCGTCTTTCGTTTGAAGGGAGTGAACTTTACAGAAGCTATGTAAAGGGTGAGATTAGCAGGGATGAGCTTGCAGATGCCAATAGCAGGCAGGAGCAGGAAAGGATAAGACTGGATAATGAACTGTTACAGGCTGAGAAGGATTACAGAGCTTTTGTCCGTAATACAAAGGAGCAGAAGAAATTTGTAAATACCCTTGTATCCGTAAAGGATAAGTCGGTTCTGACACCGGAGCTTATAAGCACGCTAATTGCTAAAATTACCCTTACGGCAGACAGAAATATGGAAATACAGTATCGTTTTCATAACGATGCATCAGGCGGTTATACGGATGTATTTCAGTATCCGAGAAGAACCAAGTGGAATGAAGGGGGTAGGACAGATGTCTAATTTGGTTATGTATTTAAGATTGTCCTTGGAGGATGATTTGAATGCGGATGAGAGTAACAGCATTACCAACCAGCGCAGAATCATCCGTGATTATATCAGTGCCCATGAAGATTTGCGTTCCATGACTGTGACGGAAAAGTGTGATGACGGATATTCCGGCACCAACATGAACCGTCCGGGAATGCAGGAACTTCTTGGTATGGTAAAAGAGCAGAGGGTGGACTGTATCATTGTAAAGGATATGTCCCGTTTTGCACGAAACTATCTGGAAACAGGGAAGTATATTGAGCAGATATTTCCTTTTATGGGAATCCGTTTTATAGCCATTAACGATAATTATGACAGTAAGGATTATGTGGGTGGTATCGGTGAGATAGATGTGCAGTTTAAGGCTTTGTTGTATGATTTTTACAGTAAGGATTTGTCACAGAAGGTTTCAACTGCGGTTATGGCAAGAAAGGACAACGGTATGTTCATCGGTATCTGTGCTCCTTTTGGTTATGTCAAATCCAAGAGCCATCCCGGCGAACTTCTGGTGGATGAGGAAGTAGCCGCTGTTGTGAGAAGGATTTATACTCTTCGTGTAGGAGGAACGAGTATTGCAAGTATTGTCAGAACCTTAAATGAGGAAGGCATTGATACTCCGGCGGCTTATCATAGAAGAAAAGGTACATATAAGAATATGTACATCAAGGGTGACGCTCCTTTGTGGACGGACTATAAGGTAAACTCCATTCTGAATAATGAGATGTATATCGGTACATTTGTGTATGGGAAAAGCCGTGTGAAAGAGATTGGCTCCAGACGAAAAAAGATGCTCCCGTCAAATGAATGGAAGCGGATACCGAACCACCATGAAGCCATAGTTTCAAAGGAGGTATATGAGCAGGTGCAGGCAATGAAGGGGACGGTGCCGGAGGCTTTTACTCCGATAGGGAAAAGGGCATCGGTTTATACCGGAAGGGTGGTCTGCAACTGTTGTGGCAGAAATATGATTTATCATATGGACCGCCTGGGCAAGAGATTTTTCAACTGTGAGGTGAATTACAGAAAGAATAATAACTGTGTCCATCGGGTACTTGTAACAGACCTTGACGCTATCATAAAAGGTGAGCTTTCTAAGCAGATATCAGGACTTGCAAAGCTGAAGCTTCTTATGGAAAAGGAAAAGGAGCAACATAACGAGCGTATCCGTGGGGCAAAGCAGAGACTGGCGATGGCAGAAGATACGCACAGGAGACTGGAGCTGGAGCTTCGGACTGCATACGAATCCTATGCCAAGGGCGTTACAGACAGGGAAACATATCTTATGCAGAAGCAGTCGTATGAAGCTATGATAGATGGAATCAGGGAGAAGATTGAGGCACAGAAGGAAGCTGTCTTTACACTGGAAAATCAGATGCCGTCTGAGAACAGTGGAATACAGTTTCTGGAAGGAAAATCTGAAATCGCAGAGATTACAGATGAGCTTCTGGATGTACTGCTTGATAAGGTGGTTGTGTATGCCGATAAGACCATAGAGGTTAAGTGGAAGTTTAGTAACAGAAACGACTAAGGAAGATGTATCAGCTTTCGGTGGTAATTTAGCCGGAAGCTGGTATAATGGAAAAGGATGAAAAAAGTTTAAGAAAAGTGTTGTCAACTACTTGACACAAGAGGGCAGAGGAGTTCCCAATATCGAGTCATTAAAAGCAATTTCAAAGTTTTTTTCAGTGTCAATAGATGAGTTATTGTCCGGTGAAGAAATACTTAAAATTGCTGACGAGGATAATAAGCAAAAGGAAA